>JBAMLT010000166.1:0-39857 GCA_039793425.1 Caldisericota bacterium
ACATTCACTGTGCCATTTCCTTTTATTAAAGGATTAGATGTATCTTCTACATATATAGTTTGAGTTCCAGCAGTGATTAAGGTCGTGCTGAAAAGTTTATCTCCATTATCAGTTAACAAATAGGTATAGTTTGGTGGCAAACTCACTGAAGTGTGTGTATCAGTTGTTGAAAAATGAACAGTACCTGTATAATTTGTAATAGTATTGCCATATGCATCAACAGCCTTCACTCTAAAGCTAAATGAAGTTCCTGCTACGGGAGTTGTTGTTGAAAAATTATAAAATTCAAAATGGTGAAGGGTTGATGTACTAACTTTAATTAATGGAGGCATTAAATCTTGAATACCTCCACTATCTAAAGCATTTATCCATTGAGTTCCACTAGTTTTAAGAGTAGTTCCATTCACAAATGTGTGTTTTCCATTATCAGATAGGATAAAATTATAATTTGATGGTGAAAAGATAGCTTGAGAATCACTTGAATTGAAAACTATAGATTGATTGTAGTCACATACAATATTGTTCCATTCATCATAAGCTCTTACTTCAATAGTGAATGGATTACCTGCATTAACTAAGTAATATCCAGGGGTTGTTGAACGTCTTTCATCTCCATTGTTTACTGTTCCACTAAGGTCATTATCTACATATAATAGTTCACCATAATTATATCTTCCATCATCTTTTATATTCTCAAGGTGCTTATTGCTTGTACCACCTAAGGAAACTAAAAGCCAACCAACATCACTATCAGAAGAGCGTACAACTGACCCTGCGGGATATGTATTACTACCAGCAACTACTGGAGTTAACCTTATATCACCAGCATTAACAGTTCCATCAGTTGAATAGTAAATGTAGTCAACCTCTGAAAGTTTACCATCAGAATTTTTATCATACACATATTCATTAACATTAAAACTTACAAGAGAAAGACCATCATCTCTATCACCTGTAGAAACAATAGTAAAAACATTATAATTACTTCCAGAAATCGAGGTTGGGATAACTTCGAGATGAGATGGATTTCCACCTGTAACTTGAAAACCAGAAGAGATTCCTGGAGTAATAACACCATCATTGGCAGTAATTGTGGTTGTGGTCCTATTTGTAAGATCATTTGCTGACAATTTAACAGTTACATTTTTTTGACTTCCTTCAGAACCATCAAAAATAACTTGATTTGGATCAATTGCAAAACCTGATGGAACTAAAAGATTTACTGTTCCTGTATAAGAAGGAGATGCTAAAAGGTTACTTGCATCAAGTGCCTTAATTGTAATATTAAATGGAACACCAATTTTAGCTTTTGATGGAACAATTACTTCAAAATGTGTTGCAGGGCCACCATAAACTTTTGGGATATAAATTGATAAAAGGGTGAAAATAATTATAAAAGTTAGAAGGACTATCCTTCCTTTTTTCATTAGTTTTAAACCTCCTTTTCTTGTTTCACTAAAAATCCCCTTTTTTATAAACTATTTTTACTATTAAATTTAAAAAAATCAAGAGGTGAATTAATTCACCTCTGGATAAGATATTAAAATCTTTCTCTCCTTCTCATTCCATTCAACTTTTGCACCAAATGCTTCCATTATAAATCTTACTGGTACATAAACTCTATCGTTTCTTATAACAGGAGGAGTATCCATTTGATATGCCTTGCCATTTAAGGATGCAACCAAAGAATCTGGAGATAATTTTAATATCTTTTTTAAACCTGAACTATCCTCTAATGTTATTGTAACTATTCTTACGACTGAATCCCATTCAACTATTGCACCTATTGATTCACCTATAAACCTTAATGGTACCATAGTTCTACTATTATAGATAAATGGTGGATAATCAAGAATTTTAATATATTCATTTACTTTTGCTTCAACTTTTCCAATTATAAGTTCTATTTTAACCTTTGGCACCCATATTACACCAATATTTTCTCTTGTAATATTTCCTGCTTTATCAACTAAAATAAAATCAAGAACATTTGTTCCAGATTTTGTTAGTTCAATAAAACCTTCAAATTTTCCATCTTCCCTTATTAAAACTTCTCTTCCGTTTAGCGTTAATTTACCTCCTATCTCAGCCTTACCTTTTATTTCTATAATTTTATCATGTACTGTTATCCATTGTAAAGGATATTCAATGGTTAGTTCAGGCGGAATAGTGTCTTTAATAATTTTTATAACATCAAGAAACTCATTTCCAGCAATATCTATTAGCACAAAAGTTATGGAATTTGTTCCTTCAAAAAGTTCTATCTCTATTTTAAATGACCCATCAGAATTAATATTGACTTTCTTACCCTGAATTATTAAAACTGAATTAAGTTCTGAAACCATACCAGTAATTTCAATTTTATCTTTATTTACATATAATCCATCGCTTATATTTAAATTTAATATTTTTGGAATTGTTGTATCAAGTTTAAATGTTTTTTCTTTTATCTCCTCTTCACTTCCAAGTTTATCTCTTGCAAAATAATAAAGGGTGTGAATCCCTTCTGGTGGAGTAACTAAACCTTTATATTCTATCCATGATCCACTATCCCACTTAAAGAAAACTTGAGGTTCTTTATCATATTTTGAAAATGAGGAAAATGTTATAACTGGAGTTGTTGTATAATATCCATTCAAACCATCTGGTTCAGGTTTTGAAAGAATGATTTTTGTTTCTGGTTGAGGGTAAACAAGAAAAGATTTTGTGTTGATAGCATTTGGCTCTCTTGATGTATAAATAATTAAATAATATTCTCCTTCTTCAATAATTTTTATATTAGCATCTTGTAAAATATTTATAGTAAATTCCTCTTCTTTCCCAACTGGTACTGGTGTTTGAATTGTTAGCATTAATTTATCTTTTGATATAGATGGGGCTTTTGATAAAGGAATTCCCTTTATAGTAATTGAAGATGGTTTAATATTTGTTGGAATATCAAATTTTTGAGGAAATTTTATATAAATATAATCATTTACATTTAAAGAGCCACCAGGTCCTGTTCTTAATTTTATTTCAAGAGAAATTGCTCTATTTATTGAAGGTGGAACTACTTTTGTAGAAATAGAGGTTAACATTGATTCAATGAGTGTATATGAAGAGGATGTTACTTCTGTTTTCTCTTTCTCAGTCCATGCCTTTAATTTATATTCTCCTGGGGAATCTGGATTTTTAATTCCTGATTCTTTTGAAATTAAAATCTCAACTTTTTCCTCATTGTTCAGTTTAATCGGGGTTTTAATTGTTAAAATTTTATTTGAAGAATCAATTATTACATTTTTCAATAAACTAACTCCATTTACTGAAATTAAATTTTTATCAATATCATTTGGAAGTTTTGTATATGATGGAAATTTAATATAAATTGCCTCTCCCTCAACAAGTGCACCATGTTTTCCTGTATTGAAACTTATTCTATATTCTGCTTCAACTTTTGTAACAGGTGGGTTAACCTCAACTCTTAAATCTGAAATGATTGATTCAACAATTTTATATGAATATGAAGTTACATATGTTGGCTCTCTACTTGTTGCAACCTGAAGAGTGTAATCACCACTCTTTGTTGGGTTTTTAATTCCAAAATTTTCAGTAAAAATAATTTTTACATTTGAATTATTTGAAATATTTATAGGAACTTTAAGTGAAATTTTTCTTCCAGTTGAAATTATTACATCACTTGGATTATATCCATTAATTGTTACCTCATTATTGTCTCCATAAGATGGAATATATGTATCATCAGGAAATTTTATTGCAATCAAATCATAATCTTTAATTAATGCACCTGATGTCCCTGTTCTAAATTCAATTGTGTATTTTGCTTCTGTATCAACAACATTTGGTTCAACCTCTACTTTTGGTCTTGATATCACTGAGTAATAAATCGTATAAGGATAAGATGTAACTGGAGTTGGCTCTTTTGAAGTTGATACTTGAAGAGTATAAGTTCCAGATTTTGTTGGGTTAATAATTCCAGTACTAATTGGAAATGTTACAACAACAAACGCACCATTAGGTAAGGAATATGGAAATACTAACCTGACAGTTCTAACAGAAACATAAGATATTGAAACAGGATAACCATTAATGAGTGCTCCAAAAAATGGAAATCCAAATGGTATAAATGTATCATAAGGAAAAGTAATTGTAACATAATCAACTCCACCAACAACTCCTCCATTTGGACCGAGATTAAATCTAATATTATATTCGGCAGGAGATCCTGCATAAGGTGGGTCAACATCAACTTTTGGAGTTGAAATTTGACTTATTATATAAATATCTGAAATTCCATAATGCGTATAACCACCTCCTGGAGGATATTGTGCTTTAAGTTGAATGTGCCCCCAATCTGTCATTTGAACTGCTACATTATCTACATTGGTATTAGTTGTTGTAAATATTGCAGAACCTGGGTCAGGATCAGAAATTGGAATAATTGACCAATCAAATTTATCTTCCCAACCATAAATTGATTGCACCTGTGTTCTTTTATTTCCATATTGATCATAACTTTCAGCATAAAAACTTTTTGTGTCCCCTACAAAACTATTGTATGGATTTGGTTTAACAACCATCTGATTAATTAAATCTGGAATAACTTTTATATTCCCATTAATATTAATAATGTAATTATATCCTCTTTTAACTCTTACATTACCTACTAAATTTCCAGCTTTTGTTGTATTTATAGCATTAGTAATGCTTATATCAATTTGACCAGAGGTGGTTTGATTTCCTGTTACAGGTATATTTATTACATTTAATGATTTTGTTATAGTTCCAAATGTAGCTCCAATTGTGTTTAATGTAATACCAATTGTTGATCCACTAAAATTAAAACCAGTAGGAAATGTAATTATCAAAATATCTCCGTTTTGAAGAAGTGGATTAACGTTATTAAAATTTATAGAAACAATCCAATAAGTATTTAACTTCCCTGCTGTGTCATCTCCCTGAGTTGTCTGATTCCCAGGGGTATTAGGTGAAAAAATTACACCAGTAATGTTTGCATTAACATTAATTGTTAGGAAACTCATTCCTAACAAAATCAATGTAAAAATCAAAATTAATTTTTTAATCATATTTACCTCCTTTTAATTATAAACTTCTTTTCTTACTTTTTGTTTCAAAATTTAGAGTTTACAAAAATAATTTTTGTTCCATTATAGTATAATTTAAATATGAGTATAGAAATAGAAAAGAAAATTTTAAAGGGTTTTATTGTTGATAGGTTCGCAATAACTAAAAGTTTATCTGAAGGTTTTAGAAGTGAGTACTTTGAAGACCCAAAAACTATTTTGATATTAAATGCTATTTTCGACATATATGAAGGGAAAGGCGAAACAGAAGTTCTCGATTTTCAAACACTAAATAGACATCTTGAAAAAAAGGGAGTAATGGATGTTGATATTAAAAATCTTCTTGATGAGATAGAAAAGATTGAAACCCCAAATCTTGCTCTTTTAATTTCATATATTGATATTTTAAGAATAAGAAATGGTGAAAGAAGATTAATTAATATCGCTGATGAAATTATTGATTTTGTTGAAAGAAGAGGACCACATAAAGCAGAAGATATATCACAATTTTCAGTTACAATGTCAGAAGAATTACAGAAAATTGCAATTGAAAGATTACATAAAAAACTTGTCCCCTCAGAAATAGTAGTTAAGGATATAATAAGGGATATATATGAGAAAAGAAAGTTTCATGGTTTTTCTATTGAACCATTTATTTCTCTTGATAAAACTTTACTTGGTTTAAGGCCTGGATTTTATTATGCAATTGCAGGTGCACCAAGAAGAGGAAAAACAAATTTCTTACTTCATCTTGCAACTAATATTATAAGAAATGAAAGGGTTCCGGTTCTTTATTATTCATGGGAACAAACATCAAGAATTTTAAATTTAAGAATTCTTTCACAGGAGTCATATATAAATCCAGTTAAACTTATTTCTGGAGATTTAAATGAAGATGAATTTAATAAATTTGATGAAGCATATAAAAGATTTCAGGAATATTCTTCATTTTTATATATAATCGAGGGTGCAAGCACAGATACCCTTGAGAAAATTGAGGCTCATGCATACAATATAATGCAGAGTCATAGATGCGAAAATGTTGTGATCTTTTTTGACTATATACAAAAAATTCCTATTGAATCGCCAAAAATTTCTCTTGAAGAAAAAGTTGATGAACTTTCATCAAAAATAGCAATGCTATCACTTTCTTTAAAATCGCCAATTGTTGCAATTTCATCTCTTGATAAAGAAGGATGTAAACTTGATGAAGAAGGAATTGATAGGCCAACAATGTTTCATTCAACTGGTGGTGGAGATATTGAATATGATTCAGATGTTGCTATGGTTCTTGTAAAAAATCATAAAGAAACAAATGAACTGAATGAAAAATTAAAAAATCTTGTAAAAAATGGAGAGATTCTTGAAGAAGATGTTCCCATGATTGATGTTATTGATCTATATATTGATAAAAATAGAGATGCACCAGAAGGAATATCAAATGTTATTCAATATCTATTCTTTATTGAATCAAATAAATTTTTAGAGATTGGCTTTAAAGATACAAGCGAAAAATACACTTATGCAAAGATGGGTTTAATTGTTGATAGATTAAAAAATGAAGGTTTACTAAAATTAAAAAAAACTAACATTAAAACAGAAAAACCAAAACTTTCAAATTTTTGAAATATTTATTTTTATAAAGCACTTGATTAAATTTAAAAATGTATTAAAAATTTAATTATTATTTTTGATTGGAGGATATTGATGCTTGATATAAAGTTTATAAGAAAGAATCCTGAAATTGTAAGAGAATCTTTAAAAAATAGGGGTTATTCAGAAGATATCCTTGATGAATTTTTAAGAGTTGATAAAGAAAAACTTTCTTTATTAAAAGAATTTGAAGATTTAAAACATGAATTGAATAATAAATCTAAAATTATAGGGGAGATGAGGAAAAAAGGAGAAGATATTGGAGATCTTCTTCTTGAATCAAAAAATCTCTCGGATAGCATAGAAGATATTAAAGAAAAATTAAAAGATACTGAAGATACTCTTAATGACATAGTTCTAAGAATTCCTAATATTCCACATGAATCAGTGCCTATAGGTCCCGATGAAAAAAGTAATGTTGAAATAAGAAAAAATGGAGAAATAAGAAAATTTGATTTTGAAATTAAACCCCACTGGGATATTGGAGAAAATTTAGGAATTCTTGATTTTGAAAGAGCAAGTAAGTTATCTGGTTCGAGATTTTCACTTTATAAAGGTCTTGGTGCAACTCTTGAAAGAGCATTGATAAACTTTATGCTCGATTTACATACAAAGAAGCATGGATATAAAGAGATATTTCCCCCTTTTTTAGTTAGAAGTGATATCATGGTTGGCACAGGACAACTTCCTAAATTTGGAGAAGATATGTATAAAGTTTTAGATGAGGATTTATGGTTAGTTCCAACCGCTGAAGTTCCACTTACAAATCTTCATAAAGATGAAATTTTAAATGAAGATGAACTTCCAAAATATTATGTTTCTTATACTGCATGTTTTAGAAAAGAAGCAGGGGCGGCAGGAAGAGATACAAGAGGCTTAATTAGGGTTCATCAATTTAATAAAGTTGAACTTGTTAAAATAGTTAAACCAGAGAATTCTTATGATGAACTTGAAAAATTAGTGCTTGATGCTGAAGATGTTTTAAAAAGTTTAAATTTACCATATAGAGTAGTTCTTCTATCAACTGGTGACATGGCAGGTTTTTCTGCAAGTAAGACATATGATATTGAAGTATGGATGCCATCATATAATAGATATGTTGAAATATCTTCATGTTCAAATTGTACTGATTTTCAAGCAAGAAGAATGAATACAAAATTTAGAAGAAAAAGTGGAGATATTGAATTTGTTCATACCCTTAATGGTTCAGGGGTAGCAATTGGAAGATGTTTTGCTGCAGTTTTAGAAAATAACCAAAATGAAGACGGCTCTATTTCAATTCCAGAGGTCTTGATTCCTTATATCGGAATTGATAAAATAGAAAAGTAAAGGAGGAAAGATGAAGATTAAAGTTATAAAAAACAAGCCATTTATCAATAAAATAAATTTAAACTGTAGGGAGTGTCCAACACCCTGCAAATCTGCTTGTAAAACATCAATGACAGTCGGAAATCAAACTTGTGAAAAAGATAGAAAGGACAAAACATATATATTCTAAGCCTCCTTTCTTTCATAAATTTTCATTTTTAAAAAGATTTTTTGTTTTCTTTCCAATTTCAGGTAGTTTAATTGAAATAGATAAAAACTCATATAATAATTTGAATTTAAAAAATTTTCCTAAAAATAAATTTTTTTTAGAAGAACTTAAAATTTATAAAAATTTTAATCCAAAATTTAACAAACCTGAAAATTTAAAATCTCTCTGCCTTCTTGTGTCTCAAACTTGTAATATGAACTGTGATTATTGTTTTGTTGATGAAGGAAATTATGGAAAAGAAAATAGATTGATGACTTCTAAAGTTGCTAAAGATTCAGTTGACTTTTTAATAAAAAATTCAAAGAATAAGAATATTGAAATTGATTTTTTTGGTGGAGAACCTCTTTTAAACTGGGAGGTTATTAAAGAAACAATCATCTATGGTTTAAATGAAAGTAAAAAAAATAATAAAAATTTAAGATTCTCTTTAACAACAAATGGAACTCTTCTTACAGATGATAAAATTAATTTTTTAAATGAAAATAAGATTAGTTTAATAATATCACTTGATGGACCAAAAGAAGTGAATGATAAATTTAGAAAATTTAAAAATGGTAATGGAAGTTTTGACTTCATATATCCAAAAGTTAATAATTTAATTAAAAAAAGAGATTCTGGTTATTATATCAGGGGTACTTTCACAGAAGAAACAAAATCAATTTTTAATTCAGCAAAATATCTATTTGAAAATGGATTTCAAAATATTTCGCTTGAACCTGTTGTAATTGAAGAAGTAAATCCTTTAAAAATAAAAAAAGAGTCTTTAAAAAAAATAAAAAAAGAGTATGAAAAATTGGGTGAATATATTTTTAATGAAAGAAAAAAAGGTAACAATTTAAATTTCTATCATTTTTTAATCTCTCTTGATGAAGGTCCATGCCTTGGAAAAATGAGTTTTGGTTGTGGTGCAGGTGTTGAATATCTTGCAGTTGATTCCACTGGAGATTTATATCCCTGCCATTTTCTTACAGAATTTGATGAATTTAAAATGGGGAACATATATACAGGAATAGATGAAAATCTTAAAAAATATTTTATGAATCTAAACGATCTTTCTAAAAAACCTAAATGTTCTAATTGCTGGGCAAAATATCTCTGTGGAGGAGGATGTATTGCACACTCATATCTTGTAAAGGGTGATCCAAATTTACCTCCTCAAGATTTTTGCTCTCTTCAAAAAAAGAGAGTTGAAATTGGTTTATTTTTAAATAACACATAATTTTTGTATAATTTATTTAAAACTTAAATTCTGGGGTGATTTATGAATGATTTTAAAGAGAAGAATATTTTAGAAAAAATGATGCATGAAGCAGAAAGGTGTCTTTTTTGTTTTGATGCTCCTTGCGAAAAAAATTGCCCAATCAATCTTCCAATTTCAACTTTTATCTATATGATAAAGAATAAAAATTTTTATGGAGCATACGAGAAAATAAGAGAGGCACACCCAATGATAAATATTGCTGGTTTTGTATGCCCTGAAGAGATGCTCTGCCAAACAGAATGCATTAGGTCTAAAATTGATTCACCTATAAGAATTAGAGAGTTACATAACTTTCTGACATTGAATTTCAGTAAAGATAAAAATTTATCTCTTCCACCATATAAATATGAAGATGTTGCAATCATTGGAGGTGGACCAGCAGCACTTTCATGTGCTTTCTTTTTAAGAAATCTTGGATATAAAACACACATTTATGTAGATGAATTAATTGGTGGCATTCCTCTAACAGAAATATCAAGTGATAGACTTCAAAAAGAAATTGTTAAAAAAGATATTAGTTTCATTCAGAATAATTTTATTTATAAATTGAATATCCAAAAAATAAAAAGCATAAAAGAATTACAAAAAGATTTTAAAGTAGTTTTTATAGGAGTTGGTTTAAAAGATGAAATAAAACTTGAAATACCAGGAATAGAAAAAAGAGGAGTTTTTTATGCAAGAAAAATTTTAAAAGATTTAAAAGATGGTAAGGATGTTTTTGTTGGAAATAGAGTAGGCATTATTGGTGGTGGGAATGTTGCTTTTGATGTTGCAAATAGTTTGAAAAATAGATTCAAAGAAAAAGAAATTTTTATAATCTATAGAAGGGGATTGAAGGATTTAAGATGCTATCCTGAAGAGTTAGAAAGAGCAAAAAATCTTGGTGTTAATTTTTATTTTCAATCATCGCCACTTGAAGTTACTGGAGATGAAGAAGTTAAGGGTTTAAAGGTTTTACAGGTGAGTTTAAAAGAGGTTGAAAAAGAAAAAAGAAGGAAATATGAATTGATAGATAAAAGTGAGTTTGTAATACCTCTTGATAATGTCATTGTTGCAATTGGACAAAAACTTGAGGATGGAATTTTTCCTGAAATAGAAAAAGAAAATGGATTAATCAAAGTGAATGAAAATTACATGACAAATATTGAAGGTGTTTTTGCTGGTGGTGATTGTGTAAATGGTGGACAAACCGTAACTAAGGCAAGTGGTGAAGGGAAAATTGCTGCATTAAAAATTGATGAATTTTTAAGGAGGAGATAGAAAATGTTTAAATTAAAAGATCTTTCAATAAATTTTTTAGGTAAAACTATTGAAAATCCTTTTATTCTTTCTGCTTCACCATCAACAGATGAACTTGAAATGGCAATAAGAGGGCTTGAAGCAGGGTGGGCAGGAGTTATCTTAAAAACAACATCAGTAGAAGAAAATGAGGTGCCCTTGAAATATCCTATGATGTCTTCTTTTGGAAATTATTATAGAAGAGTTTTGGGTCTTGGTAATATAGACCTAATTTCTAAATATCACATTGATGAGGTTGAAAAAAGGGTAAAAATTTTAAAAGAGAGATTTCCTGAAAAAATGATTGCTGCAAGCATAATGGGTAGTAAAAAAGAGGACTGGCAAAGCCTTGTATCCCGACTTAAAAAAGCAAATGTTGATTTAATTGAGTGCTCCTTTTCCTGTCCTCAGGGAAGCATGGGAGAAGCACCAGGAAGAATGCTTGCTCAATCGGTTTCAGCAACCGAAAAAGTTGTGGGTTGGGTGAAAGAAGCAGCAGGAAATACACCTGTTTTAATTAAAATCACACCTCAGGTTACTGACATAGTTGAAGTTGCAAGGGCTGTTAAAAAAGGTGGTGCTGATGGAATTACTGCAAGTAACACCATACCATCTTTACTTGGAATTGATATCTATACATTTGAACCATATCCTTCAGTTTTTGGTGTCTCCTCCTATTCAGGTCTTTCTGGAAATGCAATTAAACCAATAACTTTAAGGACAATTGCTGAAATAAAAAGAAATGTCGATATAGTAATATCAGGAAATGGTGGAGCATATTCCTCCAAAGATGCTATAGAAATTATGCTTGTTGGTGCAAGCAATGTTCAATTTTGCACTCTTCCCATGGTTTATGGATTTAGAGTTATAGAAGAGTTGAAAAAAGGTCTTTCTCATTATCTTGATGAAATGAATTTTAATTCACCCTCAGAAATTGTTGGTAAAACTCTTGAAAAAATAAAATCAAATGAAGAACTTCCTCATATTGAAGTAAAGGCGAAAATTGATAAAGATAAATGTATTGGATGTGATTTATGCTATATTTCCTGTAATGATGGTGGGCATATGGCTATTGAAATAAAAGAAAATAGGATTCCTGAAGTTAATGTTGAAAAATGCGTGGGATGTGCGTTGTGTATGCAGGTTTGTCCTGTTGATGCAATATTTATGAATGAAAAAATGGATGATAAAGAGAGGATTTTTATAAAAAGATGAAAAAAATAAAAATAAATTTCATATTAAATGATACTCAGATAATAGATGAAGTTCCTGTAAACATAACATTACTTGAATATTTAAGAGATTACCACAAATTAACAGGAACAAAAGAAGGATGTTCAAAAGGAGAGTGTGGTGCATGTACTGTAATAATAAATAATAAAACATATAATTCCTGCCTTATTTTAATTCCTGAGATTGATGGAAAGAAGGTACTAACAATAGAAGGGTTATCAAAAGATGATGTAACACCCTTACAGAATTCCTTAATTCAAGAAGGGGCTTTTCAATGTGGTTTTTGTGCATCTGGAATGGTTATGAGTTTAACTGATTTACTATCAAAAAACGATAGTCCTTCAATCGAAGAGATAAGAGAATCTATTTCAGGCAATTTATGTAGATGTACAGGTTATAAAAAAATTGTTGATGCAGTTAAAAAAATTTCTAAGTCCTGAAAAATTAAATTTATGATTTTTAAACTGGAGGAAATATGAAGGAGTTTGAATATTATAGAGCAAAAAATTTAAAGGAGGCTCTTAACTATTCAAAAACTTTTGGAAAAAACAAAAGATTTCTTGCTGGTGGAACTGATCTAATTGTTAGATTAAAAGATAATCTCATTAAAGAAGAAAATATTATTGATATTCAAAATATTGAAGAACTCAAGGGTATCAATGAAGTAAATGATGAAATTCACATTGGCGCATTAACGACTTTTTCTGAAATAATTGAATCAGACCTTTTAAAAAAATATTCACCACTAATTGTTGAAGCATCAAAAAAAGTGGGTTCACCACAGATAAGAAATAAAGGTACAATAGGTGGAAATATCTGCAATGCATCTCCTGCTGGAGATTCAATCCCTCCTCTTTTTTGTGAGGATGCAAAACTTTTTTTAGAATCAAGTAGTGATAGTAGGATAGTAAATATTGAAGATTTTTTTATTGGACCAGGTAAAACAATTTTAAAAGATGATGAGATTCTTGTAAAAATAATAATTAAAAAGTGGAAAAAGGGTGAATCTGGTTTTTTTAATAAACTCGGACAGAGAAATGCTCTAACAATAGCAATTGCCTCGAGTTGTATAAAAATTAAAAAAAGTGATGGAAGAATTGATGATATAAAAATTGCTCTTGGTTCAGTTTCACCAACAGTTGTAAGAGCAAAAAGAGTCGAAAATCTTCTAAAAAATTTAAAGGAGTTTAATAAAGATGAGTTAATAAAAATTTGTAATGAAGTTGAAAAAGAGATAGACCCAATAACAGATGTAAGAGGTAGTAGAGAATATAGAATTGAAGTGAGTAAATATCTTGTTTTTGAAGCTTTAAATAATTCTTTGAATTTAAGAGGTTAAATATGAATATAAAAATTGAAAAAAAGGAAGAAAAAATAGAAAAAGAAAAGTGGATTGGGAAAAAAGTTACACAGGTTCTTTCAAAAGAAAAAGTAACAGGAAAAATAAAGTATCCTTCTGATCAATATGTTGAAAATTTAATATGGGGAAAGGTCTTAAGAAGTAAATATCCCCATGCTTTGATTAAAAAAATAGATATTTCAAAGGCTCTCGAACTTAAAGGAGTTATTACAGTTTTAACATATAAAGATATTCCAGGATTAAATGGTTTTGGAATAGCAGTTCAAGACCAACCAGTTCTATGTCATGATAAAGTTAGGTATTTAGGTGATGCAATTGCTCTTGTTGCTTGTGATTCAAAAGATCTTCTTGACAAGGCACTTGAATTAATCGAAGTGGAATATGAATTACTACCTGTTGTTGATGACCCTCTTAAAGCAAAAGAAAATATTCCAACAAAAGTTCATGAAAATGGAAATATTCACCTTCACACTGTAATAAATAAAGGTGACATTGAAAAAGGTTTTAGGGAGGCTGACCTTATTATCGAAAATGAATATAGAACAGGACGACAGGAACATGCTTATCTTGAAACTGAAAGTGGATTTGCATTTTATGATGAAGAAGAAGATATGATTACAGTTTTTTGCGGAGGGCAGTATCCATTTAGAGATCAGATTCAGATTGCAAGGGTTCTTGCTGTTGATCCAAGAAAAGTAAGGGTTATAAATGAACCAATGGGAGGAGGTTTTGGAGGCAAAGATGAAATAACAACTCAAATACATCTTGCACTTCTTGCTTATCATACAAAAAGGCCTGTGAAAATGGAAATAAATAGAGATGAATCGATAATTTTTTCATGGAAAAGGCACCCAATGATTTTAAAATATAAAACTGGAGTTAGAAAAGATGGAACTTTAGTTGCAAATGAAGTATATATATATGCTGATACTGGAGCATATGCTTCATTAGGTGGACCTATTGTCAATCTCTCAGTCGAACATTCATGTGGACCATATAGAATTCCAAATACTCATATAGAAGGTTTTTGTATATATACAAATAATGGTGTATCAGGTGCATTCAGAGGTTTTGGAGTAAATCAGGTAACTTTTGCAATGGAGTCTCAGATCGATGAAATAGCGGATAAACTTAATATGGATCCGGTTGAATTAAGAAGAAAAAATATTCTTGAAAAAGGTGATGAAACTGGAATAGGAAGTAAAATTGAAACAAGTGTTGGACTTAAAAAAATTCTTGATGAAATTGAAAAACACCCATTATATAAAAATAGAGAAAAAATTAAAATTGATAGTAGTGATTATAAAAAATTTGGCGTTGGAATTGCTCTTTCTTATCAAGGAACTGGGCTTGGCGTTGGGCTTCCTGATTATGGAAGTGCTTGGATTGAAATGAGAAGAGATGGTGGTTTTAATGTTTATTCTGGAAGTGTTGAACTTGGTCAGGGGGCTAAAACAACTTTAAAATTAATTGCTCTTGAATCTTTAAAACTTTCAGACGAAGATAAAGTATTCATTATAACTGGTGATACATATTTAACACCTGATTGTGGAACAACAACAGCGTCTGGAGCAACATATAGAAGTGGAAGAGCAATAAATATCGCTTCACAAAAAATGATTGAAATATTAAAAAAAGAGGTTAGTGAAATTTATAAAATACCTTTTGATGAGATTAAAGTTGATGATGGTGTTTTTAAAAATTTGAATGATGAAAAAATTATAAGTTATGAAGATTTGGCAGAGATTTTATATGATAAAAGAAGATTGCCAAGAACTGAGGGGCATTTTAATTTTCCAACTTCAAAAACAAAAATACCAGGTGTTTTTGGTCTTCCTCACTATATATTCAGTTTTTCTGGAAGCATTGCATTGGTTCAGGTAAATACATTAACTGGTAAGACAGATCTAATAAAGGCTGTTAATTTGATAGACGGAGGAAGAGTTGTAAATAAAATTGGCTTTGAAGGACAATCTGAAGGTGGGATTGTAATGGGAATGGGTTACGCATTGATGGAAGATGTTTTGATTAAAAATGGAGAATTTTTAGTAAAAAATTATTCAACTTATTTAATACCAACATCAATGGATTCACCTTATGAAATTGAAACTATACCAATAGAAAGTTTTGAAGAACTTGGTCCTTATGGTTCAAAAGGTATTGGAGAAACAACGATGGTCCCTATTGCACCTGCCATAACAAATGCTATTTTTAATGCAACTGGAAAAAGGGTTAAGCAAATACCAGCGACACCTGAACGAGTTTTCTTCTCCCTCCATCCTCAAAATATCAATATGGTGTCAGACACCAAAATGACATAGTTTTCCACAAGAATGGAGCAAGGTGAAATATGGGAAGAAAACCAAGATTAATTGTTGAAAATGGTATTTATCATGTGATCTCAAGAGGAATAAATGAAACAGAGATTTTCAAGGAAGAGAATGATTTTAAATTCTTCCTACAAATATTAATTGAAGATAAAGCTAAAAATAACGTTTCAATTTTATCATATTGTCTAATGAACACACACTATCATCTTCTAATTAAAATAAATAACCCCAATTTATCTCAATTTATACAGATTTTAAATACAAAATATGCAAAACATTTTAACTCTAAAAATTTCAGGTTAGGCAATTTATTCATGAATAGATTTAAAAGTTATTACATAGACAATGAAGGATATCTACTAAATGTTTCAAGATACATACATTTAAATCCTGTTGAGGCAAATATAGTTAAAAAACCTGAAGAATATAAATGGAGTAGTTTTAAAGAGATTATTAATAACGAGAAAAAATTTGTAGATACAGAAGAACTACTTTCCTTGACCTCAACAAATTGTCAAACTTATAAAAACTATGTTGAGGATATTATTAGCTTTTATAGCCCCTCGGAATTAGAATCTTTTTATAAAAACAATGAATTAAAAAATTATCTATCTAAACTTGAAAAAATTTTTGGTAATAAGATCTTTGAGAATAAATATTTAAGAGATATAGTTATAAAATATCTTGTTGATAAAAAATTTAATATCGATGAAATAAAGAAAATATTTAATATTTCGAAAGAACAGATATCAAGAATAAAAAGTAAAATGGATAAGAAGTTAAATAACGATTTAATTTCTATAAAATATTATGAAAATTTTTTAAGAAAGGCACCATTAATTGAGGAATGAATCTTCTAAAAGATGGATTTAGGTAACATAAAAAGAATGACTGGAGGTTTTTATGAAAATATTGTTTGATGATGTAACAATGATTGGGACGATGAATGAAAATCTGGATGAAATTGAAAATGGATATGTTATTGCTGAAGATAATATTATAAAGTATGTTGGGAAAGAAAAACCAAAAGGCAATTTTGATAGAGTCATCGATGGAAGAGGAAAACTTATGCTTCCTGGTTTTATAAACACTCATCACCATTTCTATCAATCACTATTCAGAAACTTGAAAGAGGTTAATGATTTAAAACTTTTCGATTGGCTTATTTATCTTTATGAAAAATGGAAAAATATAGACGAAGATGCTGTTTATATATCGACAATTGTTGCGATAATGGAGATGATGAAATCAGGTGTAACTACAACAACTGACCATCTCTATCTTGTTCCGAATGGTAACACTAAAATTTTTGATGCTGAAATTGAAGGAGCAAAGTTAACAGGAGTAAGATTTCATCCAACAAGGGGTTCTATGTCTTTATCAAAAAAGGATGGGGGTCTTCCACCTGATAGTGTTGTTCAAAAAGATGAAGAAATTCTAATTCATACTGAGGAAATGATCAAAAAGTATCATGATCCAAAAAAATATTCAATGTTAAGAATTGCAATAGGTCCATGTTCACCATTCTCTGTTACAAAAAATATAATGATTGAAAGCCTTAATCTTTCAGAAAAATACAATATATTGCTTCATACTCATCTTGCAGAAACAGTAGATGAAGAGATTTTCTGCTTAGAAAAATTTAAACTAAGACCTACTGATTATATGGAAAGCCTTGGTTGGATAAATTCAAAAGTTTGGTTTGCTCACATGGTGCATCTAAGTGATAGTGATATTGAAAAACTCGAAAAAGGCGATGTTGGTATGGCCCATTGTCCTACTTCAAATATGAAACTTGGATCTGGTATAGCAAGGGTTACTGAGTTAAAAGATAAAATAAAAATTGGTCTTGCTGTTGATGGAAGTTCAAGTAATGACACAGGTAATTTCATTCAAGAGATGAGAAATGCACTTTTACTTCAAAGAGTAAAATATGGAAGCGATAGAATAACAGCAAGGGATGTTTTAAAATTTGCAACTATTGGTGGTGCTAAAGTTTTAAGAATAAATGATTATATAGGATCAATAGAAAAAGGAAAAGCTGCTGATATAATAATGTTTGATCTGAATAAAATTGAATTCGCAGGTGGATTGAATGATTTAATTAGCATTCCAATCTTTCTTGATACTAAAAATGTCGACTTTTCTATGATAAATGGTGAAATACTAATTGAGAATAGCAAATTCACTCGTTTACAAGAGGAAGAATTTATAGAGAAACAAAATAAAACATCAATAAGGTGTCTGACACCTTATTGATGTAGTTTTCCACAGAAAAAGGGAATTATTTTTCGATTGCAGGAAGCACTATGCCTTGTTGTTTATCGTATTTTCCTTTTTTATCCTTATAACTAACCTCGCACTCCTCGTCACTTTCAAAAAAAAGAATCTGTGCAATTCCTTCATTAGCATATACTTTTACAGGAAGTGGAGTGGTATTTGATATCTCAATAGTTATTTGCCCTTCCCACTCACTTTCAAGAGGGGTTATATTTACTATTATTCCGCATCTTGCATATGTTGATTTACCTAAACATATACCTAAAACTTTTCTTGGAATTCTTAAATACTCAACGCTTCTTCCAAGAATAAAAGAATTAGGTGGAATAATACAAACCTCTCCTTTATAATCAACAAAACTTTTTGGATCAAAATTTTTGGGATCGACTATTGAATTAAATACATTTGTAAAAATCTTAAATTCATCTGCAAGTCTTATATCATAACCATATGAGGAAACCCCAAAAGAAATAACGCCCTGTTTAATCTGTTTTTCTTCAAATGGCTCGATCATCTTATATTCTTTAACCATCTTTTTGATCCATTTATCACTTTTCAGCATTTGATAACCTCACAAAATCATTTTCTATGATAAAATCTTCAAAAACGGTCGGTGCTTTTTCTTTTAAGATTTTTAAAATTTCAATAAACAATCTCCTAATCTCCCATTGTGCTTCTTTACTTCCCCTTAAAGAAATCATATGTCTAAATTCTCTTAAATTTGCGGTTAAAACTATTTCTGTTTTTGTGGCATTTGGAAGTATAAATCTTGCATCTTCTTTTGGAATACCAAGTTCTTTTAATTTTTTATATGTTTCTTTGCAACTATTCATAAAGTCTTTATATAAATTTAATGCAACTTCATTCTTTTTTATGGTATCAGGGATAACATAATCAAAAGTTGACTCATCAACATATCTCTGTGATTTCTGAGTGTAGGATGCGATTCTATGTCTTACAAGTTGATGTGTTAAAGAACGTGAGACGCCCGAAATTTTAAAGGAAGCAACTGCATGCTCAAGAACAGAAGTGTGCCCAAGTTTTATAAGCATTCTAATAAATTTTATATGACTGTCAGGTGTCTCTTTTTCAAAAGATTGATGTGATATTCTTCCTGCTTTTTCTATTATTTTTTCTGGGTCAGGAGTTATGTATATTAATTCTACTTTCAAAATTATCCTTTCTTTGGTGGTCTTACAATTATCTCACTTAACTCTGGTTTTTTCTCCAATTCTAATTTTAATGCTTCTTCTCTTGCAGGATTTAAATAGTTTGGATCTTCAAAAGAATATTTAAAGTTTGTATGTATATCATATCTACCTTCAAGAAGAGCAACTGTATCTTCTACAAAAACAAGTTCTTCATCAGTTGGAATTACAAAAATTCTAACTTTTGAACCATCCCCAGTTATTTCTGTTTCTGCATTTCTTGTTCTTGATAGTTCATTTTTTCTTTTATCATAAATAATTCCAAGACCATCAAGACCATCAAGAGTTCTACCTCTTATAACTGTGCTCATTTCTCCAACACCTGCTGTAAAGACAATTGCATCTACATGGTTAAGAGCAGCATAATAAGCACCAATATACTTTTTTAATCTATAAGTCTCAATTTCAATGGCAAGTTTTGCTCTATCATCCCCTTCATTTGCAGCCTTTTCAACATCTCTTCTATCTGTATATTTGCCTGTAATTCCTAAAATTCCACTCTTCTTATTCAAAATATTATCAAGTTGATCAACTGTTAAATTCTCTTTTCTCATCATAAATA
Organism: Caldisericota bacterium; assembly: GCA_039793425.1. Classification (GTDB taxonomy): domain Bacteria; phylum Caldisericota; class Caldisericia; order B22-G15; family B22-G15; genus JAAYUH01. The sequence continues at coordinate 19,784 of JBAMLT010000166.1, forward strand.
TATCAATACCTGCATCATGATCTCCTGCTCTTGTCCCCATCACCAAACCTTCAACCGGTGTTAAACCCATAGAAGTATCTATAGAAATTCCATTTTTAATAGCATTTGCACTAACTCCATTCCCTATATGAAGAGCGATTAAGTTAACATCAAAAGAGCCCTTACCCAACAAAACTGCAGCCCTTTTTGAAACATAAAGAAAAGATGTACCATGGAATCCATATCTTCTTACCCTATATTTTTCATACCATTCATAAGGAAGAGAATATATATATGCATTTCTTGGCATAGTTTGATGCCAAGCAGTATCCATTATTGCACAATGAGGTATGTCTGGAAGAAGTTCTCTTGCTGCCCTAACACCGAGAAGATTTGGGGGATTATGTAAAGGGGCAAGGTCTGAAAGTGCTTCAAATGTTTTCAAAAATTCTTCATCAATTATTACAGATTTTGCAAATTTTTCTCCACCATGTACCATTCTATGACCAACACCCTGTATACTTTTTAGATCCTTAATTACTCCCATTTCTGGATCAAGTAAAGTATCAATAATAAGTTTAATTGCAACCTTATGGTCAGGGCAATCATGTTCAAATTTAAAATTACCCTTACCATTTGCATAATGATCAATAAAAGACCCTCCTATGCCAACTCTCTCAACAATTCCTTTTGATAAAACTTTTCTCTCATTCCATCTGTAAAGTTGATACTTAACTGAAGAACTGCCACAGTTGAGAGTTAAAATATCCATCGTTAATCCTCCTTTAAAATTTAATATTATTATTATATCTAAATGTCAAAAATTATTTCAACTTTATATAAAGAATCAATCTTTTCAATTTTCATATCTTCAAGAGTGCATGATTTTATTGCATATTTTATTGAATGTTTATTCGGATTGAAAATCTCTCCAAAAATTTTACCTTTCAAATTCTTTTCACTGAATTTTTCTATTATAAATTTTTTTGCAATAAGATTTTTGGTATCAAAAAGATATATGAATTCATTTAAGAATTTATATAAAAGCATTTCTAAATAATTTGATTCTATTTGAAAATCATAAATTTCTTTTTCTTCTATATTTTTTTCCTCTCTCATTAAAAAAAGGATACCCTCTCCAGCATTAATAAAAAGATCTTCTAAATTATTTCCATAAATTCGTAATCCAATATCTGCTGTATGAGGAAATGTTTCAAATTTTTTCATTTTTCATCAATGCAATGCCTTTAACCATATCTCCTTTATCAAGGTTTATTACTCTTACTCCAGATGCATTTCTACTTTGTAATGGCACTTTCTTAACTTCTATTCTAATTATTTTTCCATCTTCAGTTATAACAAAAATCTGGTCTTCTTCTTTAACGCTTCTTAAAGCAGTAACACTATTTCCTTTTAATCTAATTCCTCTTACACCTTTTATGCCTCTATTTTTTAAATTAATTTCATCAAAATTAATTCTTTTTCCTTTTCCATTACTTGTAATTATGAATAGAGTTTTTTCATTTTCTTCAACATCAAAACTAACAAACTCATCTTCTTTTGATAATCTAATGCCTCTTATGCCTTTTGCAGATCTTCCCTGATGTCTTATATTTTTAATATTGAATTTTGCGAAAAATCCTTTTTTTGTTGCTGCTATTATGTTTTCATCACCATCAACAACTCTAACTCTTTTGATGAAATCATCTTCTTCAAGGCCCATAATTTTTATTCCATTCTTTTTTAGATTTAGAATATGTTTTAATTCAACTTTTTTGATTTTGCCTTTTTTAGTAAACATTAGAAGATATTTTTTATCCATTTCACCAGTATAAATACAGGTAACTCTCTCTTCAGGATTAAGAGGTAAAAGAATGTGAAGAGCCTCTCCTTTTGACTCTCTACTTCCTTCTGGGATATTATATGATAAAAGTTTATAAACCTTCCCAAAATTAGTAAAGAAAAGAACATTCTTTAGGTTTGATGTGAAGAATATATCAAAAACCCTGTCTTCTCTTCCAAGTTTTAATCCTTTTATCCCCTTTCCTCCTCTATTTTGAATGGTAAATTCAGAAATCAAGCTTCTTTTTATATAACCATCATTTGTTAAAAATAGAATTACTTTGTCATCATTAATCATCTCTTCAATCTTTATCTCTTTTTCATCTTCAAAAAGAATTTCACTTTTTCTCTTATCTCCAAATTTTTTCTTTACTTCAAGAAGTTCATTTTCAATAACCTCAAGAAGTTTTTCTCTTTTTGTAACAATTTCATTTAGATATTTTATTCTTTCTTCTTTATTCTTTATATCTTCAATAAGTTTTTCTTGTTCATAAGAAACAAGTCTACTAAGCCTCATATCCAAGATGGCAATACTCTGTTCGTCATCTATAGAAAGTAACGAATTAAGTTTTTTCTTTGCCTCTTCTCTATCCTTTGATTCTTTTATTATCTTTATAACATCATCAAGTTTTTCAATTCCCTTTTTTAAACCAGTTAAAATTTTTAACTCCTTTTTCTCAACATTAAGTTCATAATTTGTTCTCTTTAAAATAACTTCTTCTCTAAAAGATAAAAATGAATTTAAAACCTCTTTGATAGAAAGAAGTTTAGGTTTTCCATTTATTAAAGCAACAAGATTTACAGGAAAGGAGGTTTTAAGTTCAGTATATTCATAAAGTTTTTTCTCAAAAATTTGAGGGTTTACATTTTTTTTAAGTTCAATAACAACCCTTATACCTTCTTTTGATGATTCATCTCTTATATCATCAATCTCTTTTAATTTTCCAGTTTTTACTAAGTCCACTATTCTTTTTATAAGATTTGCTTTGTTAATATTATATGGAAGTTCATAAATTATATAGCAGAGTACCTTTCCAATTTTTTCAAATTTACCCCTTCCTTTAATTATTACACTACCTTTTCCTGTTTCAAAATATGATTTTATTCCTGATATATTTGTAATAATACCTTTTGTTGGAAAATCTGGTCCTTTAAATACCTTTAAAATGTCATCTGTAGTTTTTTCTCTATCTCTTAAAATCAGTAAAAGGGCATCAATTACTTCGTTCAGATTATGAGGTGGAATATTTGTAGCCATTCCAACTGCTATTCCACTTGCTCCATTTAAAAGAAGATTTGGTATTTTTGCTGGTAAAACTTCAGGCTCTTTTAATGAATTATCAAAATTTGGTCTGAATGGAACTGTTTCTTTATCAAGATCATTTAAAAGTTCAAGTGATATTGGTGCAAGTCTTACTTCACTGTACCTCATTGCTGCAGGAGGGTCTCCATCAATACTACCAAAATTACCCTGACCATCAACAAGAGGATATCTCATTGTAAAATCTTGAGCCATTCTTACAAGTGCTTCATATACAGGAGCATCTCCATGAGGATGATATTTTCCTAAAGTATCTCCTACTACCCTTGCACTTTTTTTGAATGGAAGATTTGGAAGGTTTCCTAAATCCTTCATAGAATAAAGTATCCTTCTTTGAACTGGTTTAAGTCCATCTCTAACATCTGGAAGTGCACGAGAAATTATTACACTTAATGCATATGATAAATAAGAATCCTTGAGTTCTATCTCAATTGGAGAAATTATTTCTTTAGATATCAACTTCTTTTACCTCCAGTGCATGCTCTTCAATGAAATTTTTTCTTATTGAAACATCATCTCCCATTAATGTATCAATAATTTCTTTTGCTTTTATTGCATCTTCAATTGTTACTTTTTTAATAATTCTTGTTTCTATATTCATAGTTGTTTCATAAAGTTCATCAGGATTCATCTCACCCAAACCTTTATATCTATTGATATTAAATTTTATTCCCTCTTTTGATAGTTTTTCAATTTCAGCATCTTTTTCCTCATCAGAAAAAATATATTTATGATTTTTACCATATGTTATTTTATATAACGGTGGTTGTGCAACAAAAAGATTACCGTTTTTTATTATATCTCTTAAATACATCCAGAAAAAAGCAAGAAGTAATGTTTTAATATGTGAACCATCAACATCAGCATCTGTCATAATAATTATTTTTTTATATCTTAACTTATTTATATCAAAATTATCGAGAATGCCAGTTCCTAATGATGCAATCAATGCCTTAATCTCATTATTATCAAGCAATTTGTTTACAGTTGATTTTACTGCATTTAAAATCTTACCTCTTATCGGTAAAATTGCCTGTGTTTTTCTATCTCTTCCCTGTTTTGCACTTCCTCCTGCTGATTCACCTTCAACGATGAAAAGTTCACTTTTTTCCGGGTCTCTTTCAGAACAATCAGCAAGTTTTCCTGGCAAAGAATCATCTAAAAATGCTTTCTTTCTTACAATTTCTCTTGCTTTTCTTGCAGCCTCTCTTGCTTTTTTTGCTAAATCTATTCTTTTTAATATAATCTTTAAAATATTTGGATTTTTTTCAAGAATAGTTAAAAGGTTATGATATGTAAAATCCTCAAATTCTTTTTTTATCCAGGAATTTCCAAGTTTTGTTTTTGTCTGACCTTCAAATTGAGGTTCAACAATTCTTATATTAATTATTGAAAATAGACCTTCAGATACATCATCCCATGTAAAAACTTCTTCTTCTTTTAAAAATCCAAACTTTAAGCCCTCTTCATTAAAAAATTTTGTAAATCCACTTTTAAATCCTGTTATATGAGTACCACCTTCAATCGTATTTATTGAATTGACATATGAAAGTAATATGCCTTTGACCTGTGATGTATATGTAAAAACTACTTCAAAGTAAAAATCTTCTTTTTCCTCATTAAAATATATTGTTTCTATTAAAGGATTTTTATCCTTTGTTAGTTCATCTAAATATGATTTTATTCCACCCTCAAAAGAGAATTCTTCTTTTTTATCACTTCTTTCATCAATTAATACTATTTTTACCCCTTTATTCAAGAAAGAAAGAGTAAGAAGCCTTTCTCTAATTATTTCATAATTAAAGTCTATATTTTCAAATATTTCATCATCAGGAGTAAATTTTATAAAAGTTCCTGAAATTTCTAAACTATAATCCTCTTCTTTAAGATCTGTAATTGGTTTACCTCTCGAATAAGTTTGATAATATTTTTTTCCTTCTCTATATACCTCAATATATAGTTCTTTTGATAAAGCGTTTACTACTGATACCCCAACCCCGTGAAGTCCTCCAGACACTTTATATGCCTTTCCATCAAATTTTCCCCCTGCGTGTAATTTTGTAAGTGCAAGTTCAATGCCAGATACTTTATATTGTGGATGTAAATCAGGTGGTATTCCTCTTCCATCATCAAGAATAGAAACAGAGTTATCTTTATTTATTATCACAGTGATGTTTTTACAAAAACCTGCCATTGCTTCATCAATAGAATTATCAAGAACTTCAAAAACAAGATGATGAAGTCCCTCTGTTGAGGTTGAACCAATATACATACTTGGTCTTTTTCTTACACCCTCTAAACCTTCAAGAACTTTTATAAATGATGCATCATAATCTCTTATTTCTTCCATAATCCTTCCTTAAAATCATAATTTTAAAATCATCTATTAAATCTGTTTTATAGTGTTCATTAATTCTTTTTTTAACTTCATTTTGCATTATCTTAAAATTTTCACTCCATACAGGATGATCTGAATAGAGTAATAAAATTTTGTTTTTAACATTTTTAGGTTGAATATGAGTTGCAAGACCTTCTCCTACAAAATTTTTCCAGTTTAAAATCAAATCATTATAGAGGATCTTCTTTTTTAAATCCTTTTTTTCTAAAAATTCATCAAGAATTTTGGATAGTTTTTCCAATAATATCCTCCATAAAGGTTTTCTCTTAAGATTTATTCAAAAAAAAAGTGGAACTATTTTTAATAAGTTCCACTGGTATGACCTTTTCATCAAAAGAGGTCAATATCACCTGCTTTAAATTATACAATAATTGTATTAAATTTTCAATTTTATATTTATCAAGGGTTTCAAATAGATCATCTAATAAAAAAATTGGTTCTGTTTTTAATTTTTCATAAAAAATAAACCATAATGAAAGAATTATATATAATGAGAGTTCCTCAATTTCTCCTAAAGATAATAATGCCTTGATATCAACTCCTCTTATATTAAAAAAAATATCATCAAGATGAGGACCAAGTAAACTAAAGCCTCTATCTATTTCATCTATCTTTATTTTGTTCAATTCTTGAAGAGTAATGATTTTTGGTTCATAATCAATTTTTATATCCTTAAAACCAAAATCCATTATTTTATCTTTTATTTTATTTATAAATGAATCTCTTTTTTCCTGAATAAGTATTCCCTTTTCATACATACCTTCATTTATTGTAGATAAAAGAGTTTCATAATAGAAATTTCCTCTTTCATCTTTTAATTTTTTTAGAGTAGAATTTTTAACTGAAAGTAAATCTTGGTACTCTATTATCAATTTTTTATAATCTTTATCCATAATTGATATGTAATTGTCAAGAAAATCTCTTCTCATTTCAGGTTCTCTTAATATAAGATCTTTTGTGCGGTAATTAAAGTAGATTATTGGTACAACACCAATCAATTCTCTTAAACTTGAAACAGGTTTTCCATTAATAGAAATTATTTTTCTTTTATCTTTAAATATGATCTCAATTTTGATCTCTTCAGAATTTTGTTCAAAAAAACCCTCAAGAAAAAAACTTGTATTTGGAAATTTTGGTAGTTCACTCTCTTTTGTTGAAATTATAGTTGAACCTGTAGAAAGATAGTATATGGAATTTAAAATATTTGTTTTACCACTTCCATTTTTCCCTATCAATATATTCAATTTATCAATAAAATCTATCTGAAGTTCTTCAATATTTCTGAAGGTTATAATTTTTAATTTTTTTATGATCATTCTGATCTATATGGCATTATTATATATAGATAACTATCACTTTCCTTACATGTTACAGGTGATTCAGAGTCAGTTATTATTAATTTTACAAAATTATCATTCATGGCCTTTAATCCCTCTAAAATTTTTCTATTATCAAGTATCACTTTATTATTTTCAATTTTTCCCTCTTTTATATCTATTTGTTCACTTCCCTCCCCAACATCAACTGAACTTCCTTTTAAAGTAAGAATATTATTATTAAAATCAAAAATAACTTTTCCGCTTCCTTCTCTTGTTATTAAAAGAATTCTTGTTAATGATTCGATGAGTAAATTTCTATCAATCAATACAAAATTTTCTTCTTTTTTTGGTAACACTATCTCATAATTTGGAAAATTTCCCTGTCCAAGTCTTGATATTAAATATATTTTTTCTCCCTCATAATAAAAACTTTTATTTGAAAATCCAAATTTAACTGTTTCTTTTTCTTCGGATGATAAAACTTTATCTAAAACCTGAGTGCAATTTTTTGGTATAAGAAAATAAAATTCACTGTCATCTTTTTTAAAATCTGAGGTTTTAAAAATGGATAATCTATTTCCATCAGTTGAGACCATTTTAATATCATCTCCTTTTACTTCAACAAGAAGAGAAGCAAATTCTATTCTACCTTTTTGTGGATCACTAACTGAAAAACTGGTTTTTTTGATACCATTTTTTAATGTATCCCTTTTTATAAATATTTCTTTATCAATATTGCTTATAGAAATAAATGGATATTCATCATCTATGGTTCTTATTTTGTATATCTTACCATCAGAATTTATAAAAATATATCCCTCTTTTTTTGTGATTTCAATATATTCATCAGGTAAAGTTCTTATCAAGTTTTCAAATGTTCTTGAAGGAACAATAAAATCTTCCATTTCACCTTCGAAATTGAAATAATATTTAATCCCAACCTCAAGGTCTGTTGCAATTAAAACTCCTTTATCTTTATCTTTTGATATAAAAATATTTGAAAGAATTGGCATCGTTGGAGTTAATTTAATAATTCTATCAACAATAGAAAATCCTTGTATTAAATCGTCTTTTTTAACTTTTAACATCTTTTAATCCTCCTTTTATTTTTTATATAAAATAGAATATATAGTAACTATTGTGGAAAAATTGGAAAACTCTTATAATCCTCTACTATAAATAAAAAATTTATACATAAACTTTCAATCACCTATCAACATTTTTGTAATTTCTTCTATACATGCTTTTAAATTCTCATCCTTTTTTAATTCTTTTTTTATTTTATCAATAGAATAAAGAACAGTTGAATGGTCTCTACCACCAAAAATATCACCAATTTGTGGTAAAGATAAATTTGTAAGGTCTCTAATCAAATACATTGCTATTTGTCTTGGAACTGTGTAATCAGAAGATCTCCTTTCACTTTCAAGATCTTCTGGTTTTAAAGAAAAATAATTTGAGACAACACTTTTTATTTTATCTGGAGTTAAATCAACCTTTTTATCTTTACTATATAAACCTGAAAGAACTTTTTTTGAAAAATCGAGAGTTATTTCTTTATTACTCAATGAAGCATGTGCAAACAATCTAATTAAAGCACCTTCAAGTTCTCTAATATTACTTGTTATATTTTCTGCTATAAAATCAAAAACTTCATTTGGAACAGGCATTTTTTCTTTTTCAGCCTTCTTTTTTAAGATTGCCACTCTTGTTTCAAAATCAGGCGGAGCAATATCAACCATAAGCCCCCACTCAAACCTACTCCTTAATCTATCTTCAAGAGTTGGTATCTCCTTAGGAACCCTATCACTTGTTATTACAATCTGTTTATAATTGTTGTGAAGAGTGTTAAATGTGTGGAAAAATTCTTCCTGTGTTCTTTCTTTACCAGCAAGAAATTGTATATCATCAATAAGTAAACAATCTACATTTCTATATTTTTCATGAAAATCATTCATCCTATTTTTCTGTATTGAATTTATAACTTCATTTGTAAAAACTTCACTGGTTATGTATGTTAATTTTAAATTTGGTTTTGAATTTATTATGTAATGTCCAATTGCCTGGATAAGATGTGTTTTACCTAAACCAACTCCTCCATATATAAAAAGGGGGTTATAAGATCTTCCGGGATTTTTTGCGACAGCCAAACTTGCTGCATGAGCAAGTTTATTACTTTCACCAACAACAAAATTTTCAAATGTATAATTCTCATTTAAACCATATATATTTTTATTATTAATTTCCTTTTCTTCAATCAACTCTTTCTGATCTTTTTCAAGAAGAACGAATTCTAATTCCATATCTTTTCCTGTAACTGCCTTTAAGACTTCTTTTATTAATGGAAGATAGTTACTTCTGAGCCAATCTCTTGCAAATTCAGATATGACACCAATTTTTAAAGAGTCATTATTTTCTTCCATAACTTTTGTGCTCTTAAACCATGTCTCATAAGAGGGTGTTGATAGATAGTCTTTGATTACTGACAAAGTTTTTTTCCAAATTTCGCTCATCTTCTTTTTTTCCACACTTTCCACAATTACCTGTGGAAAACTCTTAGTTATTTTTCAGTTTTTTTATAAAAGTTTTCCACAATAAAATTATTAGTTTAAATAGTATATTAAATTAATTTTTATTTTTCAATATAATCTAAAAATATCCATTATATTAAATAAAATAAAATTCTATTGTTAATTTTTTTTCATTTTCAAAATTAACTTTCTTCTTTTCTATCTTGTAATGCTTGTAATAAAGATGAATCATCAATTGCTTCAAGATATGTTGATCCTGAAATACCTCTTGCAAGGGATGTAAGTTTAATTTTATATTTTTTCAATATTTTTTTTATATACTCTTTTGTCATATCTCCTTCCCATTGAGGAGATAAAGCAAATATAACTTCTTTAATATTTCCGCTTTTAACTCTTTCTTCAAGTTCATTTATTGTTAAATCATGAATACCAATTTTTCCAGAAGTTGATATATGGCCACCAAGAACATGATATACTCCATTATAATAACCAAGGCTTTCAATTCTTATTAAATCCTTTATTTCCTCAACAACTAAAACAATTGTTTTATCTCTTACTGGATTACTGCATATATGACATATATCTTCACCCTCAGTTATATTGAAGCAAATTTTACAATATTTTATTTTATTTCTTAAAACTTCTATAGATTCTATTAAATCATTTATTTCATTCTCATCCATTCTTAAAATAAAATGGGCAATTCTTTCAGCACTTTTTGGACCTATACCTGGAAGTTTTGTCAAATTATCAATTACTTTTTGTAAACTTTTAGGATACATTTAGTACCTTTACAATTTTTTTTGCAATATTCATAAATTCATTACTTGATTTTAAATTCTGATTTATATTAAGAACTGGCTCTCCAATGTCTCCACCCTTTCTAATCTCTATTTCAATTGGGATTTTACCTAAAAGAGGTATATTCAAATATTTACTTATCTTTTCTCCACCACCACTACCAAAAATTTCATATTCTTTTTTGCTTTCAGGACAGACAAAATAACTCATATTTTCAACAACACCAAGAAGTTTTACATTTAATTTGTTGAATGCATATGCAGATCTTTTTGCATCAAGAACAGATACATCCTGTGGTGTTGTTACAATTATAACTCCATTAATAGGTAAAGATTGGCCAACCGTTAATGTTTCATCTCCTGTTCCAGGAGGAAGATCAACAAGTAAAAAATCAAGTTCATCCCATAAAGAATATTCAAAAAGTTCTGTGATTGCTTTTGATATTAAAGGTCCTCTCCATAAAATAGCATTTGATTCTTCCTCCATCAAAAAGCCGAGAGAAATAATCTTAATACCATATTTCTCAATGGGAAGAATCATTCCATCTATTGATGCTGGTCTTTCTTTTATACCAAACATCATTGGTATATTCGGACCATTTATATCAGCATCAAGAATACCAACATTAAAACCTAACTTTTTTAATGAAAAAGCAAGATTTGTTGTAACAGTAGATTTTCCAACTCCTCCTTTTCCTGATGCAACTGCTATAATATTTTTTATTTTACCTTTTTTATCTTTTAATAAGAAAGAAATTTTTTTTACCTCATCTTCTTTCATAGTTTCAATTTTAATTTTAACTTCTTTAAAACCATTATTCTTTAAAACTTTAGTTATATTATCTTTAAGTTGTTCTTTTAATGGACAACTTTCGGTTGTAATTAGAAATGTAAGAGATATATTATTACCATCAATTTTTATATCTCTTATCATATTCAATTCAACTATATTCTTATTTAACTCAGGATCAATTACTTCCTCAAGAATTTTCAATACATCCTTTTCTTTCATTTTGTCTCCTTTTATTCAAAAACATATCTTTTGAAATTTGTTCTTTTTAAAAATATAAAGTATAGATAAAACCCTTTAAATGCTATATCTAAAGCCATTGCTAACCATGCTCCAAACATACCCAATCCAAAATTCCTAACAAGTACAAATGAAATTGGGATTCTAATTAAATACATTCCAAGGGTTGTTGCCCAGAATGGAGAAGAAGTGTTTCCTCCTCCTCTTAAGCTTCCCATAAAAATGAGTACCATTGCAAAAAATGGTTGAACAACTGATATGATTTTTACAGCAATTCTTGCAAACCCAATCACCTTAATATCATCAGTAAAAATTTTAATGAAAAGATCTGGAAAGAAGAATAGAACAACACCAATCAAACTCATAATAAGAAGAGTTATTTTTAAAGAAGTGTAGGTATATCTTTTTGCCAATTTTTCATCATTATCACCTATTGATTGACCAACAAGGGTTTGAGTTGCATTTGTAAACCCAAAACCAGTATTAAATGATAAAGATTCAATATTTATTGAAACCCTATGCGCTGCAAATGCTTCAGTTCCTATTGAAAGAACAACATTTCCAAAGAAAAGATTTCCAAAAGAGAACATGAATCTTTCAAGAGAAGCAGGTAGTCCAATTTTAATAAGATTTTTTATTATATTAAAATCAAATTTTGGGAAAAAATTGGTTAAGTGAAATTTTCTTTTTTTGTAAAATAATAAAAAAAGATAGATAATTAAAGCCACTAATCTTGAAATAGAAGTTGCAATTGCAGCTCCTTTAACACCCCAGTTCGGAAATCCAAGTTTTCCAAAAATCAAAACATAATCAAGAAATATGTTTAGTCCATTAGCAACAAGTGTTATATAAAAAGGAGTTCTTGTATCTCCTATTCCTCTAAAGGCTGCGCCTAAAATAATTGGAGCAACAAAAACAATTGATGGTGTTATTATCCAGAATAGATAATCCCCTGCCAATTTTTTTAGCATAGGATCTCCATTGAATGGATAAAAAACAGAATATGAAAAAAATAGACCAAAAATAAAAAATGCTATTGATATTAAAATTGCTAAGTATAAAGATTGCCATATTATTTCTTTTGTTTTAATTATTTTTTTCGCACCAAAATTTTGTGCAACAAGAACATTTGTTCCTATGTTAATTGACATCATTATCGCTAAAAAAACAAAAATCAATTGATTTGCAAGCCCAACACCAGCAAGAGAGAGGGCTCCCAATCTTCCAACAAAAGCCATATCAACAAAAGAAAATACAGTTTGTAGAAGGTTTTCTCCAACAGATGGTATTGCTAAATTGAGGAATTTTTTTACAATTCCATCTTTTATGTTTGATTTATCAATAATTTTTTCCTGTATACCTTTTTTTATAGATTCAACCTTATTCATAAAATAAAAACCTTTTAAACTATTATAATATATTATGATATTAAAAAAATTTGTCAACAAAAAATAAATATGATATTATATTTTAGATTTATAAAAATTTGGTATAATAGATTTCTATTTTAATTTAGGAGGATAACCATGAGAGAGATAAAACTTATAGAAGGAAGTTTCATAAGAGAAGATATACCTGATTTTAATCCAGGCGATACCTTAAAAGTATATATAAAAATTAAAGAAGGTGGAAAAGAGAGAATTCAGATGTTTGAAGGTATATGTATTGCAAGAAAAGGAGGTGGAATAAGAGAAACATTTACAGTAAGAAAGACCTCTTTTGGAGTAGGGGTTGAGAAAATTTTTCCATTACATTCACCCTCAATTGATAAAATTGAAGTTGTTAGATATGGTGATGTTAGAAGAGCAAAACTATATTATTTAAGAGAACTTAAAGGTAAGAAGGCTAAAGTTAAAGAAAAAAGAAAAATGAAACAGATTATTGAAGAATTAAATAAAGGAGAGGTAGAAAAAGAAGAAACAAACAATAAAAATGAATAAAATTGTAAAAGAAATAATAAGTTGGATTCTAACTTTTGTAATAGCATTTGCATTAGCATTTGCAATAAGAACTTTTGTTTTTGAGCCATATAAAGTTCAAATGTCTTCAATGAATCCAACTCTCTATGAAAATGATTTAATTATTGTTAATAAGTTTATTTTAAGATTTAGAGAACCAAAAAGAGGAGAAGTTATAATTTTCCAACCTCCTTATGGAGATAAGGATTATATAAAAAGAGTAATTGGTCTTCCAGGTGAGACAATAGAGATAAAAGATGGATTCGTCTACATAAATGGAAAAAAACTTATAGAACCATATATAAAAAATTCAACTCCAGGAAATCTTCCTCCTCTTGAGATTCCAGAAGGAAAGATTTTTGTTATGGGTGATAATAGAAGCAATTCCCTTGATTCAAGAGAATTTGGACCAGTTGATATTGAAAAATTGGACGGAAGAGCAGATTTAATTTTTTGGCCATTAAACCATATTAAAAACTTGAACAATGCTAAATTTGAATTTAGTGGGAGTTGATGAGGCAGGAAGAGGCGCTATTGCTGGACCACTCGTTGTAGCTTCTTTTTTAGATTGTTCATATTATCCTGACTATATAAAAGATTCAAAAAAGATAAAAGAAGAAAAAAGAGAAGAAATTTTCGATATTTTCATACAAAAAAAATTTAATTTTGGAGTTGGAATAATTTCTAATGAATATATTGATAAATATGGCATATCAAAGGCACTTAAAGAAGGAATAAATCTTTCACTTAATTTTATTTGTAATAGAAAATCTGATCTTTTTAATGATAATTTTTTTAAAGTTTATGATTTTAAAAAAAATTACTCACTTTATTTTCCTGAAAAAAGATCTTTAGAAGATAATTTATTAATTCTTTTTGATGGTAACACTACAATATTAAAAGAATATAAAACCATTGCAATAATAAATGGTGATGATAGAATCCCAATAATAAGTTCTGCATCCATTGTTGCAAAAGTTATAAGAGATAGAATCATGAGGATTTTATCAAAAAAGTTTCGAGATTACAACTTTTCAATTAATAAAGGTTATTGCACAGAAGAACATTTGAAAAATTTAGAAAAGTATGGAGTTTCTATTTTACATAGAAAATCATTTTTAAATAATTTTTCTAAAATATTTAACTAATTTTAGGAGGTTTTTATGAAAATTGGTTTAATACCTTTAAGTTCTGGAATAGATAAAAGAGATTTAGAATTAAAATTTTTATCTGAAATAAAAAAATTTCTAAAAGATAAAGAGATTGAGGCAGATGAATTTAATGAGGAAGAGAAATATGATTTTACTTTCTTTTTGGTTATTACAGGAGGCTCTGAGAAAAATTTTTTAAAAATAAAGGATAAAGTGAACCCACCATATATTTTTATAGCAAATAAATATAATAATTCTCTTCCTGCAACAATAGAAATAAATGCATATCTTGATGGTAAAGGTAGAATTTTTTTATGGGATAAGAAAAGTGAAAAGAAGGATTTAATAAGAACTTTGAATGTTTTAAAGTTGAAAGATGAATTAAAAGAAAAAAAATTTGGTTTAGTTGGTAGTCCAAGTTACTGGTTAATATCATCAACTCCAGATATCAATATCATTAAAGAAAAATTTGGTATTAATATAGAAACCTATTCAATTGAAAAATTCATTGAAAAAGTTAATGAAATTTCTGAAGATGATAAAAGGATTGAAAAAATTTTAATAGATATAAAGAAAAAAGTAACTAAATTAATAAATATAGATGAAAAAGAGATTAAAAAAGCCTTGAAAGTTTATGTAGTACTTGATGAGTTGATAAAAGAAAAAGGGTGGGATTTAATAAGTATGGAATGTTTTAAAATTATTGAACCACTTAATACAACAGGGTGTCTTGCTTTGTCCCTTTTAACAAGCAAGGGTTTAATTTCTGGATGTGAAGGAGACATTCCTTCAACACTTACGATGTATTTTATGAAAAAAATAAGCGATAAAGAACCCTTCATGGGAAATATTGCATGGATTGAGAAAGAGAAAGATAAAACTATTGATTTAATCTTAGCACACTGCACTGTACCTATATCGATAGTAAATAACTTTCTTTTAACAACTCACTTTGAAACAGGAAAGGGAGTTGGGATTAAAGGATTTTTTAATAAAGAAGTTGGAACTCTTGTTAGAATTGGTGGAGAAAATTTAGATAAAATCTATTTTTCAAGATGTAAAATTATCGATAATTTAAATGATAATAGTATGTGTAGAACACAAATTTTGTTGAAAACAAAGAAAGATTCAGAATATTTTTTAAAAAGACCAATTGGGAATCACCACATTTTTGTTAAAGGAGATTACACGGAAGAGTTATCACTTTTTTCAGAAATTTTTAATCTTAACTCTCTTTCTCCATCTTAAGTGGATTAACCATAAAAAGACCAAGTATTATTAAGATAGCACCCAGAAAAGAGAGATTTGATAATTTTTCTTTCAAGAAAATCATGCCACTTAAAGTTCCTATTATTGGATTTAAATATATAAAAGAACTTGTTGTTGATGCCTCTTTATATTTCAATCCTTTATACCAAAAGGTATAGCCAAAAAGTATTGATAAAAATCCGAGATATAAAATTGAAAAAAATGATAATGAGTTCATATTGAAAATTTCAATTATATTGTTGATTCTAATAAAAGGAATAAGCATTAAAGTTCCAATGAATATTATCCAGATTGTAGTATCAAGAGGATCATATTTTTCAAATAGTGGTTTTGATATTACAGTTGAAAGAACCCAGCACGAGACAGACAATAAACTGAAAAAAGCACCTATGAAATTATTTAATTGGAAACCATTTGATAATCCATAGGTTAAAATAAAAACACCAGAAAAAGATATTAAAAGCCCAAAAACTTTTGTTATTTTAAATTTTTCTTTTAAAAAAATGATTGATAAAATTCCTGTAAGCACAGGATTTAAACCAGCAATTAAGGAAGCAGTAGAAGCATTTATTAGGGTTTCTGCTTTGTTAATTGCAAGGTGATAACCTGGGACATTTAAAAAAGAAAGAAATAAAATTGTTAATAAATCCTTTCTCTTTATATTTTTAACTTTATATAAAGAAGGAAAGATAAAAAGAAATGGGAAAATTATAAAGAATCTTGCAATAGCAATTGATGTAGGTGACAATTCTCTTGTTACAATTTTTATTAATACATAAGAATTTGCCCAAATAAGTAGGACGATAAATAACATTAAATTAACTTTAAACGACTTTTTCATATCAATAGTTTTAAATTATAATCAATTTAAAATAATTTTTCCATACCTATTCCTTATCTGATATTACTATTCCAGTTATAATTAAAAATCCACCCAAAATCTCTAAAATTTTTGGAATTTCTTTAAAAAAGATTATGCCAAAAATTGTTGCCCCAATTGGCTCTCCAAGTATTGATAAACTTATAAATATAGGAGAAAAAAACTTTAAAGAATAATTAAAAATAGAGTGTCCTATAACTTGAGGAATTAAAGCAATTAGGAAAAAAAGAAAATATTCTTTTAAACCAAGAGGATATAATTTAACATTTAAAAATAAAGATAAAATTAAAAGTATCAAAAAACTTATTGAATAAACTGGAAATACTATATCAATTAGTTCATATTTTTTTCTTAAATAGTAGTTTGAAATTATATATAAAGAAGCAAAAAGAGCACCAAGAAGAGCAAGAAAATTACCTTTAAAATTAACTGAAAATGAGAATCCATATGACATAAAGATGATACCTAAAATTGATAGAATAATTGCAAGAATTGTTTTAATTTTTATTTTTTTCTTGAAAATAAAAAAAGAAAAGATTGAAACAAAAATAGGATTTGTTGTTACAAGAACTGTTGAACTCATAATAGAGGTAAACCTTAAAGATGTTATCCATACATAAAAATGAAAAGCAAGAAATAAACCTGAGAGTATAAAAATTTTAATGTCCTTTTTTATAAAATTCTTCTTACCCTTCATAAAGAAAAGAGGTAACAGAATTATTGAACTAATTCCCATTCTGAATGTTGCTATTGCGAGAGGTTCAGCATTTGACATTCTTATTAATATTGCAGCAGATGAAACAGAAATTATAGCAATAAAAATTAAAAAATATTTAAAAAATTTACCTTCCATTCTTTAAATTATAACAATAAAGTATGGTATAATTTAATTCCTATGGAATCTTTTGATGTGATAGTGGTTGGTGCAGGTCATGCTGGTTGTGAGGCGGCACTTGCTTCAAGTAGAATTGGTGCAAAAACTCTTTTATTAACAATTTCAATTGAATTTATTGCTCATCCTCCATGTAATCCTGCAATTGGAGGAGTAGGTAAGGCGCAAGTAGTAAGAGAGGTTGATGCTCTTGGTGGAGAGATTGCAAAAAATGCCGAAAAGGCTTTAACTCAAATAAAATTATTGAATACAACAAAAGGACCTTCTGTCTGGTCAACAAGAGTTCAGATTGATAAATATAGATACAGAGACGAGATGAGAAAAGTTCTTGAAAAGGAAAAAAATCTTAATTTAAGACAGGGTCTTGTTGAACAATTAATAATTGAAAAGGATAAAATAATTGGATTGAAAACTAAAACTAATGAACTATATTATGCTAAGTCCATAGTTTTAACTCCTGGTACTTTTTTAAGAGGAGTTGTTCATATTGGTAAAGAGATGATAGAAGCAGGAAGATGGGGAGAACTTCCTTCAATTGGCCTTGCAAATTCTTTAAAAGAGATTGGATTTAATATAAAGAGATTTAATACAGGCACGACACCAAGAATAGATATTAAATCAGTTGATTTAAATAAACTTGAAATAGATGAAGGAGAAAAAACACCAATTTCTTTTTCATTTGATACAAAACCAAAAATATGGGAAAATCAACTTCCATCCTTTAGGGGCTCAACAAATATTAAAACGATAGAAACAACAAGAAAATATCTTAACTATGCTCCATCAGTTATGGGACTTATGGTTAAGGTAGGTCCAAGAACATGTCCATCGATTGAAGAGAAGGTTAGATGGTTTCCAGATAGAATAGAGCACTCATTCTTTCTTGAAAAAGAAGGTTTTAACACAGATGAAACCTACATTCAAGGAATGTATATGAGTGTTCCAATGGAATATCAAATAGAAATATTAAAAACAATTCCTGGTTTTGAAAATGTAAAAATGATAAGACCAGGTTATGCCATTGCTTATGACCTTGTTGATCCAAAAGAGTTACTTCCAACACTTCAAACAAATAAATTTGAAAATCTTTTTCTTGCAGGGCAGATTAATGGAACTACAGGATATGATGAAGCAGCAGGTCAGGGAATTTTAGCAGGTATAAATGCAGCCCTTTACGCAAACAATAAACCTCTACTTATTTTAAAAAGAGAAGATAGTTATATTGGTGTTATGATAGATGATTTAATAAAAAAGGGTATTGATGAGCCATATAGGATAACACCTTCACATGTTGAAAATAGAATTTTATTAAGACAGGATAATGCAGATATAAGATTAACTCCAATTTCATATGAAATTGGTCTGGTAAGTTATGAAAAATATGAAAAAGTTGTAGAAAAAAAAGAAAAAATAAACGAACTTATAAATATTCTTATCAATAAAAAAATTAACCCATCTTTTGAAAATAATGAAATATTAAAATCAATAGAAGAAGATACAATAAATACTCCATATACTATTTTCGATCTTCTAAAAAGACCGAGTTTTTCAATAGATAAATTAAAAAAGTTTTACCCTGATATCTTAAATTATAGTGATGATATTATTTTTGAAGTAATGATAGAAGCAAGATATTTTGGTTATATAAAAAGATATCAAAAACAACTTGAAGGTTTAAGAAGATATGAAAAAATAACAATACCCGAAAATATCGATTATAAAATTATTCCAAATCTTTCAAAACAGGCTCAAGAAAGATTAATTAAATATAAACCCAAAACAATTAAAGATGTAAAAGAACTTACAGGAGTAACCCCAGCAGATCTTCTTAATTTGATTCTCTATATCAAGAAGAATAAATTTAAAACAAAAGATAATGATGAATTGACTAATTTACAGTAAATTCCTTGTAAAGAGTTAAAATCGTTTCTCCATATAAATCATAAACTTTATATACTATCTTATATTTTCCTTTTTTACTTACCTCAAAAACAAAACTATAGGGCTCTTCCAATAAAACACCCTTCATCTCATCGTTAATAAAAACAATTACAGAGAAAGTATTGTTTGGAGCATCCATAAGTAGAGCGGTAACTTTATCAAATAATTTTGGCTTTGTTGGATTTATTATTATTAAACTATTTTTTACTGGTTCAACTACATTTATCTCTTTTCCTGTCTTACCTTTAAGTACTCCATCAAAACTCCATAGATAAATAGATACATAATATTTTCCTGACCTTGTTGGATACCACATCATTTTAAGAGGTGGAGATGTTACAAAAGTTTTTTCTCCATTAATATCAAATTCAAGAGTATCACCTATCTTAAAGTCAGTCTGAACCTCTAAAATAACAGGTGTTTCTACTAAGACAGATGAAGGTGCAATTAATTTAACTTCAGTAAACAATCCATCACAATTACAATAATTTTTTGGAATATCATCAGGGTCATAAAATATCTTTAATTTTTTAAATTCCTCACTACAATTTTTATTGGCAAGAAGATTTTCATTGTTTTTGCAAACATAAACTTTATATTCTCTATGATATGAACAAAATGGAATATTTGTGTTTATTATATAAAGGTCATATCTTGTTCCTTTGCAGTTATTATTTTTAATTAAACCTGTTTTTGAACAATATGCTCTATAGACTACCTTCTCTGGTTTTACCCAGTCAACTGGTTTTTTAATCTTAATTAG
>JBAMLT010000167.1:0-2008 GCA_039793425.1 Caldisericota bacterium
ATTATATACATGAGGATCATTGAGGAAAATAATAAATACAGTGGAAGGGCCATCCCTGGATTCAATATATGTAAGGATGATATAATGAGGATCTTTGATATGAGGTATCCTTGACTTACACAAACTTATGGACGCTATAGACTTCAAGGGATAATGATGTAATATCAATGTAAACGGATTCTTCATTCTCTTGAAATCACTAAAAATTCCGATAATTTAGGATGGATTCTTTTATGGCAGAAAAATTGAGAAGGTTATTAATATAAGATATGGCATATTAAATTATAAAATCATTCTCTTTCCAAAGTTTCATCAATGTCATAGAAGTATTCATCAATTCCGTATTTTCTTACCTTTTCAAGATCTTCTGCATCATTTATTGACAATATGTAAAAACCTTTGAAATTCTTATGAAATAAATAGTTTTTCTTGTTTAAATAATATATAGGTACATTTACAGAATATTCGTAAAGCCATTTTTTCAATTCCCAACGTTTCTCTGAATTTCCATCATTATATACATTATTTAAAATCTCCTCCCAAGATAAATCTTCATCAGAAGAAACAATTATTTCCGCAAATTTTTTAAGATTCTGGTCATTTTCTTTCATCATCAATTCAGGAATGACAACCTGCACACCTGCAATATTTCTAAACATTCTCTGGGCTTCACTACGTTTTTCAATTGAGAAAAATTTCAAGTTTTCCAACAGTTCACCTATTTTATCTTCATATTCTTTTTTAAGTGTTTTTCCATTCAATTTTTTTTGAAAAGTATCATCAATCATTTTTCTTTCCTCTTCATATTCTAAACATTTATTCTCGTAATCTTTCAAGACTTCTATGGTTTTTTCAACCACATTTTCATCATAAACAAATTTTGTTCCTTTATTTAACGAATGCCCACCATTATTTTCTTTTCCAACAAAAACATATATGTTTGGTTCTTTACATTGATAATCGGTGTCCCTATTTCTGTAAATTCTCCCCCAGCGCTGAACTTGACTATCTATTGTAGAAACTTCTGTTATCAGGACATCAAAATCAATGTTGACAGATGCTTCGATGACTTGAGTTGCTACCAGAATAACCTTTTCACCATTGTTAATTTTGCTTTTTATATCTTTTATTCTCTTTGTTTTTTCTTTTTCAATAAGTCTTGAATGAAGGAGAAATAAATTTTCTTTATATATTTTTTCCAGTTTTTTAAAAATAATTATTGCGTTGTTTACAGTATTAAGGACAATCAAAATATTTTTATTTTTAAATTGATCATTAATTAATAAATTAAATAAAATTTGGTTAGTACCTTTTTTGCTTCTATCTCTTGAATAATTTTCTGAATCCTCTTCTTCCTCATTTGAACTTTTCTTGTCTTCATTTTCTTCAATTAAATTCTCTTTATACACTTTAATTTTATGCCTCTTTAACGAATAATTTTTAACATTATTTTTTATATCTTTTTTTTCTATTTCAATGATTTCATATTTATTTAAAAATGTTTCAAAGTATGGTGGAAATGTTGCAGTAATTATAAGAACATTACCTTCGAGTTCTTCTATTGTTTTCAGTGTTTTCAAAATTATCGCAGCCATTTCTTCATTATATGTCTGAATCTCGTCTATCACAATAGAAGCCTCTGGATAAATCGATATCAGTTTGTCACATCCATAAAAATTTAATGATGTCAAAAAAACTTGGTCTGGAGTAGTAAGTAAAGCTGGTGCTGAAAACATTTTTGCAGAATTAATCTGATTCTCTATATCATATTTTCCAGTAGTGCCCTTTATATATTCAATGAAGGAGGTTGAGTGTAGTATATCTATCCAGTCTTCTTTTTCAAAGTATCCTTCCTTTTTACCATTTATAACTTCTCCTTTGAATCTATCATATAAGTCATTGAGTGCGACGCGAAGTGGAAGTGTATAAATAAGTTTCCTTTTCATTTCTTTGCCCCATAACAAAGCAAATTCCGTTTTTCCTGAACCCGTGGGTGCAACTAAGACAA
>JBAMLT010000167.1:2018-5855 GCA_039793425.1 Caldisericota bacterium
CGAGTTCTTTTGCCTTAGATCTGTTAAAAGATTATTTTGCCAAAATTTTCCATTATTATTAATTTTATTTTTAATCCTTTCCCCAACATTGTTGAATAAATCTTCTAAACTCCCATCAATGTATTTTTCTATTTTTATATCTCCGCTTGCAGCATAATCACATCTTCGAAGAATGCCTAAAAATACAAAGAAATCGTAATAGTTTTCATCTTGTATTTCGCACATTTCACAATATTTTGGAATATCATCATCATGATTCTCTATGGCCTTTTTTAATTCTTCTAGATTTTCAAATTTTCCTTCCATTTCATTTTTTATTTGATTTAGTGCATCAGAAATAATTCCTGAATTTATTTTATTATTAATATAATCAATTAGGTCATTTACCAATCTTTTTACAAAATCTTTATTATTATATAGAAAATCAATATAATCCACGATATCGGGGTAATCTTGAATAATTTCCATTATATTTTTTTTATTTATATAGTAATTATTATAATGATGAAGAAGTACAGCAGTTCGAATCTGTTTATCATCTTCTGAATCATTTAGAAGAAAACAACTCCACAATATTGAAAGGATTTCATGGTCTATTTCTTTTTTAGTTTTATCATTTAGTATCCATCCTTCCAATGATCTTTCATCTTCCTTAAAAACCTTTCTTTGAAAGTGACGATTGACCTTCCCAAGGTCATGAATAAAAATAGCTTTCGCAAGTTGGCTATAGAATTTTTTATAATTATAATCTATATTTTTTTCATTATTATTAACATAATTTATGAATATATCCAATTGTTTTAAGGCTTCCAATATATGATCTTTAAGCAGGTAATTTTCATGATTTGAATTTTTGGCCCTTAAAACATCAATTTCTTTCATTATAACCACCCATAAGGATTCACAATTTTGAATTTTATCTTATCATCAATTTTAAATTCTTCTACAAAAAGTTTATCATTCAAATAAATCACATAGTCTGATCTGGTGTATAATACAACTTTAAAATCTACATGTTGTTCTGTGTCTTTAAAAATTTCACTTTTATGTTTTATATATCCTTTTTCATTTTTAAATACGACTTTTATTGGAATAGTATAAACTGGATATTTTTTATTCTTTAATTTAATTTCATCTATAATATACGTCGGAAATGTAAGCCAAATTGTTTCTTCAACAGATTTTATTTCTATTGGCTCTATTTCTTTAACATTCTCTTTCTCTATAAAAATTATATCTTCACTCCTTCCTAATGAAAGCACTTTTTTAGGATGTTCTAAACTATTTTTAATACAATCTATCATCTCTTTATCTCCGCGAATAAAAATATACAAATGTCCATTGAATAATTCTTGCTGATAGACAGGTGTACGTTGAGATGCGATGCCTTCACCGTATAAAGGAAGCCACATATTTCCCCTTAATTTTCCATCATTTCTGTTTATCCATACCCCATCCACGTTTACTCCTAATTCTCCTTTTATCAAACTTTGATAATTCCAAAAAACACTTTCGAAGCCACCGTGAACACTTACCTTTAGATTCCACCACTCTTCTAATTTTTTATTTCCATACCAGTCGTCACAGGCATTCTGTAACATCCCAATTATCGTAGATTTTGGTGGCAATGGGTAAGTTTGGGCATAGTAAAAAGTAAATGGATTTCTGTATTGGGCAAATGGTTGGAATATTTTTAAAAAAAGAGTTTTTTCTTGCATTTTACCTCCTTTATTGATTTTGTATTTTTACCTCTATCTCCGGAGAGTGGGCCAGTATTATTTTTTTGTATGTCTTATTATCTTCTAAAAAGCTCTTTATTATATCAAGTATCTCATCATCATCTTTTAGTTGTTTTTTGTCTTGTTCATTAAATGCACTCAATATTTCAAATACAGGTTTATTAGATTTAACAATTCTCCTATTGATTTTTACTACATTGTCTGTTGTTACAGTTTCTTCCTCATAACTCTCTTCATATTCATTTTTTAGAAGAATCTTATCTTTAAAAGATAGATATGGATAATTGTTATAAAGCCCAAGAATAAGTAGTTTTGGTGTGAGATCTTCTGGTCTGCCTTTAATATCTCTTTTAAGATTTAAAATGGATTTTATAAGTTGTATAATTCTTTCTTGCTTTTTGTTTTTATCTTTTAAAGAAAAATTAATCTTGATTAATTTTTCAACTTCCTCTATATTTGCCTCTATATCCGGATCTAATATTATCTCATTGCCTTCTAATTTTATTATTTTTTTCCCCTCTTTTTCAATAATTTCTATATCTTTTTTATTTTTATTCTCATCTTTTTCTCTATCTTTTTCCTTTTTTTTCTCCTTTTTTTCGATATATATAACATCTTTTCCAATTCTATTTACATCAATAACTACCGTGTAAATATAGTATGTTTGATGCTCTTCTATTGTAAATAAATTTGGGTCCATTTTTTTTGCACTTCCTGCCTCTACCATCTTTTTTGCAAAACCTAAGTTACCTGCAAAATGAGAATCATAAGTATAAGGTGTCATAGATATTGCATGGCTTATTTTTACGGGAGCCTCTCTAGAATTTTGAGGAGTTGTGCTGGTTATTAAGTAACCAAATAAATCAAATTCAGGTATTTTTAGTATCTTGCCAGATAGTAAAACATCAAGAGAAGGTTGAATAACGGTTTTATTTTCACCCCCTGCCCTCTCTAGCTCTGTACCTGTTGCATTTTTCCAAAATCTTAAAACATCCTCCGCGGTTTTTAATAAACTATATCTCAATGCATATCTACTGACTAAAGTGTATTGTTTTCCATCCCATTTTGTAATTTTTTTCAATTCCTGATAGTTTCCAGATCCTTGATCATAGTTTAATGACCCAGCATAAAAAACTATGTCCATCACTATGTATTTTCCGCCCTGGTTTGTTTCTATGTTCTCCTTTTTTCCAGTATTTATATTTTCATTCATTTTTCTCACCAGCATATGTTGACATTATGCTAATAATAAGAGTATATGCAAAATTTACAAAAATATTTTCTGGCATAATATCGAAATTTTTTTGAAGATATTCCCACAATTCTTTATAATCCTCTTTTGGTTTGTTAATTGTTTTTAATAAAATATAAAAAAATTCTTTTTGGTCATTATTTTTCACAGTTTCAAGAAGATTGTAAACCAATTTTTGTTTATAGTTATCAGTTTCATATTGGAATACTTTACTTACTTTATCTTTCAAATCTTTGAGGTCTAACTTTAGGGATTCTCCTCCAACACTTTTTTTCCAATATACCAAAAATTTTTGTTCATTCTCTTGCATCCTTTTCACCTCTTAATAAATATATTGTTAATATTAAACCATACATTTCGAAACTTATATCATTCTTTATTATTCTATTAAACATCCATTCATTTATGTTATGATTTGACCATATTTCTTTTTCTTTGTTAGTATTTTTAAATAAAATATATAAAAACATATTTTTGTCCTTTGCTTTCAGAGCCTCCACCAATTCTCGAGCAATTCTTTTTTTTGTCTCCTTATCTTTAAAGACCTGTTGAATAAGACTTACAATAAATGATGTAAATCTTATATCTTTTTTTATATCGTCTATCAAGATTTTATAATTTTCTAAATATTTATCTGAAAATAATAGCTCTTTTTTATTTTTAAATTTGAAATTTAGGATATTCGCCTCAATAACCAAGGCGTATAACAATTCAGAAGATTCTAAATTTAATTTTTCCTCGTTTAAAACTAATTCCACATGATTTAAAATTATTGGATAGAGGGGTTCTCCTTCAATAAATTTCTTAATAAGCCATACCTTATTTTTATTACTAGGAATTTATATA
>JBAMLT010000168.1:0-36290 GCA_039793425.1 Caldisericota bacterium
TGAAACAGAAAAAAGCGAAGGTGTTATAAAAGTTGTTACTGGAAAAAATTGTAAATTTACCTATGGAGATTGTATAAGAGATAGATACCCAATGGCTGTTGATAAGGTAAGATATATTGGTGAACCTGTTGCTGCTGTGATTGCTGATACTTCTTATCATGCTAAACAAGCAGTAAAAAAAATAAAAGTTGAATACGAAAAACTTCCGGTTTATATTGATGCTCTTGAATCTTTAAAAGATGATGCTGTTTTAATTCATGAAAAAAATGGTGAATATTGGCATTTACCATCCTATAAACCCATACCCAAAACAAATATTGCAAATTATTATGTACTGAAAAAGGGAGATATTGATAGGGCAGTAAAAGAATCTGATGTTATTGTTGAAGGTGAATTTAATTATAAATTTGGTTCTTCAAGTGCAATTGAACCACATGGAACAATCGCATGGTTTCATGAAGATAATACAGTTGAAATATGGTCATCTTCAATTTGCCCTGCAATAATTCAAGATGATATAGCAAGAACATATAGTATTCCAGCGAGTAATGTCAGAGTTCATATACCTGAAATTGGTGGATGTTTTGGATATAAATCAGATGTTACTATTGAACAAACTGTTGCTTATATTGCAAGTCATGTTAAAGGTTATCCTGTTAAATGGGTTGCAAGTAGAAAAGAAGATTATACAAGTACTCTTATTGGACATGGTGTTAGAATAAAAATGAAAATTGGTGCTAAAAAAGATGGCTCTTTAGTTTTCATTCAATCAAAAGTTTATCATTCAACTGGTGCATATGCAGATACAGGTGTTAATATAACAATGGCAGCAACTCATACTGTTGGTGTATATGAATTTCCATATGCATTATGCGAAGGTTATACAGTATATACCAACACACCTCCTGTTGGAGCATTTAGAGGTTATGGATATCAGTATGCTCATTTTGCAATTGAAAGATTAATGGATATGTTAGCAAGAAAACTTGATATGGATATTTTTGAATTGAGAGAAAAAAATTATTTAACAAAAAATAAAAAATTTGGAACTGGTGAAGTTGTAAATGAAGATTATGGAGATATTAAAAAATGCTCTGACACTATCAAAAATATAATTTTTGAAAAAGAAAAATTAAAAGAAGATGATAACTATTTTTATGGAAGAGGTTTTGCAGCAGTTGTTAAGGCACCAAAAGGAGCTCCTCATTCATCAAAAGGTTGTTATGTTAAATTCAATGGAGACGGAAGTGTATCAATTAATATGGGTGGTGCAGAAGTAGGACAAGGTTTAAGAACCGTTGTTCAACAAATTGCAGCAGAAACTTTAAAAATAGAACCTGAAAGAATCCATGTTTATACTGAAATAGATACTCAATATTCACCATGGGAATGGCAAACAATTGGTTCAATGTTTACTGTTCAAGGTGGTAGAGCAGTAATTAGAGCATGTCAAAAAGCAATTGATAAATTGATTGAAAATGCATCGTACGCTTTAAGAACTGATAAAGATATGCTTGAATATGATGGAGAAAAAGTTTATTTAAAACATAATCCAGATGTTTTTGTAAAAGTTGTTGACCTTGTTAGAGGTTATATGCATGAAGATGGTGTTACTGTTGGAGAAGTTGTCCAAGCAACAAGTGATGCAAGACTCCCAAGATATTCAAATCCTGATCCAGAAACTGGACAGGGAAATCTTGGAGTATCATACACTTTTGGTGCCCAAGGTTGTGAAATTAGAATTGATAAAAAAACTGGTGAAATTATAATTGATAATTTTGCATCAGCATTTGATATTGGAAAAGTTATAAATCCAGTTCAATTAAGAGGTCAGATTGTTGGAGGTGTGATGATTGGTATTGGTGGAACCCTCTATGAAGAATTGAAATTTGATAAAGATGGTAGATTAATCAATCCACATTTTTCAACATATAAATTTCCAACAATAAAAGAGATGCCAAAAAAATATGAAGTTGTTTTTATTGAAACACCAGAATCTATTGGTCCTTATGGTGCAAGAGGGATAGGAGAACATCCAGTACTTGGAGTTGCTCCTGCAATTCTAAATGCAATATATGATGCCTTAGGTGTGGATTTATATGAAGTACCTGTATCAAAAGAAAAAATTCTTGAATTAATTAAAGATAAAATAAAAGAAAAAACAGGAGTTTAATATGGAAATAATCTCTTTTAAAGTTAATGGTATTTCAAAAACTATTCAAATAGAAGGTCATGAATCTTTACTTGATATCTTAAGAGAAAAAGTTAACCTTACTGGAACCAAAAGAGGATGTGACGATGGTTCCTGTGGTGCATGCACTGTTGTTGTTAATGGTGAAGCAGTCAAAAGTTGTATATTTTCTGCAAAAAAATTGAATGGTGCAGAGGTTATTACAATTGAAGGAATTACAAAAAATGGAGATTTACATCCAATTCAAAAAGCAATGATAGATTCAGGTGCCATACAATGTGGTTTTTGTACTCCAGGAATAATAATGGAGTTATATTCTCTCTTTAATAAAAACTTAAACGCAAGTGAAAATGAATTAATAGATGCTTTAGCAAAACATTTATGTAGATGTACTGGATATGAATCTATTCTTGATGGTGCTAAACTTGCACAAAGATATATAAAAGAAAATAAATAAAAGGAGGAGTTTAAATGTTTGATATTGTAATTAAAAATGCAAAATTAAGGAAAAAAGAAGGGTTATTTAATATAGGTATTAAAAATGGAAAAATAGAAAAAATATCACAAACTTCACTTGATAAAGGTGAAAAAGAAATAGATGCTAATGGTAAACTTGTTACAGAATCTTTTATAAATCCACATCTTCATCTTTGTAAGGTTTATACATTTATGATGATGGAAGAAGAAGCACTTAAAGATTATCATGGTGCTGAAATGGGTAAGGCAATGACAGCCATAGAACTTGCCTCTCTTATCAAATCCAAATACGATGAAAAATGGATTGTTCCAAATGTTAGGAAAGCACTAAATCATGCAATTAATTATGGAGTTACTCATCTAAGAGGATTTGCTGATGTTGATTCAAAGGCGAAACTTGAAGGTGTTAAGGCATTACTTAAAGTTAAAGAGGAATTTAAAGGAGTAGTTGATTTACAGGTTGTTGCTTTTCCTCAGGATGGAGTTGTAAGAGAAAAAGGAGCATATGAACTTGTAGAAGAAAGTTTAAAAATGGGAGCAGACCTTGTTGGTGGAATTCCATGGATAGAGTACACTGAAGAGGATGAAAAAACACATATAGATAAAATGTTTGAACTTGCAAAGAAATATGATAAAGGGGTTTCAATGCTTGTTGATGATGCTGGTGATCCAACTCTTAGAACTCTTGAGATGTTGACATTAAAAACAATTAAAGAAGGTTTTAATGGAAGAGTTCTTGCTCATCATGCAAGAGCGATGCAATTTTATCCAACTCCATATTTTATGAAACTTGTAAATCTTCTTAAAAAGGGTGAAGTAGGTGTTGTAAGTGATCCTCATACAGGTCCATTGCATGCAAGAGTTAGAGAGATGATTGAAGAAGGTGCTCTTGTTGTTTTAGGACAGGATGATATTTCTGATGCATATTATCCATATGGAAGAAACAATATGCTTGAGGTTGCTTTTCTTGTTTCTCACATTTTATGGATGACAACAAAAGAAGATATGGAAAAACTTTATGATATGATAACTATTGATGCTGGAAAGGCAATAGGTTTGAAAAATCATAAACTTGAAGAGGGAAATATTGCAAATCTTGTTGTTCTTAATGAGGATAATGTACTTGAAGCATTAAGGTATCACAGAGAACCAAAATTTGTGATAAGTAACGGAAAAATAATTAATTTAGAAAATTATAAAATATAATTTAAGATTGGGGAGAAGATTATCTTTCTATCTCCCCTCTTATTATTTCTTTTATCCTTGTTAATCTTCCGTGAGTTTCTCTTTCTATTTCATCAAGTTTCATTTTTATAAATTTTATTGTATCTGTAAGCGAAGGTATTAAAACATACTCAAGAGCATTAACTCTTCTTCTTGTTTTTTCTATTTCTCTTGATAACTCTTCAAGTAATTTCAATTTTTCACTATATTCAATCAACTCTTTTAAAAAATTAATAAATCCTTGATTTAATAAATCATATTCAAAGTTTGATATTTCAAGAGGATAATTAAAAGGGTCTCCTTCAAAATTAAATTTAATTTCTGGAACAGTAACACCCATGACATTTTTCTTTTCAACATTTAAATTAATATTAACTCTTGGATTTGATAATATCTCAAGTTTTTCATTTCCAAGTAGTGATTTAGAAAATAGTAATAACCTTTCAATATTTAAAAATTCTTCATCTATTTTTTCACTTTTTTCCTTAAAATCCTTTATATTTACAATAAATTCTTTAATCATACCCTCAAGTTTATCTTTAAGAAGTTTATGTCCTCTTATAGCAACTTGAAGTCTTTTCTTTAAAGTTAAAAGAACCATTCTGTTTGGATTAACTCTTAACTTCATTTTATTTTTCCTCTAAAACATGTCTTTTTAGGTACTTTTCAATATATTCTTCTCTTACTCTCTTTAATTCAGCAATTGGAATTATAGAAAGTAGTTTCCATCCGATATCAAGAGTTTCCTCGATGTTTCTATTTTCATATTCTCCCTGTTTTACAAATTCTTTTTCAAATCTTTCAGAAAATTTTACAAATATTCTATCTACCATTGTTAAAGCAGTTTCCCCAAGAATTTTTGCGAGTTCTTCTGCATTTTTTCCTCTTGAATATGCTGCATAAAGTTGGTTCATTAAATCGCTATGGTCTTCTCTTGTTTTATCTTTTCCAATACCTCTATCTTTCAGTCTTGAAAGAGACGGTCTTACATCAATTGGAGGATATATTGCTTTTTTATATAATTCTCTTGACAAAAATATCTGTCCTTCGGTAATATATCCAGTTAAGTCAGGTATTGGGTGTGTTTTATCATCTTCAGGCATTGTAACAATAGGTATTTGTGTTATAGAACCGTTTTTATTTTTTATTCTTCCTGCTCTTTCATAGATTGATGATAGGTCGGTATACATATAACCAGGATATCCTCTTCTTCCTGGAACCTCTTTTCTTGCTGCTGAAATTTCTCTTAATGCCTCGCAATAATTTGTCATATCAGTTAAAATTACAAGAACATGCATATCAAGATCAAATGCAAGATATTCAGCAACTGTTAAAGCAGTCCTTGGAAGTGCTATTCTTTCAATTACAGGATTGTTTGCAAGATTTATAAATAGAACTGCTTTACTTAAAGCACCTGTTTCTTTTAGGTCATTAATAAAGAAATTTGCTTCTTCAAATGTAATTCCCATTGCAGCAAAAACAACAGCGAATTGTTCTCCTGTTTTTAAAACTTTTGATTGCCTTGTGATTTGAGCAGCAAGATGAGAGTGAGGTAAGCCACTACCAGAAAAAATTGGAAGTTTTTGACCTCTAACAAGAGTATTTAAACCATCGATAGCAGAAATTCCTGTTTGTATGAATTCATTAGGATAATCTCTTGAAAAAGGATTTATAGGGTTTCCATTTATATCTCTTAAATCATCAGGAATAATTCTTGGACCATCATCAATTGGTTCACCAAATCCATTAAAAATTCTTCCAAGTATATTTTTTGAAACAGGAACTTCAAGTCCTTTACCAGTAAATATAACTCTTGCTTCTTTTGGGTCTATTCCTATTGAAGGTTCATATAGTTCTATTAATGCCTTATCTTCTTCTGCAACCATAACCTGTCCTCTTCTTTTTTCTCCACTTTTCAGAGTTATTTCAACAAGTTCATTATATTTAACATCTTTAACATTTTGAATTATCATTAAAGGTCCTGCAATTTCACTTGTGGTTAAATATTCTTTGGGCATTTATTTAACTTCCTCCTTCTTCTCATTTAATGAATAAAAATCCCTCTCAATTTTTGTAAAAAGTTCATCAAAGTAAGAAAGATTATCTTCACTAATATATTTTGCTCTTGCAATATCAACCCTTACATCAAGATTAATTATTTTCTCAAGTTCAAGACCTTCATCTAAAGCCTTTACTCCTTCTTCATAAAATTTAATAATTGTTTTTAACATTAAATATTGCTTATTAAGTGAAGTATATGTATCAATTTCATGATATGCATTCTGGTGTAAAAAATCCTCTCTTATTGATTTAGCTCCTTCAAGAATAAGTCTATCTTTTGGTGATAACGCATCAATTCCAACAAGTCTTACAATCTCTTCAAGTTCAGCTTCTTTTTCAAGTAATTCCATAGCAATTTCTCTTAATTTTGGAAATTCAACACTTATATTCTTTTTATAATATGGGTCAAGGTCAACTGTATAAAGAGAATAACTTGTGAGCCAGTTGATGGCAGGAAAGTGTCTACTTGAGGCAAGAGCATCATCAAGCCCCCAGAAAACCTTGGTTACTCTTAATGTTGATTGAACTACTGGATCTGATAAATCTCCACCAGGAGGTGAAACAGCACCAATAACACTTAAAGTTGAAACTCTCTCATCTTTTCCAATATTTATAACTTTACCTGCTCTTTCATAAAATGACGCGATTCTTGAGGCAAGATATGCGGGATAGCCTTCTTCTCCTGGCATCTCCTCCAATCTTCCTGATATTTCTCTCATTGCTTCAGCCCAACGAGATGTTGAATCAGCCATTAAAGCAACATCGAAACCTTGATCTCTAAAATATTCAGCTAAAGTTATTCCCGTAAAAATAGATGCTTCTCTTGCTGCTACAGGCATATTTGATGTATTTGCAATTAATATAGTTCTTTTCATAAGAGGGTAACCTGTTTTTGGATCTTTAAGTTCTGGAAATTCAATTAAAACTTCTGTCATTTCATTTCCTCTTTCACCACATCCAACATATACTATAATATCTGCATCTGCCCATTTTGCTAATTGATGTTGTGTTACAGTTTTACCTGAACCAAATGGACCTGGTATGCATGCTGTTCCACCCTTAGTAATTGGGAAAAATCCATCAATAACTCTTTGTCCAGTAATAAGTGGGATATTTGGAGGAAGTTTTTTACTAATTGGTCTTGGTATTCTAACTGGCCATTTTGTTAACATTTTTATTTCTATTTCATTTCCATCATTATCTAAAACTACAATCGGATCTTCAACTTTCTTTTTTCCCTTAAAAATTTTTTTAATTTTTCCTTTTAAACCAACAGGAACTAAAATTTTATGCTTTACAATTTCTGTCTCTTGAACAACTCCTAAAATATCTCCTTCAGAGACATAATCTCCTTCTTTAACAACTGGTTCAAATTCCCAATCTTTATCTCTCTTTATTGGATTTTCCTTTACTCCTCTTACAATGTATGAACCAAATTTACTACTTATAATATCAAGTGGTCTTTGAACTCCATCAAAAATTGAACCTATTAAACCTGGACCAAGTTCAACAGATAAAGGAGAACCAGTTGATTCAACATCTTCTCCTGGACCAATTCCACTTGTTTCTTCATATACCTGTATATATGAAAAATCTTCTTTTATTTGAATAATTTCTCCAAGAAGCCCAAGTTTTCCAACAAGGACAACATCATACATTTTTGCAAAAGGGAGACCTTTTGCAACTACCAGAGGTCCTGAAACTTTTGTTATTATTCCTTTTTTCATTCTTTTTCTCCTTTTTCAAGGATATCTACTCCTATTGCTTTTTCCGATAATTTTTTAATATATTGATAATTAATTTCCTTTTTTATTCCTTTTGAAGGTAAAAATATAACTATTGGTAAGAATTTTTTCTCAAGTTCATCATATACTTTTAAAATATCACTTGAATATTCTTCTGAAACAACAATAATTGTATAATCTCCATTTTTATATGCTTTAATAAAATTATCAATGATATTTTCGCTTATGGTATCAAAACTATATGATTTCAAAAAAATAGAAAAGTTTTTATCTCCTAAATATAAAATTTTACCCATTTATTAATCTAAGCCTCCTTATTATTGATTCGGATGGTTGATTGTAGATTAAGCCATTATAGATAATATTAAGGTTTGTATGATGATAATTCTTTAGCTTTAAATATGAAAATATAATCTCTGGTCCGAAAACAAAATATTTTGACTCTTTTAATAGTTTAATAATATATTCATCTTTTTTCTTTTCAAAATATGTTAGAAATTCTAAAAGATTTTTTTCTATAAAATTTTTATATTTTAAATTCACAAATTCAACAAAATTTTCTAATGTGTCCTTTTCAAAATTTTTAAAAGTATTAATATTCAAATTACTATCTGGAATAAAATAAAAATTAGTTTCAAAATATTTATGTCTTAAAAAACTTTCGATATTGAAAAAATCAATCTCTTTTTTAATAAAATCAAGAAGAAATGGTGAATATTTAAAAAGTTTAACTTCACTTTGAAATTTATTTTTAAGTAAAAATGATCTTTTTTCATAGGGTAAATTATCAATCAATTTGGAAAAATTATTTTCTATTTTGAAATATTCAATTATTGAATCAAGTGGTACTTTTTTTTCAAAAAAAGAAATAGTTTTTCCCCAATCTTTTCTTAATATTTCTTCAAAATCTGTTGTATCTTCAGAAATATCATTATCTTTTTTAATCTGTTCGACAAAAATTTTTGGAGAGATAGATAGATAACTTTTATAATATTCAAGTTTTGGAAACTTGTTAGTTAAAATTATTGATTTAGATGATAAATAGCACCAATCACTATATTTAAGTTTCATTCTTTTTTAAAAAATCCTTTTTGATATATTAAGTAAAATATCATTCCATATCTCTTTAAATTTATCTTTTAGGCTAATTCTTGATATGAATCCTTCTCCTTCAACAAAAGTATCTTTATCTTCAACAAATTTAATATCACTTCTACCTATTTTTTTCTCAATGTTTTTAATAATATCTTTTCTAAATTCATCATTAAATATATTTTTAAGTGAATCTTTATCAAAATGGACTGTCTCGTTTCCTTTTTCAACTACCTTTAATATCTCTTTTTTAAAAAAATCTTTTTTTTCAAGATCAGAAATATTATTTAATTTCTCAACTATATAATTAAAAAATTCATTTAAAACTTTGTTTTTTCGATTTAGTTCAATAAGGTCAAGTTCAAGTTTTAGCTCATTTTCTTTTTTTTCTATAAGTAATCTTTTTTCTTTTTCAATATACTCATTCCATTTATTTTCAATATTCTTTAATTCTCTTTCTAATTCAACATTAACCTTCTGAATATATTTATCATTTTCATCTTTTAATTTTTTTAATTCCTCTTCCCCTTCTTTTTTTATCTCTTCAATAATTTTATCTAAATTCATAGTCCAGCAGTTACAAATGTTGTTACAAGAATTGCTGCAATGAGTGAAATTACTGCATATATCTCTACAAGACCTGGTAAAATTATTGCTCTTCCTGCTTCTTCTTCTTTTTCAGCAACAAGATTAATTGATGCTGAAGCAACTTTTCCCTGCCAGACAGCAGAAATAAGTTCGACAAATCCCATTCCTAAACCTATAAAAAATAATTGCATACCAGTGTTAACAGGTATTTTAGGTATACCACCAAACAAACCAATTCTTGTTGCAATCCAGAATAATTCAATAAAACCATAAAAACCTTGAGTACCAGGAAGTGCAGTAATAACAAATAATTTTCCATATAGATGTGGTTTTTCAGATAAAACTCCAGCAGTTTGCATTGTTGAGATACCAATTCCGATTGATGAACCAATACCTGATAAACTTATTGCTGCTGCCATTCCCATAATTGCAAACACTAATCCATAGATTTCAGACATATCAAATCTCCTTTCATTGATTTTTTATTATAATTTTTTCACTTTTAAACTTGAATGGTGAAAATTTTTTTCCACCATTTTCATAAAATCTTCCAAAAAACTCAAGAAAGATTAATCTTGTAGGATGAACAAATGATCCAAGAAGACCCATAAATATATTTAAACCATGTCCAGCAAGAAGAATTAAAGGTATTATTAAAATACCTATAATTCCTTTACCAAACATTCTTGCAATAGTATTGATGATTATTCCCAAAACTGTTGTTGAGAAACCAAGAGCGAGTAATCTTGAATATGAAAGAATATCACCTAAAGCAGAAGAAAAACCATAAGAACTAACAATTCCATATAGTGAAACTACCCCTCCAATTATTTTACCAATTATTGATTTTGAAGTTCTTCCTCCTGTTAAAATTATTATTATAATTCCGGCTATGAAAAGATATAAACCAATTTTTGAAAGAGAAGGATTTTTTGAAAAAAGTATATATAAAACTATCCCTATTAAAGAAATAACCCATGATATTTGATCGAATATTGCATCAAGAACTTTCTTTTTTCTTATATTATCAAATGCTTTAAGTAATATCGCAAAAATTTGAGTTATAAAACCAACTGCTAATGAAAAAATAAGCATCTTAATTAAACCAGGGGTTTCTCCAGGTTTTTCCTCAAACAAGTTTATTATTGCAAGTTTTGGAAATGAGATTAAGTCACCTGCCCATGAATTAGTTAATATACCTACTATAATGGAAAATAAACCTAAAATTATAAAAAAATAGAAGAAATTTCTATCCTTTTCATGCACATTAAATTTTTTAATTAAAAAAAGAGAGCCAAGAACAATTAATAATCCATATATCACATCACCAAAGCATAGAGAGAAAAAAAGTATAAAGAAAGGTGCAAGAAATGGAGTTGGGTCAAAATCTGAATATTTTGGATAACCATACATATTAACAAGCATTTCAAATGGTTTAAAAAATTTATTATTATTTAATGACACAGGTGTTTTGTCTAAATCTTCAGGTTCTTTATAAAGAATATATGCTTTATCAAAATTCTCTTTTATTTTTTGCTCAAAAATTTTAATATCTTTTTCTTTTATATAACCTCTTATATAAATTAGAAATTTTGATTCTATAACTTTTTGTTTTGTTTCTTCTTCATTTTTTTTGTCAATATAATATTCCTTTAATATTTTTAAATTATTTAAATTTTTTGATTCTTTATTAATTTCTGATTCAATTTCATTGGATATTTTTTGTAGTTCATTAATTTTAGATATTAAATTTTGGTAAATTTCTTTTGGTTTACCTTTTAAATCCTTAAAATCATATTCTATAAATTCAATATTTTTTAAAAATTCATAAAAAGATGTATCTTCTCTTTTAAAGGCAACAATCAAATAGTAATTTATACTATCTTCAGAAATTATTAAAGGTTCACACCTTTCATTTTCTTTAGTAAGTTTTTCGAAACTACTTTTCTTTAAACTTCCAATAACAATTTTCAATTTTTTTAAAGTGTCTATTTTTTCAATTTCATATTCTAAATTAGTAAAAGGTATAATTTTTTCTATTTCTTTTTTTATTGATTTAATATCATCGATAATTTTTTCGTTTTTTCTTACTAAGCCAAAAATTTTTTTATAAAGAGATTCAAAATCAAAATTATTAACCAAACTTTCAAGATTTTGATATTCCATATCAATTCTTTCTGGTATAAAATCTTTAATGAAACTTTTCTTCTTTTGAAATCTATTGAATTGATTCAAAAGAAAATCAATTTCAGAAATTATCTTATCATATTTCTCAATATCCATATCTTTAAAAAGATTTAGACCATCAATATCTTTTATCTCTTCTATCTCTACTTTTTCTTGAAGTTTCAAAAATGTGAAAAAATCATTAAAAATTTTTTTTGATAGAAATATGTTCACTTCTTTGATTTTTTCAATAGCCATATTATTCTAAAACCATCCTTAGAATATCTTTATATATTTGTTCAAATTTACTTCTCCAAGTTTCTTCTTTTTTGTTAAGTGAATTTTCGACTTCTTTAATTTTAATTTCTCTTATCTTTTCATATTCTTTTTCAATTTTTAAAAGTTCATCTTTTAACTTTAACTCAAATTCATCTTCTTTATTTCTAATGGAATTTTCTTTATCTTTAATGATTTGTTTCTTTTTTTCTTCTAACTCTTTCTTATAATTTTCAATTTTATTTTCTATTTCTGATTCAACTTTTTTAATCTTATCAATAAATTCAATACCCATGTTTACCTCCAGATTTATCTCTAATTCCCTTGGATAAATATATGTTTTGTGTTAATCTATCTCTCAAACACAAACACTATTATAACATATTATTTTAAAACTTTAATATAATTACATTCAGTATCAATAAAACCTTGTAAATTTGCCTTTTTTTCTTTCAAATCAAAAATATAATTTAAAATATTTTCTGATATTCTTTCACCAGGAACAAGAATAGGTAAACCAGGTGGATAGGCAGAAATTACTTTTCCAGAGATTCTATTTTTTGCATTTTTTATGTTGATTATTTCTTTATCTTTAATATATGCTTCTTTTGGTGTTGCAACCATTTCTGGAATTTCAGGAACAATCACTTCCTCTTCAATAATATCTTTTTTATATTTTTTTGATATGTCTGATAATGCATAAATTAATTTATCAATTTCTTCTTTATCGATTCCTGGAGTTAAAAAAATTAAAATATTATAAGAATCTGATAACTCAATCTCTATATTATAATTTTTATTTAAAATTTCTTCTAATTCAAAACCAGTTAAACCAAGTTTTTTAGTATTTATCGTTATTTTTGTTAAATCTAAATCATATATATCATTTTTTAAAATTTCTTTTCCAAATGAATATAATCCATCAATTTTGTTAATTTCATTTCTCAAATAATCACTCATTTCTAAAATGTTATTCCATATCATTTCACCTTCTGATTCCATTTGATATCTCACAACATCAAGAGAAACCATAAAAAGATAACTTGGTGAGGATGATTCTAAGTAAATAAGTGCATCAAAAACTTTATCCATATCAATTTTGTCTCCTTTAATATGTAAAAATGAAGTTTGAGTTAGAGCAGGTAAGGTTTTATGTGCTGATTGAACAATCATATCATAACCAAGTTTAATTCCAGAAACTGGAAGTTTTGAATTAAATGGAAAATGAACACCATGCGCTTCATCAAGAAGCATAATTTGGTCATATTTTCTTCCAATTTTTAATATTTCTTCGATATTTTCACACATTCCAAAATAATTTGGTGAAGTTATTAAAGAAACTTTTACAGAATTATTTTTTATTTTTTCTTCATATTTTTCTGGTTTTATTCCCCAAGGAATACCTGAAATTTTTTCTATTTCTGATTGAATATATATTGGCTCAAGATCAAATATTGCAAGAGCGCCTATTACTGATCTATGTGAATTTCTCTGTAAAACAACTTTATCTTTAGGGTTTAATGTTGAAATTAACATAACAAGATTTCCAACAGTACTTCCATTTATTAAGAAAAAAGTATGGTCTGAACCAAATGCTTTAGCAGCAAGTTCTTGTGCTTTCTTTATTACTCCTTCAGGTTTGTGAAGATAATCCATACCCTCAACTTCTGTAATATCAAACAAAAAGATATTATCGCCCCATTCTTCTTTTAATAATTTATGTATCCCCTTGCCTCTATGATGACCTGGCATGTGGAATGCAGGCCTTTTTTTGTTAATATAATTTTTTAATGCATAAAATAAAGGAATCTTTTCTTCCATTAACTTCTCCTGGTCGGGATAGCGGGATTTGAACCCGCGACCTCTTGGTCCCGAACCAAGCGCCCTACCAAACTGGGCCATATCCCGTAAGAAAGAATTTATTAAAAATGGTCGGGGCGACTGGACTCGAACCAGCGACCCCCAGCACCCCATGCTGGTGCGCTACCAACCTGCGCCACGCCCCGACCTTAATAAAATAATTTTATAAGATATTAAAAATTAGTCAATGATAATTAAGTTTGATCCTAATATTTAATGAAAATCACCTAACTAAACAATCCTTAAAAGTTCTTTTTGCTTTAAGATAAAGCATATTGATAAATTCATCTGAATAGGGTTCAACATTTTTAATCTTATCATCTAAAAAATCATCTCTTTCAATTTTTCTAATAACAAATTTTTTTATACCAGTCAAAGAATCTATTATATCTTCAAAATCTTCTTCACTCATTGTTAAAGGATGTGGAGTAACTGATATTTCATAGTTAAATGAACTTGTTTTTAAAAATGTTAATAAATTTTTAAGGTTTCTTAAGTCAATATTTAGTTTGGTAACTTCTTTATATTTTTGTTCATTTAATGGTGCTTTAATATCAACTGAAATAATATCAATTAATTTTGAAATGATAAGTTTTCTTAAAAGTGGTTCATTTGTCCCATTTGTTAAAACTTTTGTTAAAAAACCAATCCTTTTTAAATCCTGTAATAAATATGTTAATGAAGGATTGATAGAAGGCTCCCCTCCACTTATAATGACTCCATCTATCCATTTTCTATTTGCCATTAAGAAATCTCTTATATTTTCATAAGGAATATCAGGTAGATTCGTATTATTTAATACAAGTTGCTTCTGGTTACAATATGGACACCTCATATTGCAACCACCTAAAAATAGGATAGTTGCCCCTTTTCCTTCCCATTCTTTTAAAGAATGCTCAACTACTTTTTTTATCTTTATATTTTCATACATTTATAACCTCTACATAAGGCATCTTATCACTTCTTAGATTCACCAAGTGCTTTACTTTTCTTATATGCTTCAATTACCCCACTCATTATGGAATATTTTAATCTATTTTCATCAAATTTATATAGCGCTTCAATAGTTGTTCCACCAGGTGAAGTTACCATGTGAATCAACTTATGTGCTTCTTCATTTGTCTTTTCCTTTAATAAAATTGAACCTAAAATTGTTTGAACTGCTAATTTTTCAGATACATCTCTTGATAAACCTAAATAAACTCCTGCATCAATTAAAGAGTCTAAAAAATAGAAAACATAAGCAGGACCAGAACCACTAATGGATGTTCCTATATCAATATAATCTTCTTTAATAACATAAACTTCCTTTCCAAAAGAAGATAAAATATTTTTTACAAATTCTTTCTCATCGTTGTTTAATCCAACATCTGTCCATAAAGTTACTGCTTCTCCAATTTGAGCATTTATATTTGGCATCGTTCTTACAACTTTCTTTACTTTAAATGATTCAAAAATTTTCTCAATTTTTACTCCAGCCATAATTGAAAGAAGAATTTTATCTTTAAAATCTTCATTTTTAAGTTCTTCTGAAAGGTCTTTCAAATTTTGAGGTTTAACAGCAGAAATTAAAATATCTCCAAAATTTAAAGCATCAATATTTATATTTGAACCATTAATTCCATATTTTTCTTTTATAAAATTTAATCTATCCTGAAAAATTTCTGAAACAAAAATTTCATCTTTTTTAAATCCTTTTTTTAATAAACCAGATAAAATTGCCTCACCCATTTTTCCTGCACCAAAAAATGCTATTTTCATTTTTTAAAACCTCCTTTTTTAAAATTAATCAATTTAAGTTTAACACAATAAAGCCTATTTTCTTATTTGACCTGAACCAAAAATGATATATTTTGTTGTAGTTAATTCTCTTAATCCCATTGGACCCCTTGCATGAAGTTTTTGAGTTGAAATTCCAATTTCTGCACCAAAACCAAATTCACTTCCATCTGAAAATCTTGTTGAAGCATTTGAATATACACAGGAAGAATCAACTAAATTTAAAAACTTCATAATATTTTCATAATCATTTGAAATTATTGCATCAGAATGATGAGTGCTATACTTATTTATATGTTCAATTGCATTATCTACATTTTCAACAACGCCAGCAGTTATTTTTAAATCAAGATATTCTATTGACCAATCTTCCTCTGTTACTATTTTTGAATTTTCATAAATTGAGTGAATATATTTATCAGCAATAATT
This sequence comes from Caldisericota bacterium, assembly GCA_039793425.1. GTDB lineage: Bacteria > Caldisericota > Caldisericia > B22-G15 > B22-G15 > JAAYUH01. The sequence continues at coordinate 15,890 of JBAMLT010000168.1, forward strand.
TCAACTCCATTTTTTGATAATTCATCTAAAATTTTAACAATTTTTTCTTTTGGAATATCTTTATGAAATAAAACTTTTTCAACAGCATTACAAACTGAAGGTCTTTGAACTTTTGCATTAACAACAATTTTCTTTGCCATATCGATATTAAAATCATAATCAATATAAATATGAACAACCCCTGCCCCTGTTTCGATCACTGGAACTTTTGAATTTCTTTTTACAAAATTTATAAAATTCTTACTCCCCCTTGGAATTATTACATCAATGTAATCAACGAGATTAAACATAACTTCAACTTCTTTTCTATCTGTATTTTCAATCATTTGAATTGAATCTTCTGGTATTCCATTTTTATATGCCTCTTCACTTAGAATTTTATAAAGCACTATATTTGAATTAATTGCTTCACTTCCACCTCTTAGAATTACTGAATTTCCACTTTTTAAACAAAGAGAAATTGCATCAACAGTTACATTTGGCCTTGCTTCATAAACCATTCCTATCAATCCAATTGGAACTCTTTTTTTAATAATTAAGAGACCATTTGGTCTTGTTGTTCCTTCAACAATTTCTCCTACTGGATCTGGAAGAGAAGTAACATTTTTTATTCCTTCTGCTATATCAAATATTCTTTTTTCATTTAAAATTAACCTATCGAGAAGTGATTTTGATAAACCTTTTTCTTCTCCATTTTTTACATCTTTTTTATTTTCCTGAACTATTTTTTCTTTATTATTTAATATTGCTTCAGCCATTTTGATTAGGATAAAATTTTTAATTTCAGTATTTAAATTACTTAATTTTGTTTTTGTTAAAAATGCCTTTTTTGCTTTTTCTTCAACTTCAAACATAATTCACCTCAAAAAACCTTTTTTATATTTTTATCACAAATTTTCTTAATTTAAATTAAAAATTTATAATTATAAAAAAGATGCCTTTTTTTCATTTTATTAAAAGTCTTTTTGATATAATTAAAAAAGGTGATTTATGGAGAAAAAAGAGATTTTAAAAATTAAAGATTTATATGTTGAAGTTCATGGAAAAGAGATACTTAAAGGAATTAATCTTTCAGTAAAAGAAGGAGACACAATCGCTATATTTGGCCCAAATGGTTCAGGTAAGACAACTTTAATTTTGACAATACTTGGATTTTCTGGCTATAAAATTAAAAAAGGTGAAATTATATTTAAAGACAAAGTTATTAATGATTTAACAATTGATGAAAGGGCGCAACTTGGAATTGGTGTTTTATTTCAAAAACCTCCAACGATCAAAGGAGTACAATTTAGAAAATTTCTTGAAGTTATTTCAAAAAATAAAGGATATATAGATTATCTTAAAATTTTAAAGATTGAAGATCTTTTATCAAGAGATGTAAATTTAGGATTTTCTGGAGGTGAGTTAAAAAGGTCAGAACTAATTCAACTTATCGCACAAAATCCAGATTTTATGATTTTTGATGAACCAGAATCAGGTGTTGACCTTGAAAATATAAAAATAATAGGAGAAATAATCAATAAATTACTTCAAAAAGATTTAAATATTATGAATAGGAAAAAATCAGGAATAATAATTACACATACAGGTGGAATTCTTGAACTTATTGAGGTGGATAGAGGATATGTTCTTTTTGATGGAAAAATGATATGTGAAGGAAATCCAAATGAAATGTTAAGAAATATTAAAGAAAATGGTTTTCAAGGATGTGAAAAATGTCTGAAATAAATTTAAATAAAGAAGATATAGAAAAATTATTGAGGGTCGGAGTTGATATTGAAGAAAAAAATAGAATTGGATCTTTTTTATATGTTGATAGTGGAGTATATGATATAAGTTTAAAACAAGAAGGGGTAGAAATTTTACCTCTTAATAATGCAATAGAAAAATATGAATATCTGAAAGATTATGTATTTAAAATAGTTGATAGAAATAAAGATGCATATACACGACTTGTTGCAAGAAAAGGTTTATCTGGATTTTTTATAAGAACTTTACCCAATGTTAAAACTCTCTTTCCCATTCAAACATGTTTTTTAATTAAAAAGGTGGGATTCTCCCAACTTGTTCATAATATTGTCATTGCAGAAGAAAATTCAGAATTAAATTTAATAAATGGTTGTGCTGCTGCAACTTATTCTGACAGTGGCTCTCATATTGCAATAACAGAATTTTATGTAAAGAAAGGTGCAAAAGTTTCTTTTACAATGATTCACGATTGGGCTCCAAATGTAGTTGTAAGACCAAGAAGTACAGCATTAGTTGATGAAGATGGAGTTTTTATATCAAATTATGTTTCATTAAAAAGTGTAAAAAGTGTTCAAAGTGAGCCAAATGTTTATCTTGTTGGTAAAAAAGCAAAAGCAAAACTCTATTCAATTCTTCTTGCTGATAAAGATTCATTTCTTGATATTGGTGGAAAAATATATATGCAGGGTGATGAAACAAGTGGTGAGATAGTAAGTAGAGTTATCAGTGATGGAGGAAAAATTATTTCAAAAGGTTCGCTTATAGGAATTGGAAAAGATATAAAAGCACATATGGAATGTAATGGAATTTTGATGAAGGAAAAAGGTGAAATCATAACTATTCCTGAACTTCAATCTCAAAATAAAGATGTTGAGATGAGTCATGAGGCGATTGTCGGAAAAATTGCAAAAGATGAGATAGAATATTTAATGTCAAGAGGATTAAAACAAGAAGATGCAATATCAATAATCTTAAGAGGATTTTTAAATATTAAAATTGAAGGTCTTCCTGAAATTCTTCAAAAATCAATTGATATTGCAATAGAAATGGCTTTTAAAGGAATGTAGTGGACCTGGAAGAAGTTAAGCCAGGTTCTGTATTTAAGGTAATCATTTCTCTATGCAGTCTACCCGAGAACATATAGGGCTTAGTTCTCCTATTTGACCTTGCTCCAAGCGGGGTTTGTCCATGAAATCGGTTACCCGATTCCATAGTGTGCTTTTACCACACTTTTTCACCCTTACCAGAATTATCTTAATTCTGGCGGTGTAGTTTCTGTGACACTTTCCTGAGATTACTCTCACTGAACTTGCGTTCAGCACTTTTGCCCTGGAGCCTGGACTTTCCTCAACCTTAAAAAGGTTGCGATTACCTCTTCTTCCAGATCCATATTTATTATATCAGATTTGGAAGTAATTTTACTGGATATTTTGTTTCTCCTAAAATATTTTTCAAATAATCAGGTAAATTATTTAAATTTGATAAAACTCTATCTCTAATTTTATCTACATCATGAAATTCTCTAACTATTTTTCCGTTTCTTATTAAAGGTTTCAATAAATCTTTATAACCATCTTTTTTATTTCCATACAAAGTCACAATATCTTCAAATTTATCATTTCTTAAAATAGTTTTTCTTCCAGGATAATTTCCATATTTTGCTTTTGGCTTTTTATTTACTTCAATTATTTTTAAAGCAAAATCAATAACATCGGCATCAGCAATTTTTGTTCCAACACCAAAACCATCACCAGTATCATTAAGTTCTATAATTGAATATTCGTCGAGTCCTCCACTGAAAAATATCTTAATATCTTCTCTATTTTTTAGTTTTAAAAACCATCTAATTTCCTTACCAATTGTTTTCAAATTTCCAGAATCTATTCTTACTCCTTTTAATTTTTCTCCAAGAACTTCAAGAGCATCCTCAAGTTCAGTTATTGGTGAACCTGATGTATCTATTAAGCATATCCTTGTTATTTTTGGATCTACAAATTCATCAAAACTCTTAAATGCCTTTTTATTATCACCCAAAACAAGGATAAGTGCATGAGGCATTGTTCCAACAGCCTCTTTACCTATATATTTTGCTCCAACAACATTTGATACACCATCAAAACCAGCAATATATGTTGCATATTCAATTGTTGGTGCAAGAAATGGATGTTGTCTTCTTGTTCCAAAAGACAAAACTGTTTTATCTTTTGCAGCAATTCTTACTCTAATTGCTTTTGAAGCAATTCCAGAATATGAACAGATAAATCCAAGAATTGATGTTTCATATCTTACAAAATCAATATATTTTCCTGTGATATTCAAAACAGGTTCTTCAGGATAAAAAAAATCACCTTCTTCAATAGAATCAACATCAACAGGTAGACCTTCAAGTAATTTTGCAACCTCATAAACACCAGCAAATACCCCAAAAGAGTAATTTTTATCAGGAAATTTTTTTGTCATAAGTTCCATAGTAACTTCTGTTTTATCATTTAAACCCTTTAACACTTCTTCTGTTCTTACAAAATATGCATCAGTACATAAACCTTTTTTTATTTCTTCTTCAGTTGGCACTCTAAAAATTCTCATTCAACCTCCTCTATCAATTTAATTGCTTCATCACTATTAATAATTTTTGCACTGAATATGTTTTTCATATAATTCAAGGCACTCTCATGATTCTCTTCACTTATTGATGCAGTTCCATCTTTAACAACATAAATCTTAAATCCTCTATAAAAAAGTTCATTGGCATTATTCTGGACACATATATCTGTTGATACACCAGTTAAAATTGCATCTTTAGCTTCAAGTTTTTTTAAGAGAAGATCAAGATCTGTTTTAAAGAAACCTGAATAGGTCTTTTTTAAAATAATATAATCTTTTCTTAAAGGTCTTAATTCATTAATAATTTCGCTGCCTTTTGTTTTAGAAAGTGCATGTGGTCCCCATAAAGATTCCTCTGGGTCTCCCTTTTCATGAGAATCTTGTAAATAGATAACAGGTATATTTTTGTCCCTTGCTTTATCAAGAATTTTTTTTATATTTGGAATAATTTTTATAGCCCTCTCATTTCTAAATTTTTCATAAACAAAATCATTTATCATATCAATAACAAAAACTACTAAACTCATTTTTTTCCTCCTTTATGGCGGAGAGGGTGGGATTCGAACCCACGAAGCAAGAAACTTGCTTACCTACTTTCGAGGCAGGCGCTTTTGACCGCTCAGCCACCTCTCCTTAAATTCTTAAAAAACTTTTCAAAAATTTCTTTAGATTCTTTTTCAAGAATTCCATTATCAATAATAATTTTAACATTAAAAATATCTAATAGATTAATTTTCCCGCCAAATCCACCCTTATCATAATCTTTAAATCCAAAAATAACTCTTTTTATTCTTGCTTCCAAAATTGCTCCAGCACACATTATACATGGTTCTTTTGTTACAAAAATCTCACAATTATCCAATCTCCAATCATTAATTTTTTTAATTGCTTTTTTTATTGCTATTATTTCTGCATGATTTATTGGATCTTTATATTTTTCTTTTTTATTATGTCCTCTTGAGATAATTTTTTCATTTGAAATTATTACAGCACCAACAGGAATTTCATTTTCATTGAATGCTTTATAAGCCTCATTAAGTGCTAATCTCATGAAATATTCATCAGATTTTTTTTGCATCTATTTTTAAAATTAATGAAGTCTTGTAACTTTAAATTTATATATTTCTATATTGTTATCAAGTGGATTTATACCTGCTTTTAATTTTGCTATTCTTAACTGCTCTTCAACTGTATCAACTCCTTCAATATCAGGAAGAAGTAAACCTCTTCTAAATCCTTTGGCAACAATTACTCCATACTCTTTTGGATTTAATTCATCAATATCTTTGACTTTTTCAGGATTTTCAAGAATATCAACAGAATATTCAATAAAGGGTAATTCTTTAACTGATACTGGTGGAAATCTTGGATCTTCTGTTGAAGATGAAATTGCATTCATAATAATCTCTTCAATAATGTTATCTCTAACTGGTGAATATGTACCAATGCAACCTCTTAAATTATTTTCTTTATGAAGGGTCACAAAAACGCCTTTTCTTATATTTATATATTCTTTATATTCTTCTAAATCTGGTTTAAAAATTTTTCTTTCTTTTACATATAGTTCAACACTATCTTTTGCAAGTTTTACAAGTTTATGCATTCTACCTCCTTTCTATTAAAACTACAAGATAACCCACACCAAAAGGTCCTTCATATGATAATACTTCAGGTTTATAGTTTTCAAAAGGCATAGCACTGAAAATTGTAACAATAGATCTATAACCACATTCTCCTGCATCTTCTAATATATTTTCTGGTATTGAAATTAAATCATTAAAATTTTCTTTTTGAATTGAATTTATAACTAAATTATCAAATTTTGGACCAGATGGATGAAAACCATAAGGTCCTGTTTTTAAAAGTCGATGAGACATATCTCCTGAGGCGATAATTCCAATTTTTTTACCAGACATGTTTCCAACTTCTTTTATCATTTCACCAACTATTGGTAATCTTTTAATATCAATTGTAAAATGTTGACTCATTGCAACAATTTTAAATTTTTTTCTACTATTTTGATTAAGATAATAAAGAGGAACTAAAACTCCGTGGTCAAGATAATAATCTTCTGGTAATTCAATAAATTCAATATCATATTTTTTTCCATTATTTATGATTGAATTCATTATTTCTAAGTCATTTTCTAATTTAAAAGAAACTTCTGGATATCCAAATTGAGAAAAATTACCATATAAAATTTCATCAGAATATATTGATATTGCATTCGTAATATAAGGAGCATGGGGACTTATAAAAATTATTGTATCTAAATCAAGTTCACTGAATTTTTTAGAAACTATTTTTAAACTTTCATCTGTTTTTTTAACATTTTTTATCTCCCCTCTTCCAATTTCAGGAATAAGAAGAGGAGGATGTGGCGAAATTGCTCCAATTATAATTGACATAATACTCACTCAAAATTTTCATATGAATATATATTAATATTTTGAAAAACTTTGTTAAATTTTTCTCCAACTATACATTTATCAATTTTTAGTTTTAATGCAAGGGCAAGTGCTTCACCTGTTTCTTTTGAACCACCAACTCTTTTACCCAAATCTTCTGCCATACTTTCTTCAAATCTTGTAAGTTCAATTGATTTAATTTTTTCACTTGCTCTATATTTTATGGGAAGTTCATTTGCAACTTTAGAAGTTATATATGCTTCTTCAAGGAATGGAAAATAATCAAGTTCAAGAAGTTTCATTATTGCTTTTCTATCAAGAACAACTCTTCCTTTAAAGATTGATGTATCAACAGTTGTTTCAGTTTTAGAAATTTTTGGAATAACTTCTCCTAATTTAGGTTCAGTAATTATATTGGGTTTAGGCATCAATTCTTCAATTTCGATTTTTTCTTCTTCAAGTTTTAATTCTTCTTTTTTTGTTTCTTCTTCTTTTATCTCTTCCTCTTTCAATTCAATTGGAATTTTACCTTCTTCTTTTACTTCCTTTTCTTCTAACTTTAGTTCTTCCTTTTTTTCAATAATAGGTTCTAAACTTTCTCCTGGTATTTCAATTTCTTCAAGTTCTTCAACTTTTTCTTTTGTTGTTACCCTTTTTCTTCTTGACAATATAAAGAATAAAATAATTAACAAAATTATAAGTGCGATAATAAGAATGAAATTAATCCCTTGTAAAAAAGGAGGTAAATAGGAATTTATTTTTTCTAAAAATGATGGAAGTTTTATATTTTCAAATTTAATATTTTTAATAAAAGGTAATACAATAGTAAAATTATTTATGAAACTTACAAACCTATCTTTAATTAATGAAAATTCCCAAAGGATAATATTTATTATACCTTTTGGTGTTTCAACAGTTGGTCTTTGATTAATAGGAGGTTTAGTTCCATCAGTTGGAGGTTTAACTTCTCCAGTAATTGCCTCTGTTTTACCAAGTGTAATTATTATTGAATCATCTTTAACTGGTGAAATATTATATAATATTTCTCTATTAATATGATTTGATGTTTCAAAAACAATAATATCATTTTTAGATGTAATATTTATTTCTGATAGAGAATTATCAGTTTCATATTGATAAACACCCATCTTCTGTAATGTTATTTTATTTGTTTTATTTAACGTAATATCTTTTATGGTGACTTCATTGTTATCATAAAGTGAAAGAGTATAAACTACTCTTCTATGCCCAGTTGAATATTTTGTAGAAATTTTTCCTGTCAAAAATGTAAAATCTGAGTTAGAAGGATATCCAAATTTATTTAAAATCTCCTCTCCACCAAAATTAGAGGAAGTTCCTAATAAATAAAGATATAAATTCTTATTATAGATAATTTCAAATGGTTCAAAAGAACTTTCAATAGTTTTATAATCGTATTTTTTTAGTTGACCATCTAAAAATTTTTTTGAACTTAGCAAATTGATTTTATAATTTAAATCATCTTCCAAAGAAAATATTTTTAAATCACCAAAAGTTAAACTGTAAAACAATCCTTTATAAGGAACAATTGGTAAGAATGTTGAATCATTAAACACTCCATAAATTATTAGTAATGGAGAGGTCGATTTATAATAAATAAGTGAAGGGCTATTAACACTTTTGTTTACAATTTCCCCTTTATTTATATTTCCTTTAAAAATCAATTCTCCCCCAGCATCTTCAATTTGAGTGGAATTTGAATCAGTAAGACTAACAATAAAAATATTTTTTTGTGTAAAGAAAAATCCTTCAGATCCAATTAGATATGTTAAGTCATCGTCACTTTTATCCTGAGGAGTATTATCATTAGGTAAACCAATTGATGAAACTGTTACGATAACTGGACCCGAAGATTTAACATTGAATATTTGAGGTGAAGTTAAATCAATTCTTTTATATTGACCATATTTAATTTTTCCATCAAAAAGTGTTTTTCCATCTTTATTAATTACTTTGACATCACTCTCTTTTAATCCAATAATATAAATTTTTTCAAATGAAATTCCATAAAACTCAGTTCCTACAAAATTAGGATAAATATAATCAATTACTTTAGTTTCACTACTTTTTTCTTGAGTTCCAAATCTAAATTCAAAATTTTTTTCTTCATTTTTATTTAATATTGTCTCAAATCTAAATTTTATTTTTTTATCAACCTTTTCAAATATATATATAGGAACTTCTTTATTTGTTTTTGAGTCAATCAAAATGACATTATCATCCTTTTTTAAATTATCATCTTCTATAGTTAAATCAATAAAACAAGGATTTCTTAACAACCCACCATCTTCTTTTATGGTTATTAATTTTTTATAACCCTTATTTTGAGCAGATATGATAGTAGGAATTAATAATAAAATTATTATAATTATTATTATTTTTTTCACAATATAAATTATAATATATTTTTTAAAAAAATTTAAACCTTTAATTCTTTAGGTTCCTCTTCTATCAAAAGAATCACTTCATCTTTTTGTATTTTTATCACATGAGTTGGACATTTCTCTATACACAAATTGCATAGATTACATTTATCCATATCAAAAACAGGAAGTCCATTTTTACCCCATGAGATTGCTTTTGTTGGGCATACCTTAATACATATTCCACATTTTATGCACCCGCGCGTACACTCCTTACGCACTTCCACTCCTTTTTTTGGACTGTTACACATAACAATTCCAAATTCATTCCATCCAACCATTTCAATAACATTTCTCGGACAAATATTTGAACAAATTCCACATCCAGTACATTTATCATAATCAAAAATTGGAATTCCATCTTTCATTTTTATAGCATCAAAAGGACATGCTTTTTCACAAGTACCAAGACCTATGCATCCATAATCACAACTCTTATCACCATTGAAAGCAAAAACAACTTCCCTACAATCATTGATTCCTACATATGATGCCCTTTTCTTTTCAAAAAATTTATTAGCAACACATTTTAAATCAGGTTTTAATTTTTGAATGCTTTGGGGATTTTTTCGTATAGTTATGAGAATTTTTGTCATATTTTCACCATTTGTAACTTTACATTTAGTTGGGTCAACTCCATCTTTTACAATTGCATTTGCAAATGCTTCACAACCACCATATCCACAAGCACCACAATTAGCACCAGCAAGAAGAGAGGTTATTTTTGCCACTTTTTCATCCATCTTAACTTCAAAAATTTTATTAAACCATGATAATAATATTCCAAAAACAATTGATAATAAACCCATTACTATGATTGATTTAACGAGAAGAGACATAATTTACCTCCATCACTTAATTAAACCTTTAAAACCAAGAAAAGCAATTGCAATTAAAGCCATTGATGCAAAAACAATTGGATATCCTCTAAAGAATTTTGGAATGTTTGAAAGTCTTAATCTTTCTCTTACTCCTGCTAAAATTAGTAAAGCAAGCCCATAACCTAAAGAAGCTCCAAAAGCATAAACTAAACTTTCAATAAAAGAATAATTTTTATCTATATTGATGAGTGTAACTGCAAGAATCATACAATTTGTTGTAATTAAAGGTAAATAAATTCCCATTGCTTTATATAGAGAAGGAACATTTTTCTTTAAATAAATTTCAACAAGTTGAACTAAGGAAGCGATTGTAAAAATAAATACTATAATTTGAAGAAATTCAAGACCTTGCATGAATAAATGAAATACTATCCATGTAATTGCAGTTGCTATTGTCTGAACAAAAATCACTGCAAATGTCATTCCTATTGATGCATCAATTGAATTTGTAACACCAACATACGAACATAGTGCTATATATCTAATAAAAACCATATTATCAACTATAGTTGCAGCAATAATTATTTTTAGAAGATTGGATAACATTTATGACCTCCTGTTTAAAATTCCATTTAAGATAGCAATAAATACTGCAATAAGAAAAAATCCACCAGGTGGGAATGTTAAAATTGACATTGGTAAATATGCTTTTGGAAGGACCCTTAATCCCAAAAAAGTTCCTTTTCCAAGAACTTCTCTAATTATGCTCAATAAAATGATTACCCAAGAATAACCAATAGCCATTCCCAGAGAATCCATTAGGGTTTCAAGAACACCTTTTTTATATGCAAATGCCTCCACTCTCCCAAGAACAATACAATTTACTACAATCAATGGAATAAAAACTCCCATTGATTTTGATAGTGGAGGGAAATATGCCTTCATAACAAGGTCAACAATTGTGGTTGGTACAGCAATAAAAACTAAAAAAATTGGTATTCTTACTTCATTCGGAATTATTTTTCTAAAAATTGAAACAAGTAGTTCTGAGATAATGAGAACAAAACTGAACCCTAAACTCATACCAATTGCATTTGCAACATCAGTTGACACTGCGAGAACCGAACATAAACCAAGCATAATAATCAAAATAGGATTTTCTTTTGCTAATCCTTTGGTAAATTCTTTAAATATATTTTTTTTCATTTTTTCCCTCCATATATATTATCAAGATAAAATTTTCCTATTGTTTTTATTGCATTTGATATTGTTTTTGAAGAGATTGTTGCTCCAGTTATTGCTTGAACATCCTGTTTTGGAATGAATGGGTCACTTAAATTCTTATTTATAAACTGTTTTGTAAAATCCTTAGATGTTATTAATGAACCAAGTCCGGGAGTTTCTGAGTGTTCAAGAACATAAACACCTTTAGATTTTTTATCCTGATAACCAAAAAGTGATTCGACTTTTCCTCCATATCCAGAATAAATTGCTCTAACTACAAACCCAAATTCACCATTTTCAAATTTTACTTTATAAACTGTAATTATGTTGATATTATTTTCAATAATTTTATTTTTAAACTCAGGCATCTCATCAAATCCAATTTGATTAGGAAAAATTTCTTCAATTGCATTTTTAATTGATAAAAATTTTTGTTCTTCAATTTTTGGATTTGTAAAGGAATAAACCCATGCAAGAAGTAATGCACCAATAGTTGCAATGATAAAAACAGTTAATCCAGATTTAATTATCTTTTTCATTTTTTAACTCCTGTTCCAAAAATTCTTGGTTTTAATTGATCAAGAAATGGAGTTACAACATTCATAGATAAAATTGCAAATGAAACACCTTCTGGATATATACCAAAATTTCTTATAATAATTGTTAAAACTCCAATACCAATTCCAAAAATTATCTTTCCTATATTTGTTACAGGACTTGTTACATAGTCAGTAGCCATATAAAAAGCACCAATTATTAATCCTCCTGAAAGAATATGGAAAAGGGGATCCTGTTTAAGAAGAATTGCCATAACTATAACAGTCAAAATTATCGTAAATGGTATCTTTAAATCAATGATATCTCTTCTTACTAAAATTAAAAAAATAATTCCTAAAAGTAGAAGTAATTTTGAAGTTTCTCCTATTGAACCACCAATATTTCCAAAAAATAGATCTTTATATAATGATGTTGAAATCGTAAGTTTACCCGATCTAAAGAGGTCAAGAGGTGTTGCTGAAGTCATATATGGAGTTGCAGAAGTAACATATTTAAAAAATTCATATTGAGGTTTAATCCACTTATTAAGAACACCAGTCCAAGATAAAAAAATAACTGCTCTTCCAAAAAGAGCAGGATTAATAAAATTTGAACCTAATCCACCAAAAAGTTGTTTTGCTATTATTATTGCAGATGATGCTCCAATAATTACCATCCATAAAGGAGTTGTAGGGGAAACAATTAAAGCAAGAAGAAGACCTGTTAATGCTGCACTTCCATCTTTTATAGTAATTTTTTGTTTTGTTATAACCTGATAGATTAGTTCAGATAAAATTGCAGTAATTATACTTGTAATAATTATGAAAAAAACTTGGAAACCAAAAGAGTATATACCCCATATTGCAGCAGGAATTAAGGCAATGAAAACTAATCTCATTATCTTTTCTGTTGTTATAGGGTCTCTAATATGAGGAGATGAGGATACAATAACTTTAAAATCTTTCATATTTTCCTCCATCATTTTTTTCTTTTAAGAAGTTCATTTTTAGCATATCTAATTGATTGAACAAGATGTCTTTTTGAAGGACAGACATAAGCACAAGCACCACATTCAATACAATCAAGAGCACCATAATCTTTTACCTTATTTAAATCTTCTATCCTTGAATACATATCAATAAACATTGGCATTAGATACATCGGACAAGCATTGGCACATCTCCCACATCTAATACACGCAAGTTCTTCATATTCTTTTACTTCTTTTTCAGTAAATAAAAGCAATCCAGATGTTCCTTTAATTATTGGAACATCAAGAGTGTAAGATGAAAATCCCATCATTGGTCCACCAAAAATTATTTTCTTTAAATTTCCATCTATCCCACCACAATATTCAACAATATCTTTTGCTAAAGTTCCAATTTTTACCTTAACATTTTTAGATTCTTTAACACCAGAACCACCAATGGTTAAAACTCTTTCAATAAGGGGCATTCCATCATTAATAGCTTCTTTAATTGCAAGGGTAGTTCCAACATTCTGGACAATACAACCAACATTAAATGGAAGACCTCCAGATGGAACTTCTCTTCCAGTTATTGCCTTAATAAGATGCTTTTCAGAACCCTGTGGATATTTTGTTTTAAGAATTACAACTTCAATATTATTTGAAAGATTTTTGTTTTTTATTATTTTATATAATTCATTTGCTGCTTCTATTTTATTTTCTTCAATTCCAAAAAATACTTTGTTTGGATTTAAGATTTTCATTAAAATTTCAGTACCAATAACTATATTTTCACCTTCTTCGATCATCAATCTATAATCACAAGTTAAAAATGGTTCACATTCTGCTCCATTAATTATAAGATATTCAATTTTTGTATCTGGAGGAGGCATTAATTTTATATGAGTTGGAAAAGCAGCACCCCCCATACCAACGATTCCAGATTCCCTTATTATGTCAAGTAAACCTTTTTTATCAAGTGAATAGACATTTTCTCTTTTTATAATACTTTCATGTAATTTATACTCTCTATCATTTTTTATCTTTATAGCAAGAGATGTTCTACCTGTAGGAAGTATAGTATTTTCAATTGATATAACTTCACCTGATACTGGAGAATGAACAGGAGAAGAAACTTTTGAATCACAATCTCCAATTTTTTGTCCCATAAAAACTTTATCATTAATATTTACAAGAGGTTGATTTGGAGCGCCAGTATGCTGATGTAATGGGACAATCACCTCATTAACATCATAAAAAGTTTCTATTTTTTTATCTTTTGTTATTTTAGATTCTTTAGGATGGACTCCTCCTCTTTTAAATGTCAATACTTTCATTTTTTCTCTTCCTCTTTTTCTTTCTGTTTATGTCCACAATATGGACAAATATCCCAATCAAGTTCTATTGGTTTTCCACAAAAAGAACACTCTTTTTTTAATACAGTTTTACAATATGGACAAATAAGCCAATTTTCTTTAATAGGTGCACCACAATTTGGACATTTCAACTTTTCTTTTGATAGTAAAAAAGCCCAGTATTCTCTTTCAAGTTGTAAGGTCTCTCTTTCTAATTTTTCAAGTTCAAGGTCATCTTTAGTCCAAGGCGGTCTTACAAGTAGATATATCAATAGTGGAATAATTCCTCCTATTGGAAATGATAATATATGAAAAATCCAGGTAGGACTGCTTATAGCGTTATAAATGAAAGGAAAAACTATGCCACCAAAAACAACAAGTAATGACCAAAAATAAGGACCAAAACCTCTTTTTTTAGAATCCTGATATACCCAGTAAGCGATAAGAATAATAAATAGTATCAATGCCAAATAGAAATAAGTTGTATAGGGTTTTAATGGTTCAAATATATCATTTGTAGTTTGATTACCCAAATTCACCTCCTTTAATAAGTATAGAATATATTCAAATAATTTCTGAATTCACCAACTACATAAAACGAACCAGTAACTAAAATTGGATATTCATTATTAAAAAATTTATTTGACTCAATAAAAGATTCTTTTATATTTTTTGTTATTATCACTTCTTTATGAGGAAAGTTTTTTTTAATAATTTCTAAAAGAATAGAAGGTTCGGTTCTTCTTTCTTTTGCTCCTTCTGGTGCTGTTAAAATTACCTTTTCAACACAAGGTAATATCACTTTTAAAACACCCTCAATATCTTTGTCATTTAATATACCAAAAATCATATTTATTTTACCACAACTAAAATAAGTTTCTATAAAATTTTTCAATTCTTTCATAGATATAACATTATGTGCACCATCAAGAATATATGTTCTATCATATTTTTTTATCACCTCTCCTCTTCCAGCAATAAATGAATTTATTAAACCTTGCCTTATTTTTTTCTCATTTAAAGTAATTAATTTTAATTCATCTAAAATTTCCATTACTTTTATTGATAAAGAAGAATTTGAAACTTGAAAAGTTCCTAAAAGTTTAATTTCTAAATTTCTAAATAAATTTTTATTAGATTCATATGTAAAAGTGGTTTTATCATTATTTTGCATTATATCTTTAGTATTAAAATCAACACCTTCAATGTAAACTTTTGAAAATAATTCATCTGCTCTTTTAATAATTACATCAAAAACTTCTTTTTCCTGTTTTGTTAAAACAAGAGGTCTTTCTTTTTTTATTATTCCTGCTTTTTCAAATGCAATCTCTTTTAAACTATTTCCAAGAATATCCATATGGTCATAATCTATTTTAGTTATCACTGTAACAACTGGTGAGGAAATGATATTTGTTGCATCAAATCTTCCACCTAGACCTGTTTCAAGAACAATAAAGTCAACTTTTTCATCATCAAAATATTTAAATGAAAGAGCAGTTAATATTTCAAACATTGTTGGTTCACCAATTTCTTTAAATACATCATCATTTTTATAAATTTCTTTAATTTTTTCTACCATCTCTCCAAAATATTTTGATTCAATAAATTTTTTATTAATTGAAATTCTTTCTCTAAAGGATTGTAAATGTGGGGATGTATATAATCCAACTTTAAATCCATGAGACATAAGTAAATTTGTTAAAAAAATCGATGTTGAACCTTTGCCTTTTGTTCCTGCAATATGAATTATCTTTTTATCTTTTTGTGGATCACCTAATTTTTTAACTATTCTATCTATTCTTTCTAAACCTGGTTTTATTTTTCTTTTTTCTTTTCTTCCAAGATACTCTAATGCATCAAAGTATGTAAACATAGATCAAAGAAGTTCCTTCAAATGAATTAACAATATTTTTATTCTTTCTTCGTTTTCATCTTTTTTCTTTTTTGTTTCCTCAATAATTTCAACTGGTGCTTTACTTACAAATTCAATATTTCCTAATCTTTTATTTAATATCTCATTTTCTTTTTCTAAATTTTCAATTTCTCTTTTAATATTATCAATTCTTTCTTCTATTGGATAATCTTTTTCAACAAAAAGATAAATTTTTGCTCCTTTATAAACTTCTGTTAAATTTTTTAAATCTTCCACTTTTTTATTTGTAATTTCACAAAAAGATAAAAATTCAATTTTATTTTTCCAGTTTAATAAAAATTCTTCATCAAAATCAATAAAAACTTTTGCCTTTTTCTTGAGTGGTAAATTTAAAATAGATTTTAAATTTCTTATAATTTTATTAATATTCATAAATATTTCAAATTCTTCAATTACCTTTCCATCAAAAATAAAATCTTCTCCTTTTGGATAATCTGTATTTAAAATAGTCCTCTCATCAGGTAATGTTAATTTATATAATTTTTCAGTTATAAAAGGAATAAATGGGTGTAAAAGTTTTAAAGAATTAATAAATACTGTAAAAAGAACATACTTATTTGTTTCATCATCTCTTAATTTTGAAAGTTCAATATACCAATCGCAAAATTCATGCCAATAAAATTCATATAAAATATTTGAAATCTCTCCAAATTCATAAGAATCAATTAATTCATTTGCAAGTTGAGAAACTTTTGATAATCTTGATAAAATCCATATATCCTCTTTTTTAAATTTCAAATCTATTTTTTTACTTTTATCAAAATCCTTCAAAAAATTAATTACAAATCTTCCTGAATTCCAAATTTTATTCATAAAATTTCTTGAAAATTTTATTATTACAAGTGATAGATTTATATCCTGACCGCCAAGAGTTGAAAGTTGTGAAAATGTAAATCTTGTAGCATCTGCACCATATTCATCTATAACTTCAATAGGGTCAATTACATTTCCAAGAGTTTTACTCATTTTTCTACCCTTTTCATCTCTTATAAGCCCATGAATATAAACATGCTTAAATGGTTCTTTTTTCATAAAATACATTCCAAACATTATCATTCTTGCAACCCAGAAAAATAAAATATCATATGCAGTGACCAGAAGTGATGTTGGATAAAAGTATTTTAAATCTTCTGTTTCATTAGGCCAACCAAGAGTTGCAAATGGCCATAAGCCAGATGAAAACCATGTATCAAGAACATCAGGGTCTCTTTCAACACTACCACCACAATCAGGACATTTAGTTACTTCATTTTCACTTGCGAACATCTTATTACAATTTTTACAATAATAAACAGGAATTCTATGTCCCCACCATATCTGTCTTGAAATACACCAATCTTTTATATTTGTTAGCCAGTTTTCATAAACTTTTTCCCATTTTTCTGGAATAATTTTTACTTTACCTTCTCTTACTACTTTTAATCCTTCCTCAGCAAGTGGTTTCATTTTTATAAACCACTGTTTTGAAATGATTGGTTCAATTGGAGTGTTGCATCTATCGTGAATGCCAATTGTATGAAAATAATCTTTTATTTCAACTAAAAATCCTTTTTCATTTAAATCTTTAATAATTTTTTCTCTTGCTTCCTGTCTTGAAAGTCCTTTATATATTCCTCCATTTTCATTTATATATCCATCATGAGTTAAAATATTAATTTTTTGTAAATTATTTCTTTCTCCTATTTCAAAATCAAGTGGGTCATGACCAGGTGTAATTTTAACTGCTCCTGTTCCAAACTCCATATCAACTTCACTATCAGAGATAAGAGGAATCTCTCTTCCAACAAGTGGAAGAATTAAAATTTTCCCAATTAAATTCTTATATCTTTCATCATTAGGATTAACTGCAACTGCAGTATCTCCAAGCATAGTTTCAGGCCTTGTTGTTGCAACTATAATTCCACCATCATCATTTTTAAATGGATATTTAATAAAATAGAGTTTTGTTTTTTCCTCAATATGTTCTACTTCTAAATCTGAAAGGGCAGTTTTACAAACAGGGCACCAATTTATCATATATTCGCCTTTATATATTAAGTTATCATTATATAATTTCACAAATGCTTTAATTACTGCTTTTTGGTAATTACTATCCATGGTGAATCTATGCCTATCCCAATCTGCATAGATTCCCAATCTTTTTTGTTGATTTACAATTCTATCTCCATATTTTTCTTTCCAATCCCAAACTCTTTTTAAGAATTCTTCTCTTCCAAGTTTTTCTTTTGTCAAATTTTCTTTCATTATGTCATTTTCAACCATGATTTGAGTTGCAATACCTGCATGGTCAACTCCTGGAAGCCAGAGTGATTCAAACCCATTCATTTTTTTAAATCTAATCATTATATCCTGAATTGTTGAATTGTAGGCATGTCCAAGATGAAGTGAACCTGTAACATTAGGAGGTGGCATAACAATAGTGTATGGAGTTACTCCCTCTTTTATTTCTGCTTTGAATATTTTTTCTTTAATCCAGAAATCGTAAATTTCATTTTCGACTTCTTTTGGAGAATAAACAGTATTTAAATCCATCAACAATCCTCCTTAAATAAAATCTATAAAGAGAATTATACAATAAAAGAATGGATTATTTCAAATTGATTGGTTAAATTTTTTAATTAATTATTTGAATATTGATTAAATATGAAGAATTGATTTTATTTAATACCCTAATTATCACATTTATTTTTTTATTATAAAAACTTATACTTTCATTATTATTTTTTAATATAAATTCATCACCTTCTTTAAAAGTATCATTTTCATCACCAAGATTTTTGCCTCTCTCAAGTTCATAACAACCATCTTTTTGAAATAAAGAAACTTTATAATGTTTAATATTTGGAGTTTCATAAAAAGGAGAGTAGGCAAAAGAATTGTTTATCATTGATTCATCCACATGGTATATTAAAATTCCTTCACCTGGTAAATCTGAATCAAAATTTATTTTTTGTCTATTTTCAATTAATAAATATTCATAAGGTTCTTCATTTAAGATTATTTTATAAACATTTCCATTCAACATCTCTACTGGATTTACAATGACATTTTTTTCATTTTCACTAATTATTTCTGGTTCAATCCAGCCAAAATAAATTTTATGCCAGGCATCAAAATGTGAAGGAGAATCGCCTCTTATTTTTTTCTTACCCCAGATTCCATAAGACATAACACTCCATTTACCAAGACCATTTGAAATTTGGTTATCATAAGAATAATTTTTATATGAATCAAGATCATATAAGTCAATTCCACCAAGTATATGACCAAATTCATGACAAAGAGGTCCTATAACAAAATCACCAGGTTTATTTTTATATTCAGAAATCATAATATATTTATTTATAAATTTATCATCTTTTTTTATAGGGTTAATCATCCATTTATGTGGATAAATTCTTTTATTTTCATTTGTTGAAACTGATGAACCAGCATAAATTATTATTATTCCATCTACATATCCATCTTGGTCACCATCATGCTCTGAAAAATCTACAAATTCATCCACAATATTAACTATATCTTCAACCAATTTTTGACTATTATTTGGATATTTACCCATACCATAATTACCATTTTCATAAAAATTATAATTTTCTGGAGTATTAAACCATTTTGATCTACTTTTTAAATTAGAATAAATCTTACCTTTAATTTCGAGTTTACCTTGAGAATTCTCATAAAAATAATCATAAAAACTCTTATTATTTTTTTCAAAAAGGATACTATTATAAAATTCTGGAGTTGATATTTCATAATTTGATTTCAAATCTGGAAATTCTACGAGTAAAACAACAGGTTTTAATACTCCAATTCTTTTTATCTGATTATTTTCAGCGTTAATATAGTTTTTTGTTGTTAAGATCTTTAAATTAAGCGGATTAAAGAGTAATAGTATAAGTATAATTAATATTTTTGAAAATATTTTTCTAAAAATTTTGTTGAGATTTTTTCTCAACATACACCTCTAACTTGACCTACGCCAGCATGTTAGAGGCTTTTCCAGTGGTTAGATTTTTTACACAAATTTAAAAACCAAGCCGGTTGCGCCACTGGCTCACTCTTTCTCCCTGGCGCCCATATTGGAGAAAAGAGTTCAACGCCTCTTGGTTTAGTACCAATTTAAAAAACCAAGCCGGTTGCGTCACTTGCTCCCCTTTGTCCCATGACGCCCAGATTGGAATCAAAGGTTCATCGCATCTTGGTACTAAAACCTATCTAATTGTCAAATTTAACTTTTATCAAATTCGATTTTATATATAACACATTTTTCTATTTTGTCAATATAAATAAAAAAAGGAGACCAAAATTGGTCTCCTTTAAATTTCTCTATTTTTAATT
>JBAMLT010000169.1:0-5289 GCA_039793425.1 Caldisericota bacterium
CCTGCAAGAAATCTGATATATCTGACTGAGAAAGGTAAAAAAGTTGCAATGAAAATAAAAGAGATTATTATGTTGATGGTTAATTAATTAGAAAAGAAAATTTTATGAGTTTCTAATTATAAAACTATAATTTTGCAAATTTTATAAATTTTTAATATTAAATAAAAATGTAAGAAATTTATTTTAAATAATTTAAGAAAAATGGATTACTGAAATTACATTATTATAAAGATGTACTTTAAAATATCAATAAAAATCTTTCAAATAGAGAATTTAAAAATTTTATATGCTTTATTAAAATAAATTAAACAAAAAACTTTATTTAATTACTTTATATTCCATTCATTATTTCTTCTAATTTTTCCTTTATATAAGAATATTTACCATAATTCATATATGCTACTCTAGACGGGATCCAAAGAGCTTTTTTATGAACTTCCGGATTTCTTCCAGCAGGTCCAAATTTAAATTGATAAAATTTGCCTTTTTCTAATTTATATTCACCAAAAAATTTATTTCTGATAGTTGAATTTTCCAGAGCCTTAATGAAATAAGATTTACTATTTTTATTTTGTTTTTCATACATTTCTATATCGCCTGAAATTTCAAAATACCCAATTTTTGAAGGATAATTGATTTTCCCGTATTGAAGAACAGGCAATTTATTATCATGAATTTCAATCTTATTAAGATTTTTAGGGTGATTTTTAACATTTTTAAATAGATCAGTTTCATAAATATAGTCTTCTTTAGGAATAAACCAATAACCATTTTTTTTCAATTCACTTAAAGGAATTATAAATTTAATTTGAATAATTATATTTCCTAAGCTTACAAAATCTCTAAATAAAGAATTATATTCCTCCTTAGTACTTTTCTGAAGAAAAGCACCTAATAAATCCAGCCTTTTATCATCATTATTTCTGTCTTTTTTCAATTCTGCAAATATTAAATAAGTTTTTTCAATAATATCACTAATATTTCCTGAAAAATTAATTATTGTATTATATTGTTCTTCTCTGAGGCCAACCCACCTTTCCCTATCGTTAAAATTTTTAATTTCTATGTATAAATTTGGGTGCCTTCGGGTTTGGTTTTCAATAACATTTTTTATATCTGGCTTATCTGCGGTTTCACCTTTTTCATATACATCAAAATCCAGCTCTAATTTTTTTCCTGTTCTACCATGATTTTCCAAGATGTTTTTGACTCCTATTTCTATAGCTTTACCTGAAACCCAGTCGTCCATTATTTTACCAAGTCCACGAATTTCACCAGTAACTCTATTTACATTATTTTTATGATACATATTTATTGCGAAACTTACGCACTGCTTTAAATCTTCTTCTTTTAATAAATAATATATATTCACCTTAAAGTCACCTTTTCCATAGTTAATAGTTTTTATTATTTAAAACATTCACTACCTAAAAACATATGTAGAATCCCATTTGATTTTATCACAAGCTTTTTATGGTTAAATAATTCTGAAATGTACAACTGAGCTAAAGATTAAAAAAATTTAAATATTTGTGTTTCATATCTATCTCTAGAGAGACATTTATGACACAAAAAAAAGTATATAGAGTCCAAGTTACATTTACAAGTGAGCAATGGGGAATGATTAAAAAAGCAGAAGGATTGTTTGGGAACACTGACGCCGAAATAATTAGGAATATAGTTATTTCTTGGTTGGCGGAAAAGTCAATATTATCTACTAATATTAAAAAAAATGATAAAGTGGAAAAATGAAAAACAAATATTCAATAATAAGCTTATTTACAGGTGCAGGGGGACTAGATTTAGGGTTTTTACTAAACGGAAAATTTGATATAAAATTTGCGAACGAAATATTAAAAGCCCCAGTTTTAACTTATTCTAAAAATTTTAAAATTCCTATATCTGAGTCTAGAAATTTAAAGGAGATAGAAATGCCGGTAATAATACATAACAATATAGAAAACATAGATTTCTCAGATTTTCCTTTGAAAAACATTGATGTTGTAATAGGTGGCCCGCCGTGTCAAGATTTTTCAGTTTTAAGGGGTAAAAGCAAAAGAAAGGGAGTAGAAGTTAAACGAGGAAGACTTTATTCGCATTTTGTAAGAGCTCTAGTTCACTTAAAACCTAAAGTTTTTTTATTTGAGAACGTGCCTGGATTAATTACTTCTAACGAAGGCTTTGCATTTGAAACAATTAAAGAAGATTTTAAAAATTTATCTTTAAGATGGGATGAAGTAAAAAAATTAGTACAGAACGGTTCTGAAATCGAAAAAAACATAGGTTACGAATTAATATTTTCAAATGTTTTAGAATTCTACGTTTTAGGCGTTCCTCAGATTAGAAGAAGACTAATAATTATTGGAATAAGAAATGATCTCATTAATAATTTAGACCTTATTATGAGGAGAAATATAGAAAAAAACCTTAGGGATGAACTTGAAGGAAAAAAATTTAACTTTAAGTATTATCCGCTTACACCTTTAGAAGTATTCGAAGGGAAAATATTAACAGACCTTCAAGAAAAATATGAAAAAATAATGAAAGATTATTCCAATATTGCTGATGAAGTTAACACACCTAGAGCTAAAATATGGAAAAATAAAATATTTAAAAATTTAACATTTAATATAATTGATGATTATATCTATTTAAATAAATACAAAAAACTAGACAGTCTTGAATATATGAGATTTGTTAAAGATGTGATGGCTGAACATGAAGAAGTTTTAAAACTTTTAGATTATTTAAATAAACCTATAAGAATAAATAAGTTTCCAGATAATTCTAATAAAATTCCAAATGAAAGTAAAAATGTCATTGAAAGAATGAGTAAAATACCTCCAGGAGAAAATTATGCGTTTTTAAACGGCACTAAATGGGAAGTAAAAGGGCTTATGAGCAATATTTACAGAAGGGTGCATCCTCTTGAACCTGCCCAAACTGTAATAGCTTACGGCGGTGGAGGGACATGGGGCTATCACTATGAAAAAGATAGAGGGAGGCTGACAAATAGGGAGCTTGCTAGGCTTCAAACTTTTCCAGATTGGTTTTTGTTTTCCGGAAATTCCCAAGAAATTAGGGCACAAATAGGGGAAGCGGTTCCTCCCCTTGCGGGGTACCGCATTTCGAAAGTTTTAGAACAGATATTATCTTTTTTTGATTAAATTTGAAAATAAAATTAGCAAAATTAAATTATTGAAGTTTAGTGAAACTGCTCAAGCAAAAAATAAATAATATAGAGATTAATAAAGAATACTATGAACGCTGAAAATACCAATATAGTTTATGTTCCGAAAGAATCTTATATTGAAATAATCGGTTTCACAACCTATGCTTATTTAACAAATAAAATTACTAAATACAGTGGAATTGCAGGCGGAAGAACAAGAAATTTAGGAGAGTTTATAGAGAGTTTCATATATGGAAAACTAGCAGAAGAAGCCTTTAAAATTTTTCTCAAAGAAAAACTTTCATTGGAAGTTTTAACTGAATTAGATATTGCAGATTTTTATTATGGAGCTTATCTTCCAGATATTGTGGCAATAAAGCGGAACGAAAATTACGATTGGTCAAAATTTTGGATTGATGTAAAAGAAACGAGGAGGGATCAAAAATGGCTTTTGGTGTCTGCATCATCTATAAGAACAAGGCCTTACGATGGATATGGTGCTGTGAAGGTAGATCTCCCTCAGGAACACTTGCTGTTGTGGCTTTCTGAATTTCCTTTAATTAAAAATAAAATGAGCAGTGAATGGTTCAATAGAGTTATTGAAGTAGCAGAAAAAATTGAAAAAATCTCATGCACTGTTCAGGGATTTGTGACTTACCAACAATTAACATCTAATGAGAATAATGCCGTTGAATCTAAAGGAAGTGCGCACTATTTTAATGGTGAAGATCCTTTATATGATCCATATGATTCATCCTGGTCGGGCGCGGTTGTTGGTGAAAATTACGGATATTTTTTGTCTGATATGCAGAAAATTCCTAATTGGGAAGAAAATTTAAAAATAAGGTTCGAAGAAAATCAAAGAATTATAAGTCATGTTCCAATCCCAAAAACTAAATCTGGGATACCCTCTAAAAAAATGGGTTTACCTGGTGAATACGCAAGAGAATATGAGGATTTAAGAGATGCCTATCAAAGTTATTTAGAGAATCAGCTGAACAGTATTAGAAATAAGAACAACGGTTGCATAAAAAGAAGTACAAGTTGGTTCAGCCAAAAATTATAATTTAAAATTAAAATAGATTATTATGAACAATAGTGAATTTAAAAAAAGGAAATTTGTTGAAGATATTTTAAATTGGCATAAAAAAAATAAAATCAGCTTTCCTTGGAGAGAAACTGAAGATCCTTATGCAGTTTTAATAGCTGAAATTCTACTTAAAAAAACAACGCGTATACAAGTAATTAATATATATAGTTCTTTTATGGAAAAGTATCCTACTGTATTTGATTTAGCTTCTGCTGATCCAAAAGAACTTGAAAATTTAATCAAACCTTTAGGAATGCAAATTAAAAGAGCCAGAATATTAATTTCTATAGCCAAAGAATTATTGGAAAAATATGGTGGGGAAGTTCCGCTCAACAAAATAGAGCTCGAAAAAATAAGCGGAATTGGTTCTTATACGGCCAATGCTGTTCTCACTCTTGCCGGTAATTTTCCCTTTCCTATGGTAGATACAAATGTTATTAGGGTTATTTCTAGGGTATTTAGCTTTCAACCAAAAAAAACAAGAGCAAGAGAAGACAAAAATTTATGGGAATTTGTTCAAAGTTTAGTTCCGTCCAAAAATGCTAAAGAATTCAATTTATCACTTTTAGATTTTGCAAACCTAATATGTAAACCGAAAAATCCTAAATGTTCTGAATGCCCCCTAAGCGATATTTGTGAATATAAAAAACTCTAAAACTTAAATCTTTTGTAATATTCCAAAATAATTCCATATGAAGGGATATCATAAGGATTTCTATAAAGCTAATTTTTAATAATTTCAAAACATAGGACTAATTTTTTTTCATTAGTGTCTGATAAAGTTTATTATCAGAAAGCAAATTTTATTTTTTGTGAAAAAGGCAATGAAAAAGGATGAATTATTTCAGATTACAAGCTTTAATCTGAGTTCCGGACAGGTATTTTTCAGTCCAGAGCTAAAAGTAGCTTAATGCTGTTTTGAAAATTAAAATATATGTTAAGTTAGAATTGTGATGAAATGTTAAGAGGAGAGAATCCTAGAATCAGCTTTTACAAGGAGAACTCTGTGCATTACTTTTTCAAAACT
>JBAMLT010000170.1:0-5232 GCA_039793425.1 Caldisericota bacterium
TAAGAAAAATTTTCCATCAAAATCTCTTCCATCCCAAACAAAATCATAAACACCATTCATTAAAACCTTTTTATAAATTGTACCCAATTTTGTGGTTCCTTTTTCATCAAGAACATCAATAATAACACCTGTGATTCTACTTCTATAAGCTTGATCATGAAAGAGGCCTTTTGCTCCAAAATTTAATTTAAAGTGGAATTTTATCGTATCTTCAACTCCATCTCCATTTGGTGATATTTTTTTTGGGTCAATAGAAATATCATCTAAAATTTTTGTTGGAACTTTTGGAATTCCTTTCTTAATCACTATTGGTATATGAAGAGTTCTATCTGTAAGTTTAAAATAAATCACTCCATCATAATATCCTTCTAAAACTTTATCATCAATAGTATATTTAAATTTGATTGTTACTTCACTTTCTCCATCAACTGAAAAACTTTCTTCTTTATCCATATAATCAAAATTAATTCCCGTTACTGATGATATAAGATTTGAATTTACTTTAAATTCAATATTATCTTTAGTTAAATTCTTTACAGTAATTGATATCTCACCTTCTTTATCTTTTATAAAAATTGAATATGGTTTAATTAAGAGAGGTGTTGTTGCTGCAGAGTAAACATCTACTCTTCCTGAACCTTGATCTGTCCATGTAAATGGGAGATTGTTATTTGGATTTATCATAACAAAAGCGTTATTCATTAAACTTGTCTTTACATCTTCAGGAGTCCAATCAGGGTGAAGTTGTTTAATCAAAGCAGTTGAACCACATATAAATGGTGTAGCACCAGAAGTTCCTCCAAATCCATAAGTATATTGACCTTGAGGTGCAGTTGTAAAAGTATTTGTACCAGGCGCTGCTATTTCTGGTTTGAAAACATCATCAGGGGTTGGACCTTGAGAAGAAAAATCTGCAACTAAATTTTCTTTTCTTAATTTTCTTGTAAAAGAAATTTTTAAGCCACTTTCCATAAGCGACTTTAATAAATATCCATCCTCTTCCATAATAAAAACAGCAGGTTTGAGTTCAACTCCTTTGTGGGCTTCTATATTTAGAGCCATCGTAACAACTGGCCCAGGTGCTGTATTAAAAACAATTACTCCTTCTGCACCATTTGCTAAAGCATTAAAATATTTTGTCTCAAATAGAAGTGCAGATTCAGGAGCAAGTGGTCCTCTTTGTATTAAAGCAAGTTTTCCTTTTAAATTTTTTCCTTCAAAATCTTTATCTCTTCCATAGCCACAATAAACAAGTTCATATTCTTTTCCTTCAGGAAATTCAGGAACTCCATCTCCATAAGTAAAAGGTATAAATTTATCTTCAAATCCAGAAGGGTAGGTAATATTTACTGTTCCACCACCTTCATCGCTTGCTGCAACTGAGATAGCATTTTTAGCAGTTGAAGGTAGACTTATAGGCCATCCAAGTTCTTTACTTCTTAAACCCTCATTTCCTGCTGCAGCAACAACTATCAAGCCAAGGTTTACCGCATTATTCATAGCATCTGTCTCTGGGTCTCCTTCGCTTTTTCCGCCAGGTGAACCAAGAGATAAATTAACAGATGTACATCCATCTTTTAATGCTTGATCTATTGCTGCTATAATATCTGCATCGCTTGCGCCACCTTCACCATCTGGAAATACTTTATATGCCATAAGATTTGCATCAGGAGCAACTCCTTTTACTATTCCATTTCCTGCTGCAATACCAGCAACAGCAGTACCATGACCCTGTTCAGGTGGATCCATAGGATCTGAATCATCATTCGCAAAATCATATCCACCTTTAACCTTAAACTCTTTTCCAATTCCTCCTCCCAAATCTGGGTGTTTATAATCAATTCCAGTATCAATTATTCCAATAAGCATTCCCTTACCTGTAACTGATAATCCATTTTGATCAGTCATCTGCCAAACCTTTGGTGCATTTATTAATGGAACAAATATATCAGTATCTAAATAATGAGTTTGAGATATATATACATTTTTTACATATGGATTTTTCTTTATTTTTTCAATATCATCCTTATTAACCTCACCTGAAACTCCATTATATGACAAATAATAATGCCACCTCTCTTTAAAATAAATTTTCTGATTTGAAATCGAGAATAAAAAATTCTGATGTTCTTTGTTAAGTAAATTTAAATAAGAATTTTTACTGTAATTTGACATAGGTAAATCTTTCCTATTAGATAAAAATTCAGAGTATGAAGGTGATTTAAGTTGAACAATAACTAATAGTTTTTCAGAATTTGCTTTTACTTTAATTAAAGGTAAAAGAGTGATAAAAAGAGTAACAATCAAAAAACTTAAAAAAAATTTTTTTGTCATCCAAACCTCCTTTTTAATGTTTATCTTATAATAATTTTTACATAAAAATAAAATTATTCAACTTTTTTAAAATAAAATATTTTTATCTTTTTTATAAGGTAAAATCAATTCTTTAAAATTATTTTCTGGATTATTTACTAAAGTAGAAACCTCAAAAATATTTATTAAATTATCTGGGAATGGCTTAAGAAAATTTATTAAATTATCATATTCTTGGTAATTATTATCAAGCCAAATTTTTTCTCTTTCTTTATCCAATATAACTGGCATCCTATCATGAATTTCTTTAATTTTATCATTTGGTTTAGTTGTTATTATTGCAAAACTTATTATTTCTCTTTCCTCATCTTTATAGATATCATATATACCAGCAAATGAAAAAAGAGTCTCATCTTTTAAAGAAATAAAATATGGTGTTTTTGTTTTTAATTCTTTTTTCCATTCATAAAATCCATTTGAAGGAATTATGCATCTTCTGTTTTTTAAATACCTATAAAAATGCGGTTTTTCCTGGAAAGACTCTTTTCTTAGATTTATAAAAGGTTTGAATTCCTTTAAATCCTTAACCCAGAAAGGAGTTAACCCCCATTTCATTAATTTAACTTTGTTAAACTTTTCTTCTTTAATGATTACTGGTACATCTTGACCAGGAGAAATGTTATAACTTGGAGAAAAATTGAAGGTTTTTTCAATTATTGCATCAAATCTTTCTGGTATTTTATCAATCTCAAAAAAAATAAATCTTCCGCACATAAAAAAATTATATCACCTTAAAAATTTCAATGAAATTTACAAAATTAGACAGCCTACTTTTGTAAATAGATAATATGGCTGGGGAGCAGGGATTCGAACCCCGATTAATGGATCCAGAGTCCACTGTCCTACCATTGGACGACTCCCCAAAATTTTGTTAAATTATATAATAAAAATTTATCTAAATCAAATAATATAAAAAGAAGGTTCATCAATATTATGAATTGATAAATTTGAATTGTTTTTAATATAACAATTAAATTATTCTTTAAATAAAATAAATAGACAGGTTTCATTAAATTTTATTTTTATAAAAAATTTAGATATTGTCTTTTAATAATACATTTTAATATGAAAAATTTTTTTAATTGTCGAAATTTAACAATTTTAATTAATTCATTACCAATCTTTTATAAATTTAAAAATATTTTTCAAAAAAAATTAAAAAAAATTAAAAAAATGTTTAAAAGGTATTGACAAATTTTAAATTTATTTTATAAATGAATTTGCTATTTTTTAGTAAATAGTTTGAATAATATATCTTTTTATTTTTTTATATACTATACATCCCAGGAGGGAGGTGAAATGGAAACAAAAGGCGTTCACTTTATTTTAGAGTTATCTGGATGTGATCCAGATATAATTAATGATTTGGAAAAAGTTAGAAAAACTTTAACTGAAGCAGCAGTTAGAGCAAATGCTGAAATTCTTCAGGTAGTTTTTCATAAATTTTCTCCACAAGGAATAAGTGGAGTAGTTGTTATATCTGAGTCACATTTATCTATTCATACATGGCCTGAACATTCTTATGCTGCTTTGGATATATATACATGTGGTTTAAACACAATGCCTCAAAAGGCTTGTGATTATATTATTGAGGAGTTTAAGGCAAAGGATATATTCCTTACAGCTCTCTCAAGGGGTGAGTATGAAAATGGCTTATATAAACATAAATTAAATCAAAAGGAAATGCATAAAGAGGAAGATGAAATTGAGAAATTGGATGTGGTTTCACGATAATTTTGAACCTACAGAAAAACATCTTCATGGATTTACGGAATATCTTATAAGTGAAACAACAGATTATCAGAGAATTGAAATACTTAAATCTCCTTTTTATGGAAAAATGTTAATAATTGATGGAGATGTTCAATCCTCAGAAATGGATGAATATATATATCATGAATCACTTGTTCATCCTTCACTTATAATTCATAACAGTCCTGAAATGGTATTGATTGTTGGTGGGGGTGAAGGTGCAACATTAAGGGAAGTATTAAAACATAAATCAGTTAAAGAAGTTTTTATGGTTGATATAGATGAAAAGATGATAGATTTTGCGAAAAAATATCTATCTGAATGGCATAAAGGTAGTTTCTTTTCAAAAAAGGTTAAACTTATTATTAAAGATGCAAGAGATTTTATAAAAGATATCCCAGATGAAATGTTTGATATTAT
Organism: Caldisericota bacterium; assembly: GCA_039793425.1. Classification (GTDB taxonomy): domain Bacteria; phylum Caldisericota; class Caldisericia; order B22-G15; family B22-G15; genus JAAYUH01. Next base: position 4,546 of record JBAMLT010000170.1, read on the forward strand.
AATACAGGATGTAACAGAACCATTTGAAGGAAGTAGTTCTTATCTTCTTTACACAAAAGAATTCTTTTTAGGTTTATCTAAGAAATTGAAAAAGGATGGAATTTTTTCAATACAGGCATCAATGCTAAGATGTGTAACTTATGAAATGCATAGAAAAATTTACTGGACTCTTAAAGAAATTTTTGAAAATGTTTATTCATATTACTCTTATGTTCCAAGTTTTGATACAACCTGGAGTTACATACTTTGCTCAAATAAATATGATCCAAAAAAATTTGATAGTGAAGAAATTGAAAAAAGAATAAAAGAAAGAATAGATGGTGAGTTAAAATTTTATGATGGCGATACACATATCAAACTATTCCTTTTACCAAAAGATATAAAAGAGATATTAAAAATTAAAGTAGAACCAATTGAGATAAATAGACCATTTGTTTTACCTAAGAAAGATAGTCTCTAAAAAAAGAGAAGAAAGAAAAAATAATAAAAAAACCTTTACTAAAAAAAGAGTTTTTTTAGTTTTTCTTCTTTTAATACTAACAATATTTTTCTCATTTTTTATATACGCATTTTCATATTATGAATATATAATAAGGTTTTTGCCAAAGATTGAGGATATACAGTTTAGTCCTCCAGAATCATCTGAAATTTATGATAGAAATGGAAATTTAATAAAAACAGTTTATT
>JBAMLT010000171.1:0-5204 GCA_039793425.1 Caldisericota bacterium
AGACAGGAAATAATTGAAGGAACTGAGTATCAAATTATTTCAATTGTTCTTTTAATAGTAAAAAAGATAATAAAAATTATAACAGAAAATCAAAAAACTGTAATTATTAATAATGTTGTTGAAGCATTAAAAAAAGTAAAAGGTACAAAAAACATTATAATTAGAGTTAATCTTGATGATATTGCTATGGTAACCAAACATAAAGAAGATTTTATTAAAATGATTGAAGACAGAAATTTAACTACTCATATTTATGATGAAAATATTGCTGATGATGTTTATTCAAGATTGCCAACATATTTGAATCTTTTTAAAAAATTGTTAGAAAAAATAGAAAAAATTTTTTTAATTTTTACTTCTCTTCTTTTATATATGGTTCACCAAGAAATTTCGGAGCACCAATTCTTTTTCTTAATGTTTCATTAGCACTCAGTAACAAAACTAAAATAGTTCCAATATAGGGTAACATAAGAAGTATATTTGGTGAAATTTTATAATACTGCTGTAAAATATATTGAAGTATATAAATTCCACCAAATAAATAAGCACCAAGCAATGCTCTTACAGGGTTCCATAATGAGAAGATTGTAAGTGCAATAACTATCCATCCTCTACCACCTGTCATTCCTTCAATCCAAGAAGACGCATATGCTAAAGAAAGATAAGCCCCTGCCATTCCTGCAAGAGCACCACCAATTACAACACAGATATATCTAACAATATACACATTTATTCCCATAGAATCAGAAGCAAGAGGATTTTCACCACATGACCTAATAATTATTCCCCATTTTGTTTTATATAGAATAAACCATAGAATAAAAGTTAGAATTAATGAAATATAAAATATAGGATCTCCTATGAAAATAAGTTCTCCTAAAAATGGAATTTTATTTAAAATAGGTATAGTAAAATCCTGAAATTTATATTTTAATGGAGTTCCAATATAGGCTTTACCCCAGAAACCACTTATTCCAAGGCCAAGCATTGAAATTGAAAGTCCAGAGATTGTTTGATTACCTCTTAGTGTTATAGATACAAAAGCGTGAATTAAAGATAATAAAATTCCAAAAATTATTGCAAAAACTAAACCAAACCAGGGATTTTTCGTAATTAATGTAAGACCAAATCCTGAAACAGCACCAATTGCCATCATGCCTTCTATTCCAAGATTTAATACACCAGATCTTTCAGTATAAATTTCACCAAGTGTTCCAAGAAGTAGAGGAGTTCCTGAAATAAGTGCTCTTTTAATTATTGAAAATATTAAAAAAGTAGTTTCATTCATTTTTCAATCCTTTTAAAAGTTATTTTATATTGAATTAAAAAATAACTTATTGAAATAAAAACAAGCATCAAACCATTAAAAATATTTATAGTAGCAAATGGAAATCCAAAAGAAGTTTGAATTACATCTCCTCCAACAAGAATCCCACCAAAGAAAAGCGAAGTTAAAATTACTATGAGTGGATTAAGTTGAGCAAGCCATGCAACAATTATTGCAGTATAACCATAACCAGATGATATCTGTGATGGATATGTTAAATGTTTATGGATTCCAGAAATTTCACCAACACCAGCAAGAGCAGCAATACCACCACTTAAAAACATCATAATTAATGTTACCTTCATAAAATCAATTCCTGCATATTTTGCGCTTAAAGGATTTTCTCCTATTACTCTTATTTCATAACCAAGTTTTGTTCTGAATATTAAAAAGAAAATTAAAATTGAGAGAAGAATAGCAATTATCAATGTTGGATAATGAATTCTCGAACCTTTTATTATTGGTAGTAATGCATTTTGAGAAAGATTATCTGTATATGGAAAACCATACTGAGTTTTTCCTTTCCAAGGTCCATAAACAAGATACTGAACATATTGTTCAATAATGTAATTGAGCATCAAAGTTATGATAACTTCATTTATGTTGAATCTAACTTTTAAAAATGCTGGAATTAGACCAATTAACCCACCACCAATGAAACCAATTAAAAACATTAAAGGTATTAAAATTATCGATGGTAGATTTTTTCCTATGAATAATCCCACCCATGTTGCAAGAACAGCTCCAGTTAGAAGTTGTCCTTCTGCACCAATATTCCAAAATTTTCCTTTAAAGGCAATTGAAAGCCCAATACCACAGAGCATAAGTGGTATTGCTTTTGTTACTGTTTCCTTTATTCCATATAAACTTCCAAAAGAACTAAAGATTATTTTATAAAGAGCAAAAAATGGATTTATTCCTTTTAATGAAAAAATTAAACTCGAAATAAATAAACTTAAAAAAATAGAAATAATTATAATTAATAAATTTTCTTTTATACTATATTTTTTTCTTTTTTCAATAGTTATCAAGAAATTTTCTCCTCTTTATTTTTCATACCTCCTAATAAAAGGCCAATTTCTTCAATTGATAGTTCGCCTGGTTTTGTAATACTAATAAATTCACCATCATACATAATCGCAAATCTATCTGAAACTTCAAGTATTTCATCAAGATCTTCTGAAACAAGTAAAATTGCACTTCCTTCATCTCTCATTTTTATTAGAAGGTCTCTTATATATCTTGTTGCAGATATATCAAGGCCATATGTTGGATGAGCAGCAATTATCAAATCTTTTTTTGTAGAGATTTCCCTACCAAGAATAAATTTTTGAATGTTACCTCCGGATAATAATTTAACTTTTGTATTGATAGAAGGAGTCATGACATTGTAGTCATTAACAATTTTTTTTGAAAAATCTTTTATTGTGTTATATCTTAATAAAAGACCTTTATAAAAAGGATGATTATCATAGGTTCTTAAAACAGAGTTATCATAAATTGGCAAATTTGATACAACTCCAAATTTGGTTCTTTCTTCTGGTATATGCGAAATATTTAATTTTCTGAAAAGTTTTGAATTAAATTTGTGATAATTTTTTCCAAAGATAACAATTTCTCCTTTTTCCCATTTTCTCAAACCTGTTATTGCTTCAATAAGTTCTTTTTGGCCATTTCCAGAGACACCTGCTATTCCAAAAATTTCATATTTTTTAACTAAAAAATTTACTCCTTTAACAACATTTCTTCCCTTATCATTTTTTACAAAAAGATCTTTAACACTTAATATAATTTCTCCATTTTTAATTTCCTTCTTTTCTATTAAAGGTTTTATTTCTCTTTCAACCATATATCTTGCAAGTACGTTTTCATTTGTATTTTTAATATCTTCTTCATAAACTTTTTTTCCCTTTCTTAAAACAACAACTTTACTACTTATCTCAAAAACTTCTTTAAGTTTATGTGTTATAAAAATAATAGATTTTCCCTCTTTAATCAGATTTCTTAATAAACCAAAAAGATCTTTTGCTTCTTTAGGTGTTAAAACTGAAGTTGGCTCATCGAGTATTATTAATGATGCTCCTCCAAGAAGTATCTTTATAATTTCCACTCTCTGTTGCTCACCAAGAGAAAGTTCATAAATTTTTGCTTTATAGTTAACATTAAATCCATATTTATCAAAAAATTTTAAAATTTTATCCTCAACTACTTTTTCAGGGAAAAATATTGGAGTTTCTTTTAAATATAACGATATATTTTCAAGAACTGAATGATTATCAATTAACATAAAATGTTGATGAACCATTCCTATTCCATAGTTTATTGCATCTTTTGGTGATTTTATATTAACTTTTTCGTTATTTATATATATTTCCCCCTTATCCATTCTATATAAACCATATAAAATATTCATAAGAGTTGTTTTTCCAGCACCATTTTCTCCAAGAAGTGAAATTATTTCTCCTTTTTTTATATTAAAATCAATAAAATTATTAGCAACTATTCCTGGAAATTCTTTATAAATACCCTTCATTTCAAGGGTTTCAATACCCTGATTTTTCATAATATATTAATAAAAAGAGGAGGAGAATTTACCCTCCTCCTCTAAAATTATTGATAAATTTTTATTTTGGAACTTCTCCAACAACATTATCAACAAACCAATCAATTGACCATAGCATATTATAAGTTCCCTCTTCACCATCTTTCAATTTTAAATTACCTTTATTATCATAAAGTGGACCTACAAATGGATTATATTTTGCAACAGGATCTTTGAATTGTTCAATTCTCTTCATAACAAGATCATAAATTGATATTTCACCAAGAAGTTTATCCTTTATCTTCTTACTCTTCAAATCATTTTCAAATTTTGGATTTATTGGTACACCAAAATCACCACCAAGTTGACAACCACCTTCTTTTAGTAAATATAGATAATCTTTACTAATCCAGGTATTAGTATATAATCTCATCAGTATTTCTTCATATGCAATACCCCAATTTACAAGTTGTCCTGAAACAACAGAATCCTCGCCATATTTTAACATTGGACTGTAGTGTGAGAAAGTATAAATTTGCTTACCCTTTTTTGTATAATCTTCGCCAACTTCAACAACCGCAGTTGAATCTTCAGTGAAAGCAAGGGTATCAACACCTTGAGCAATTAGGGATTCTGCTGCTTCTTTTGCTTTTGCTGGATCATACCATGAAAATAGCCATGTTACATAAACTTTAGCATTTGGATTTGCTTCCTTAACACCAAGCGCAAAGGCATTTATATGTCTTACAACTTCTGGAATTGGTTGTGCACCAACATATCCAACTTTATTTGATTTTGTTAATGCCCCTGCCATCAAACCATTAAGATAATAAAGTTCATAGAAATCTACAAAATAAGTACCAAGATTTTTATCTTGTTTGTATCCAGAACAATGCATAAAAAGTTTATCTGGATATTTCTTTGCTGCTTCAACAGTTGCATCCATATAACCAAAACTTGTTGTAAAAACAATATCACACTTTTCTTCATTTATTAACCTATCAATTATTCTTGGACAATCAGCTTCAGCAACTGCTTCAACATAGGTTGTTTCAAGCCATGGGAACTTTTCTTGAACATACTTTCTTCCCTGTTCGTGAGCATGAGACCAACCATAATCACCAATTGGACCTACATAGATAAAGCCTGCTTTAATCTTCTTTTCAAAAACAACTGGTTTGCTTATTTCTTCTTTAGGCTTACAGGAAATTGAGAAGGATAGGAAAATAAGTAACCCCACAAGAATTAACCCAACAAATTTTCTCATTAAAAACACCTCCTTAAAAAAAGATTCAACATTAAAATTTTATATATCTTTTTTATTTATGTCAATAT
>JBAMLT010000172.1:0-4947 GCA_039793425.1 Caldisericota bacterium
TAACAACAAAAATAAAGGAAGAAATAGTATGAAAATTGCAGTAACATCAACAGGCGGTTCAATGGATGCCCTCGTAAGCGAGCAATTTGGCCGTTGCCAATATTTTTTAATTGTGGATTCTGAAACAATGAAGTTTGAAGCTGTATCAAATCTTTGTGAACAAATGCAAAGCGGCGCAGGTCCTAAAGCAGCAGAAATGATTATTAATAAAGGTGCTGAAGTTTTACTTACTGGTCATGTCGGAGATAAAGCTGAAGCTGTTCTTTTGAGAAGCGGTATTAAAATAGTTGATGGTTTGAAAGGGACAATGAAAGTTAAAGATGCTGTAAATAATTTCTTATCAAAATAAAAAGGAGAAAAAATTGTACGTTCCAACAAAAATATTTTTTACAAAAGGTGTCGGTAGGCACAAAGATTATCTAAGTTCTTTCGAAGCTGCACTTAGAAATGCTGGTATCCAAATTTGTAATCTTGTCTCGGTGAGTAGTATTTATCCACCCGGTTGTAAAATTATACCAAGGCAACAAGGATTAAAATTATTAAATCCTGGACAAATTACTTTTGCTGTAATGGCTCGCAATTCCACGAATGAACCAAATCGTCTAATAGCTTCATCAATTGGAGTTGCAATTCCTGCAGATGGAAAACATTATGGTTATTTATCGGAATATCATCCTTATGGAGTTAAAGAAAAAATAGCTGGAGATTATGCTGAAGATTTAGCCGCACAAATGCTCGCAACAACACTTGGTGTCGAATTCGATTCTGAAACTGATTGGAATGAAAGAGAACAAGTCTTTAAAATGTCTGGAAAGATTGTTAAGACATTTAATATTACACAAACAGCTGAAGGTGATAAAAAAGGTCTGTGGACAACTACCATTGCAGCTGCAATTTTATTGCCTTAAAAATTATGATTATGCATTTAACTCAAATAGAAGTCGAAAAAAATTTTGAAGTTCAAACCTATGATATTGATATTGCTGGGCATGTGAATAATATTGTTTTTATTAGATGGTTAGAAGAATTGAGAAATAAATTATTTTCAGCAATCATTTCATTGGAAAAATTACTCGCAAATGATTTGTATTTAGTTGTTATATCAAGTGAAGTAAAATATAAAAAACAAATTAAACTTTCGGATAACCCAATTGGAACAATGATTCTAGAAAATATTTCTCATGGTGTGCTAACTTTTAATGCTCAAATACAAGTCAATAATAAAATCGTCTTTTATGCTAAACAAAAATGTGTTTTGATGAATCTTAAAACCGAAAAAATGTTTTCTGGAAAACTAACTGATTTTATTTCACAGAACGATTAATTTTTTTTATAAGTGAATCTTGTTTTTCAAAAAAACATCTAATGAACATCAAAACAAAATATAATTAACAAGGAGTTAAAAATGGATGCTCTTTTAAAAATTATAAAAGAATCCATCCAAATATCATTGCTCGTTGCAGTGATGATGATTTTAGTTGATTTGTTAAATGTTGTAACTAAAAATAAACTTGAATCATTTTTTATTAATGCAAGAAAGTTCAAACAATATGTATTAGCATCTTTAATTGGAACAGTACCTGGTTGTATCGGAGGATTTACCAATGTTTCTCTTTATATACATGGATTAATCAGTTTTGGTGCACTCGCAGGAGCGATGGTTGCTGTTTCCGGTGATGAAGCCTTCGTTATGTTAGCAATGTTTCCTAAACAAGCAATTATCCTTTTTGCAATTCTTTTTGTGATAGGAATTTTTAGCGGATGGTTGATAGATATCATTGTTAAAAAATATAAAATTCCTACTTGTGAAAATTGTAAGGAAATGGTTGTTCATCCAAAAGAAAAAAGTTTTAAGCATTATGTGAAAGAACATATCTGGGGACACATAATTAAAAAACATCTTTGGAAAACTGCACTCTGGACATTTGGTGCGCTTGCGGTTGTTGAGTTTGGATTAAAATATTTACATCTGGAAGAATTTACTTCACAATATAAAATTGTTTTTCTATTTGTTGGAGCGTTAGTTGGATTAATACCTGAATCTGGTCCACATTTAATTTTTGTTACACTCTTTGCACAAGGATTAATTCCTTTTTCAGTTTTACTTACTAGTTCAATCGTTCAAGATGGTCACGGAATGCTGCCGATGCTATCATATTCGTTTAAGGATTCAATGTTGTTAAAGACATTTAATTTTGTTATTGGTGTTTTAATTGGATTAATACTTTTTACACTCGGGGTATAAATCACTTCCCTTTTAAATTTATTCTGTTTCTTCAAACTTTCTTCAGAATTATTATTTAGTTTTCGCTATGAAAATTTTATTAATCGAAGACGAAAAAGATTTAGCTCAGTCAATTGAAAAATTTATTGGCGGAGAAGATTTTATTATTGATACCGCAAATGATTTTTCAAGTGCGGAGGAAAAAATTAATCTTTATGAATACGATTGCGCACTTGTTGATTTAATGCTTCCCGACGGTTCAGGACTTGATTTGGTTAAAAAGTTAAAAGAAGTCCAACCTAAATGTGGAATAATTATTATCACTGCAAAAAATACTATTGACGATAAGCTAACCGGACTTGAACTCGGTGCTGACGATTATCTTACAAAACCATTTCATCTCGCTGAACTCAACGCAATAATTAAATCAGTTTTAAGAAGAAGACTTTTCGATGGAAATAGCAAAGTAGTCATTAATGAAATTTCAATCGACACTGAAACAAGAACAGTTTCGGTAAATAATAATAATTTTGAGTTAACTAAAAGGGAGTACGATATCCTTTTGTTTTTTGTCAGCAATAAGGAAAGAGTTTTAACAAAAGAATCAATCGTTGAACATATTTGGGGAGATGATGCAAATGCTTTTGACAATTTTGATTTTGTTTACACACACATAAAAAATCTTCGCAAAAAGCTTATTGAACGGGGCGCGAATGATTACATTAAATCTGTTTATGGAATTGGATACAAATTCACATTAAAATGAAATTGATAAATAAAATAAGTCGTTACTTTTTAATCAGCTCATCAGTGATATTCATTATCATTTTTCTTGGCATTTACTTTCTGCTGGAAAACTCATTAGAAAGAGAAATTGATGAAAAACTTTCGGATATTTTTTACAATGTAGTGAACGAGATTAAGCAAGGCAAACAAGTTAGTTTTTATCCTTTTGTTCAGGTTGAACCTACAAATAATTTTTATGATAAAAAAGAATTCAGAGATGTTCAAATATTTTCAGGCGAAGAAAATGAACCAGAACCATTCAGAGAATTAACTTCATATGCAAGCATCAATGGAAAAAATTATAAAATAATAGTGCGCTCATCTTTAATTGAGAAGGAAGATATTTTTGCTTCAATTTTAACAATAGAACTTTCGGCATTTGTGTTATTTATTGTGATATTATTTTTCATCAACAAAACTGTTTCCCAGAAAACTTTTAGTGACTTTTACGCAACCTTAAAAAAGATAGAAGGATTTTCACTAAAAGATAATTTGCCAATCGCTTTTGCCAAATCTGATATTGAAGAATTTGATAAACTCAATAAATCAATTTCATTTCTTTCAGAAAAAGCAATAGGCGAATATCGCAGCTTAAAAGAATTTTCTGAAGAGATGAATCACGAAATTCAAACACCAATTTCCGTGATTAAATCAAAGTTGGAATTACTGATTCAAAGCAACGAATTAAGTGAAAATAATTTAGCTCTGCTTGATACTGCTTTAAAAATTTAAACAAACTTGAACGAATAAATAAATCAATTCTCCTTTTAAATAAACTTGAGCATAAAGATTTATTTGAAAGCACCGAAATAAATCTTTCCAAAGAAATTAAAACTGTGTTTGATGATTACAAGGATTTCATTTCAAGTAAGAATTTGAAAGTGAACTTGGTTATGGATGAAGAATAGATTGTCTCTGCTAATCAATCTTTAATCAACATTCTGTTGAGCAATTTAATTTCGAATGCAATTAAACATAATATTGATAACGGCACAATTAACATTGAATTAAAAAATAATGAGTTAATAATCTCAAACACAGGAAATTATTTAAATGCCGACCCAAACAAATTCTTTGAAAGATTTTATAAAGGATCAAGTTCATCGGATTCTGTAGGACTCGGATTAACCATAGTGAAAAAGATTTGTGATTTGTATGAGTTCGTTTTATCCAGTAATCTCCTGTTTGAAAATTTTGTCTTATCCATAAAATTTGATATAAAAAAATTAGATGTCATAAATTCTTCAGAAAATCTTCAGATTTGAATTTTATATTTATGTAAAAAGGAAAAATGAATAAATGAACAAATGTTACGATTCCCATTAATTGGGAATAATAAACAAACAAATTATTAATTAATAAGGAGTTCAAAAGGAGAACCACAAAATTTGTTCTTTTGTCCAGTGCGATAATTATTATCGCATTAATAAGCGTTGGTTGCGGCAAAAAAGATAATGCACCAACTCAGCCACTTCAAAAAAATAGCTCATTGTTATTAAAGGTTTCATCCAAATCAAATAGTAATAATGTTTTATCAAGAAGTGGGACAATTTCATTAACATCATTCAATGTAAACCTTTCAAAGATTACCTTACAGGAAAATACCGGATTTGAAGGTAATCAACAGGGACAAAACAATGATGGTGGAAATGAATCATCAGGAAGTGAAACGGAATCACCTGATATTACCATAAATGGTCCACTTAGCTTTGATATATCTTCAGGTGTGGTTGACTTGGGAAGTATTGAAGTTTATGCAGGTGTTTTTAAAAAAGTTGATCTTAGCTTCACCCCATCTTCAAATTCTCCATTTAATAACTCTTCAATTATAGTAAATGGAAATTATACAAAACAAAATGGCGAAGTAATTCCATTTAAAATAAATTCTAAATTTTCTCAAACATTTGAAACGCTAATTGCAAATGGTGGCATCATAG
>JBAMLT010000173.1:0-4935 GCA_039793425.1 Caldisericota bacterium
TTTAAAACCAATTCTTTCAAATATTTTATAAGTTTATCATCCTTTAATCCATCTCTTTTAATTATTCTTAATTCTTTTTGAATAATTGGAAGAAGTTCTTTATTAAAAATATCACTAAATTGATTTATCAATTCTTTAATTTCTAAGTTATCAGTTGTTCCATAGTAAATTTTAAGTTCATCTAAAACATATCTTTGTTGAGGAGTTAATTTTTTTGAGACTAATTTCAATTTTCTAAGGTCTTCAACTTCTTTATCAAAATTTCTTTTTATTTGAGGTATCAATTCAAAAATTTCATTATCCTTTTTCCCAATTTTCTCTGAGGGCTCACATTTTATTATATTGATAATAGTATCTAAATCATCATTAATTATATTTCCATTTTCATCCAACAAATAAAGTTTTTCATAATCACCACATTTTAAATAAGTATATAGGTATTTTTCTTTTCCAGAACCTTTTGCACTTCTAACTCCATCTGGCATATTTATTATTTTTTCAAAATAATTTGGATTATTTCTTTTAATATCATTTACAATATTCCTCAGTTCGTCAATATTTAATGATTCTTCTTCATCATATTTATCTAATATTTTTTCATCACCAGAATATATTGCATACATATCTTCTTCATTTAATCTTTCTGTTTCATCTAATATTTTTGTATCTTCGCCAATTGTATCATGTATCTCTTGAATTCTTCTACTAACTCTCTCTTTAAGACCCAGGTGTTTTTCTATTTCCTTTTCAGGTAGAAAGTTATAACAATAGACCTTATCATTTATTGCCCCTATTCTATCAATTCTACCTATTCTTTGAATTAATCTTACTGGATTCCAATGTAAATCATAATTTATAATTATATTTGCATCCTGTAAATTTAATCCCTGACTCAAAATATCTGTAGAAATTAAAATTTGTATTTCTTTTTCTCCATTTTTCAACTCATATTTATTAGATTTTGGAGCAAACCTTTTTATAACATTTAGCCAATCTTTTCTTTTACTATCAACTTTTTCTATATTTTCTAAATAATTTAAATTATTATATAAATAATCTGCTGTATCACTATATTCAGTAAACAGTAAAACTTTTTCATTTTTTAATTTTGTTTCAATTAGATTCTTAAGAGTTTGAAACTTATCATCTTTTTTAACATCAATTTTGGAAATTATTTTATTTATATCTATTAAAACTTCAATATCTAAATTTATATCATCCACTAATTTATCAACATCAAATGCACTTGAATCATATTTTTCACTCAACTCTTCTAAGGTCTCAAAGAAGTCTTCCTCTTCTTTTGATTTATGAAGATACATATATTTTTGTGCTTCTTCACCTGCTGGAATAAAACCTTCTTCAATTGATTTTTTCATTAACCAATTTAATTCTATTAAATTGGTTATTGTTTTTTTAAATGCTTCAACACTTGATTCAAATCTTTTGAACAAAATAACTCTCATAATTCCTTTTAAACTTTGACTTGCATGTTTTAATTCATTATATGGTGATATATCTTTATATTCTTTTAAAACATAATCATAAAGATTATATCTTGCGAGGGTCAATTCTTTTAACTTTGTTCTTATCTCATCATAAAGTCCATTATAGGTTTTTTCTATATTGTATTCTTTAGTTTCAAGTATTCTTTGTGGAAAATATTGTTTTTTATCTCCAATTTCAACATATTTCCTTCCATTTTCATCATCTTTTCCATACCATTTTAAAATGAATTTTCTTGTTCTTCTAATTAATATATTTCTTAAAAAATCTTTTAATTTTGCAGTTCCTTCATCAACTTTTCTAAAAAATTCTCTCATATTTGGTGGATTTACTGAGAATTCATAAATTGTATCTTCTGAATGAAATAATCTTATTTGATTATAAATATCCCAATGTGTATTGCACCTTGGAGTTGCAGTTAAAGATATGACTTTTTTATCCTGTAAAAATGGTGCTAAATTTTTATATCTTATTGTATCAGGGTTCCTAAATTCATGACTTTCATCAATAAGTACAATGCTTCTATCTTTGTATTTTTTTTCTTCAAAAATATTAAAATTTCTTTCACTTAACATTCCCATTGATAGCACATGAGAATTTAAATCATAATCTTCAATTACCCCTTCCCACATTTCTTTTAAAGACGCAGGACATATAATAAAAGACCTTTCACCTTTAACTTTATGATAATAATCAAGAAGTGCCAAACCAATATAAGTTTTTCCTAATCCGACCACATCTGCAACAAAAACACCACCAAATCTTTCTAACATATTAATTGCTTGTTTTAAGGCATCTTTTTGAAATGAAGTTAGAAATGGATAATCTAAATAATCAGATATTGGATACATTTCACTCTCTGTCAATTTATAAATTGTTTTCACATAAATGTCATAAGGAGTTATGTTTTCATTTAATGCCCAACTATTTTCTAAAATTTTTATTAAATCTTCATTAAAATATTCGCTTTCATTCCACAAATCCTCAAACCATTTTGTTAATTGTTCGTGATTATCATTTCCATGTACTATAACATTTAATTCTGTATTATCAGATAAACCCGCTAAAGATAAATTACTTGAACCAACAATAGCAATTCCTTTTTCATATCCTTTATCTTTTTTATAATCAAATATATAAGTCTTGGCATGTAATCTCCCTTTAGTATATACTTTTACATTTAATTTTTCTTCTTTTATCATTTTTGATAATGAACCAAGATATTCAATATTTTCTTTTGATTGCTCTATTAATTCAACATCTTCTATAAGTGAACTTTTTGTTTCATTTATTAATTCTTTAGTTTGAGTTTTATTTTTAAATCTATCCTCTTCAATTTTTTCTTTAACTCTTTCTAAACTTTTATAACCTTCAACTAACTCATCAAATGTTTCTTTATCTGTAGTATTACCCATTATTACTCTTATCTCTTCAAAATCATTAACATATGAATAAACTTCTTTAAAACCACTTAAAAATAGGTAGCCAATTGCAAATTTTGCTTTATCAGTTGATGTTGATATGTCTTTTACTATATCTATTAATTTATACTCTCTATTATCAATAATGTCTGCCAAATTATCCCTCCTTTATTTTTTATTTCCTTTTAAAGTTTTTTTTACTTTTCTTGATATGGAAGTTTTAGTAGCATATCTAATTGCAATTTTTTTTGCAACAACGCCTACATTTTTATTTTTATATAATGGTTTATCTTCTCTTGCTAAACATGATAATACATATTGATTTAAACTTACACCTTCAGATTCAGCCTTTTCAACTAATTTTTTATGAAGTGATTTAGGAATTCTTGTCACAAATCTTCCACTATATTCTTTTTTAGATTCAGGGATCGGGATTTCTAAATTTTGTTTCATTACCTCAGATAACCATATTTTCATAGTTTCTTTTATATTTTTAAATGCTTCCTCTATTGTTTCTCCAAACGCATTACACCCAGGAAATTCTTTTATTCTAATTGAATAACCTCCATTTTCTTCTGGAATAACTATATATTCATAAGGAAGTTTTAAATAATAATTTATAAATTCTTCTTCATTCTTTATCCTTTTCATCAAATTCCTCCAAATTCAAAAAATTTATTATATCTTTTAAAAATTCTCTTTTTACTTTTCCATTATGAACACTGGTTACTAAGGGGTAATGTTTTTCTTTAATAAATTTTATGTGACTGCCTTTTTCCGAAACTTTCAAATTTCCATCCATAATATTCTAAAACTTTAATCACATCTTCTAAATCTATTTCTTTAGGAAGTCTTTTTATCTTTTTTATTATCTTTTCAATTTTCGACATTTATACTCATAATGATATCATATATAGTATCAATATGTTAAATATTTTTATTTTTTTGTTTATTATAATAATCTATACCCTTTTTAGTAATTTCCCATATTCCATAGGATGAATCTTTTGATAATAATTCTTGTTGAATTAATTGAAATCTTGTCCATTGAGCAGTGTTTTTCCATCTTAGAGCTTTATTTGAAGGCAAATTATCATAATCATATTTAGTTAAAATATTTTTCATTTTTTCATAAACTCTATCCAAAACTTTTGACATCTCTGCCTTTCCACCCAATTCAATTAATGATTCTAATATAGGAATAATAAATTTTTCATTAGGAGTTCTTAATCCTCTGTTTAATTTCTTTCTTTTTCTTCTTTTTGTTATTTCAACCACTTCGCTAATAAACAAATCATCCCACTCTTTTTGAAGTTCTTTAACTTTTTTACAAAAATTCGATAATCTTGAAATTTTATCATAGATTTCATTAGCCTTTTCATAATTTTTTGATTTAGAAAATTTTTCTCTTTCAGTATCTAAAGCACTAAATACATTCTCAATCTCTTCAAGTACCATTTCAAAAGCAATATTTACATTGTCCTTATCCATTTAATACCTCCTATCAAAATAATTTTTTTATATTAAACACTTTTGGCTTTTTTGAGTCTATTTTGGACTAATTCTGCAACTGCCCAGTAAACTTCTTTTCTTTCTTCTTCTGTCAAACCTAAAGCATCAAAGACAATATCATCAAGGACTTTTCTATCAGGTAATGGATTTGGCTCTTGCTCTCTAATTGGTTTATCTGGATCAAACCCAAGTTCTATAATTATTGGTAAAATTTCTCTCTTTACAAAATTATCAAATAATTTTAAATCAAATTTTATTAAATTAATTTGAGGTATATACATTTCAGAATAATGATAAACTTTCATTTGTAAAGCACCCAAACCTTCAGGTGGTCTACAAAGAATTTCTTTACAAAACCCCATAATTGTACTATTTAAAAGTAAATTATAATATTTTTCATTTTTTTCATTTTTTATATAACACCAATAAAGTGCAGCATCTATATAGACATTTATTTCATTATAGAAACAATATTTTCTTTCGGCTTCAAACATTG
>JBAMLT010000174.1:0-4911 GCA_039793425.1 Caldisericota bacterium
TTGAATAAAGGATTTTATATCATTTTAAAAACTAAATAGTGTAAACTCACGTTTAAGATTTTTTAAATTTAAAAAACTTTATAAAAACCTTCTTGATTTTTATACATGGATATGTGTAATAGAGAATTATCATGCATATTGTGATAATAAGAGTTACATAGCTTATTAGGTTTTCTATTAAATTTTGAAATTGATCATACCAATAGATCTGAATAATAAGAGTATTATTTGAATCAGATAAAGAATTTTTAATAATAAATCCTTCGCCACCTTCAACTGCGGGAATAGGATTAATTTCAGTATCTTTAAATAAAAGATAGGATGTATCCACTATTCCAAATGCGCCAAAACCAGATACAATGATGTATATATTTCCAAGGTATTTTTCAGGATAAACGATCTTGATTGATTTTACAATGTTACCAAAATATGTATTTTCTGTTTTATAAAAAACTTGAATATTTATATTGATAATATTATTTTTATTAATTATTATAATTTGGGGGATTTTATTTGGATTAAAAATGCTGAAATTATTTTTATTTATATTAATTGATTCAATAGTTTTATTATATTTAAAATTATAATTTAATGTATAATAATACCAAGGAAAATTATTTACTTTAACATAGGTAAGATTTTCAATAAAACTATTATTGGATGATATATTTAAAAAATAATAAAATTTAATAAAATTTAGGCTTGTGTTGATCAAATCATTATAAATAAATTTGGAGTTATAAAATTTATTTATTATGGAAACGGATGCAATTAAACCATTAAAATGTAAAGGTAGCGTTGGTGTCCAATTTGTCATTCCTATATATATATCTCTTTCAGTATTTAAACTAAATCCATTTATATACTTTGATGCAATTAAAGATCCATTCAGGTATAAATTTTCTATTGTATCATTTATGCTAAAAGTTAAATCATACCATATATTAGGAAATAATTTTATATTTGTTGCTGTTAAATCTAACCATTTTCCATTTGAAGTTTTTATCGTGACTCTTGGCATATTATTTAGAATTGATAACATAAAACTAATATTGCCGTTTTGAAAAGAACTGACAATTGCTTGAGTAGTATTATTCAAAGGTTTTAATAGTTTTATAATTGCGTTGATTGTAAAATTGTTCTTCAAGGCATTTTTTAAACTTTCATTGAGTTTAACTAATACACGTGTTTGATTGCTAAAAAGGGGAACATTTACTTCTTTTGGAATTGATACACTATAAATTTTATTGTTAACTATTTTAAAAATTGTATAATTTTTTAACAAAAATATAGGTGCATAGTTATTCAAAGATAACAATGTTAAATTCTTAAACATTGTTAAATTTAATTGATTTTCTAAATTGTTGTTAATTAAATATACTGTTTTTGTTGTTAATATCTTTGTGGTTTCATTTAATGCATTGTTCCATATATTTAAAGGACAAACATCTATGGCATTTATAGATGTGAATTGATGATTAATAATTTTTATGTATAGATTTTTATATGTATTGTTAAGTGTACCCAAGTTTACCCATTCAAAATGGGATGAATTGGAGCTGGGTATTGAAATATTATATTCAAGATTGTTAATATAAACAGTGAAATTTGTCTGGAACAAAGGAGTAACAAATATTCTCAACATTAAATTAAAATTTTTTTCTGTGATTGGAATCTTAAATGAAAGATTTGAGCCTTTATTGAGAGTAAAAACAACTCCATTATTTACCGTATAAGTGCTCTGCCATGAAAAATCTGGTAAATTTTCAAGATAGGTAAAACCACTGTAACCACCGGCATTCGCCAGGTTTCCGAACGACCAATTGCTATTATATTGAATTATATTATATGGAAAGTATAAGTATTCATATCCAGAATTAATTATGTTCAATTCATAAGATAATTGTGTTAGATTATTAGTTAATATGGAATAATTTTCATTGGATAGATTGAAGAATGGATATGTGTCTGTCATGAATGGAATTGGAGATGATGAATTATTGTATATCTTATTTTCATAAGGGAGAAAATTAACAAGGTTTATTAGACCTCCAGATACCAATAAAGCATTCGGTGAAGCGTTTACAAGTCCTTTATAAAATTTATTTTCTAATATTACTGCATATTGGCTTTTATAAACTTCATTAAAAATCCCAGATTGCTCTAAACTTATTGCCTTAGTAATATAATTTCCATAAAAAATAAAATATCTTATACCAATATATGCTGACAATTTCCCTAAGGCATAAAAATTACCTGTATTTAATAAAGAATTTCTATATCCTCCTACCAAAAATGAGAATAATTCTGTTGAAAATGGTCCATCTGAAAAGAAAGGATAATAATAGGATCTCCCTATTAATGGGCCGCTTGACCCAATTAATGGTGGTTGAGGTAACCAGAATACATTCCCATCAGTATGGTTTTGCAAATATTGCACTACACCATTTAAATCCATTAAAGTTGTTCTATTCACAGTTATTGCATTTCCAATGCCAGAATATAAAGATGCAGAATAAAAGTAGGAGGGAAATGCCATAAATAAGGGACTTACTATCAATATAATTATTATCGATACCGTTACCAATATTTTTGAAATTTTTAGAATAAAAATTTTCAATTTCCTGTAATTAATAAATTCTTTAAATTTAAATAATTTTTTTATTTTAATAAAATTAAATTTAAATATATATTTTTTATTACTTTCTTTTGAAAGCAATAAAAGCAATAAATATTCAGGGAGCAGTGAATAAACTATAGTTATTATAAACTCTGGAATATAATTTTCAATTAAAATAGAATAAAATGGTGTTTCCTTTGGTAAAATATTTATTAATGATATACCGTTATAATTATAATATAAAAATATTGTAATAATGGATAAGGTATACATTAATAATGGGAATTTCTTATTTTTATCTTTAAAGAATGAATATAATACCGTTATAGATGATAGAGTAAAAAGAAGAAAACCTAGCATTATTTGCAAATATACGAAAAGATCAGGGGACTTTAAATTCTCAAAAATTAATGTATTATTAAACCATAAATTGTCTGAAAATAACCATTTAAAAGAATTTACATTCAACCATGGACTATGAAGATATGGAGAAACAGGGCCAGAGTAGGTGTATATATAAATACCTAAGTAATGTTGAAAGAATAAATATAAAAATGTAGGCAAATCCATTAAGGCACCTAGAGCAAATCCACCTAATAATAGGGCAAAAGACTTATATAAAGAGATTTTTTTAATTGTTCTTGAAATGAGTATTTGCACTAAAAATGCTATAGTTCCATATGTTAATATATGCGATGAATCCTCTACTAAAACAATGGAGTATAATAATGAAAATATTAAAATATAATTTATAGATTTAAACTTTGAATCTGATGTTATTGATATATGTAAAACTAAAAGTATCAATGGTATAATTGAATAAGATAATATTTCCCCGAACCAGAAAAGATCACCTACAAAAAATAGTGGATTACTCATGTAAAAAAAACCTGAGAATATGGAGGCAAATATGTATTTTCTATTTTCAAAACCTAGTGATTTAAAAATTTCCGATGAATATAAAAAGAAAGAAAATCCAGCGATGGATATTGTCAACATATATACAATTACATTAATAGTTACTATACTCGGGCCAAATGGGTACATGAATAAATAAACAATGTCATAAATATCCAAAAACCATCTTTCCAATATCGATGGCTCAATAAAACCAAATATTGGGTGTATATTAAAAAAGGCGTTAGATGGTGGTAAAGAACCAAAATTAAAATAAACCAATACGGATCGCAATTGAATATATGCTAAAAATAAATAGATAAAATATATAAATAAATAAATTAAAATTACCCTAAATTTATGATAAAATCCTTTTCCAAGCATTTTTCATCACCTCAGGGTCGAACTTTTTAGCAATAAAATCCCTATTGATAATGGAGTCTTTTTTCATTCTCTCGGAATCATTTATCAGGCATTTAATTTTTCTTAATAAATCCTCAGAATCTCCCTGATTAAAAATGCAATCCTTATCCTGAATTACATATGGTAAATTTCCACAATTTGAAACAACAGTGGCGGAACCAGTTGCCATTGCTTCCATATTTGCTAATCCAAAAACTTCTGTCCATAAAATCAGTCCATATTTTTTTATTGTCCTTGAAGGCATTATAAATAGATTTGTATTTTCATAAAGCTTAATGAGATCTTCTGTTGCTAAAAAATCAAATTGTTTGTATTTAAATTTCGAATTTTTTAATAAATATTTTAATTCACCATTTCCTACAATATATGCAATAAAATCAAAATCCTGGGATAGCATATTTAATGCTTTTATAAATAAATCAAAACCTTTTAATTCATTTAAATGACCCACAAATAAAAATTTAAAATCTGAAAAATCCTTTTCTTTATATTTGTATTTATTAATATCAACTGCACTTATATAGCACCTTTCATAACTAGTAATACCTTTGCTCAATAGGTACCTGTCTGAAAGTTCGGTAGCAGAACATATTTTATATGCATTTTTTAAAACAACGCTAGAAATCACGTTATATGGTGGTAGTTTTGGGACTGATAACATTGCATCATTTTCTGTCATCACGATGTATTTTTTATTTAATTTTTTAGAAAGCTTGAATAATTGATATGAATAGAAAGTATGTCCCTCTTGAATCACAATATAGTCACTTTTAAATATGTCATTTAAATATTTTGACAGATCAAAGTAAAAAAATGAATTTAAACTACTGTTTCCATTTAACATGGTTATTGGATCAAGCGGAAAAAGTTTTATATTATCTTCCCTTATTTTTAAATTTTTATAACTGGAATTAATAATCCTTTTTTTAATATTTGTCTCTAATTTTATTTTAGGAAAATAAACATAAATT
>JBAMLT010000175.1:0-15795 GCA_039793425.1 Caldisericota bacterium
TTTTTTTAAAAGTAGAATTTTATCTTTATTAACAATAACTCCTCCAGAAGATGTTAATTTT
Source organism: Caldisericota bacterium (assembly GCA_039793425.1). Lineage (GTDB taxonomy): Bacteria > Caldisericota > Caldisericia > B22-G15 > B22-G15 > JAAYUH01. The sequence continues at coordinate 62 of JBAMLT010000175.1, forward strand.
TTCATTCTTTTATTATATAATTATTTAAATAAAAAGTTTTAAATGGTTAAAAATATTTTAACTTACAAAACTTTTTATTCAATTTAATATCTAAAAATTAAGATTCCAAAATTTTTTAATTTTGGGAAAGGAGAAGTTATGAAAAAATTAACAATCATTTTAGTTTTAATTTCTATTATTTTTACATTCAATTTAAAATTTACCTTTGGTATAACTTATCTTGACAAACCATCAAATCCTTGTGCTTATTCATCAGGTACTTCCATATTTCTTGAATGGAGCTATTCATATTTAGGTCTTGGCACTGTTTATTTTGAAATTTATGAATGGAATGGCATAAGTTGGGTTTTAAAAGATAATACAACAAAATACCCTGAAAATAAAAAAACCTTTACAGGGCAATCACTTGGAACTCATATTTATAGAATAAGAGCAAAAGAAATTTTTCTATTTACAACAAATTATAGTTCATACACTTCTAACCTTTATGCTTATGTTTTGAATATTCCTTCAGGTCTTAAAGTTGAACATGTTTCTAATAAATATGATTTAAAACTTAATTGGAATCCTGTGGATACTAATGCTAATAAAATTGAAATATGGCGAAATACAGTCCCTGGTCCAGATTTTCCAACTAAAATTGCAACTATAGATAAATCATTAACAACATATATAGATGAAACTGTTTTACCAAACACAACCTATAAATATTCATTAACTTTAAGAAGATTTGATGATACATCAATTCATGATGATTTTTCAGGTTGGACTTCTGAAGTTCAGATTAAAACTTTTCCAAAAGGAATTAACTCTCTATCAGGAAGCGGTCAAGGAAACAATATATATCTTACTTGGAGTTATATAAATTTCCCAAGTGGAACAACAATTTTAGGTTTTAAAATTTATGAAAGAATTACTTTAATACCACTACCACCCCTACCTCCAATAATTACTTGGATTTTAATTTACACATTATCAAATTCAACATTCACAAAAAATATAAGCGGTGTTAGTTATGGATCTCATACATATCAAGTAAGAACTTATAACAGTGATGGAGAAAGTTTTGATAACATAACTTTGACTGTATATTCACTAAAAACTCCAACAAATTTAATAGCCACACCAATTTCATCTAATTCAATAAAACTTAATTGGGATCAAGTTGATACAAATGCAACATCAATTGTAATTTCAAGAAGCGTTGATGGTCTTATATTTACTGGTCTTACATCAATTAGTTCTACAAATACAAGTTATATTGATACAACATGCTCACCTAATACTCAATATTGGTATAAAATAAAAGTAAAAAGAGATTTAAATGAATCTTCTTTCTCAAACACTGATTCAGCTAAAACATTACCTCTTGGTTCTCCTCCAGCATCTCCTACAAATCTTGTTGGAACAGCGATTAACTGTAATCAAATAGACATTACATGGCAGGATAACGCAACTGATGAAACAAATTATGTAGTTGAGAGAAAAATTGAAGGAGGAAGTTATTCAGTAATTATAACATTACCTGCAAATACAAATGTTTATTCAGATACATCAGTATCACCTAATACTAAATATTATTATAGGGTTAAAGCAAAAAATAGTTTTGGTGATTCAGGATATTCAAATGAAATAAATATATCAACACCACTATGTGGGATAGCTCCAAATGCACCTACAAATCTAAATGCAACGCCAGCTTCTTCTTCTCAAATAAATCTCTCATGGAGTGATAATTCAGACAATGAAGATGGATTTAGAATAGAAAGAAAAATAGAAGGGGGATCTTATTCAGAGATTACAACTGTTGGAGCAAATGTAAATACTTTTAGTGATTCGTCTCTTCTACCCGATACAAAATACTATTATAGAGTTAGAGCATATAACACTTTTGGCCAATCTGCATTTTCAAATGAAGCAAGCGCTAAAACCAATCCTCTTGGTACACCACCAAACTCACCAACCAATTTAAATGCAAATGCACTTTCTTGTAATCAAGTTCAACTTAACTGGGTGGATAATTCAGACAATGAAAATGGATTTAGAATAGAAAGAAAAGAAGGTACTGGAAGTTATGAAGTGATTAGTAACACTGGACCAGATATAGAAACTTTTGTCGATGATGCTGTATCAGAAAATAAAACTTATACATATAAAGTTATTGCTTTTAATGAATATGGAGAAAGTAGTTCAAATGAGAAAATTGTATCAACACCTTTATGTGGAACCAAGCCAGTTGCGCCATCTAATTTAGATCTTTTAGTTTTATCACCTACTCAAATAAAGGTTAGTTTTACTGATAATTCAGATAATGAAGATGGATTTAAGGTTGAAAGAAAAGAATTGGGCAGTACATATAGTGAAATAAAAACATTGCCAGCAAACACAACTGAGTTTATTGATAATGTTAATCCTAATACAACTTATTATTATAGAGTTAGAGCATTTAATAGTTATGGTTATTCTCTCTATTCAGATGAAGCAAATGAAACAACCCCTCAGGTTGGAGTTCCTCCTAATTCACCAACAAATTTAATTACTTCAGCATCTTCCTGCAATGAAGTTTTACTTATTTGGATAGATAATTCAAACAACGAAGATGGATTTAAAATTGAAAGAAAAGAAGAAGGGGGCTCTTATTCATTGATTACAACATTAACCTCAAACACAACCTTATTTAATGACACAACCACTTCAGGGAATAAAAAATATTATTATAGAGTTTATGCTTTTAATAGTTATGGAGTTTCAAATTTTTCAAATGAGTCTATTGTTACAACTCCACCTTGCGGAAATAAACCTAATGCGCCATCTAACCTTTTTGGAGAAGCAATTTCAAAATCTGAAATTTCTTTATCTTGGAAAGATAATTCAGACAACGAAGATGGATTTATTTTAGAAAGAAAAGAAGAAGGTGGTTCTTACGATATCATTACAACTCTTCCAAAAGATACAAATAAATACTCTGATAAAAATCTTATACCTGATAAAACATATTATTATAGGGTTAAAGCATTTAATTCATATGGTGAATCTGATTATTCAAATGAATTAAAGATTAAAACACCCAAAGATATAGAGTTAATAATTTTAAGATTCTATATTGGGAAAACAATATACTATCAAAATGATGAGATGAAAAATATGGATGTTGCACCAATGATTCTTGAAGGTAGAACTCTTTTGCCAATAAGATATGTAGCAGAAGCATTAGGAGCAAATGTAGGATGGGAAGCAAAGGAACAAAAAGTTACAATAAACTTTAAGGGTATTATAATAGAGTTATGGATTGGGAAAAATCTTGCAACAGTAAATGGTGAATATAAACTCATTGATCCATCAAATCCGAATGTGAAACCAATAACAATTCCTCCAGGCAGAACTATGTTACCAATTAGATTCATAGCAGAAAATTTAGGATGTAAAGTTGATTGGAATCCTGATCTTAAAGAAGTAAAGATTACTTATCCTTAAGAAATAAAAGATCTTATAGAATAAAAATACTTTGAAACTTTTTGTTTAAATTTTAATCTAATTTTTTATAATTAATTTATTAAAATTTAATCACCTTTTCTATTTTTGTGAAATTAATTCAAAAATAGAATTTAGGGGATAATGGAGGTGTAAATGGGATGTTTTAACTTTAAAAAAACTAAAATCTTTTTTAGTTTAACTTTCCTAATTATTCTTCTTTTACTAATTTCATCAAATGGGTTTAATCTTAAAGCACAAGTAAATCAAGATTTTAACCTCAAGGCTAAAGGTTATTGTGGTTTCAATTATCTTGAGTGGGATCCTGTTCCTGGTGAGAATCGTTATTGGATCTATAGAGGAATAGGTGAAGGAAATGAAGAGAGTATGCCTCTTACAGATTTTCCAATAGCTGAAACTGCTTATAAGGATTCTAAGAATGTAATTCAAGGAAAAAAGTATTGCTATATTGTAAAAGCAGTTGACAAAAATGGTAATGAATTTGCAAAATCTAATGAAGCATGCGCAATTCCTACATGTTCAACTGAAATTCCTGAAGAAAAAGAGTGTGAACTTAATCTTCAATTTCAGATAGGAAATACATTCTACTGGGTTAATGGATTACAAAAAGGACCAATGCTTACAGCACCAATAATAAGATGGGATAGGACATTTTTAATTATAAGACATGTTGTTGAAGAAGTTGGAGGAACTATTTCTTGGGATGGTACAAATCAAATAGTTACTATTATAACAAAAGAGGGGAAAAAGATAGAGTTTCAAATTGGAAATAAAATGTATAAGGTTAATGGAAGTCCAAAACAGATCGACCCATATAATCCGAATGTTGTTCCATTTATTTCTAATGGAAGAACTCTAATTCCTCTAAGAGTTACTGGTGATGAGATGGGTGCTAAAAAGATAAACTGGTATGGAGATAAAAAAATTGCTGAACTCATATTTCCTGTTCCATGTCCAGAAAAACCTAAAGGAAAAATAGATGTAATTCTTCCAGAAAATTGTATTAAAGGAACATATATTGAAGTATATGATCTAAAAGGGAATCCAATAACAATAATTAAAGATAATAAAGGTGGATTATATACAACAGATTGTACTCTTCCATGCCCTGGTTCTTATGTGGTAAAACCAATTAATCCAAATTGTAAATTTTACCCTGAAACTCAAACAGTTGAATTTAGAGAAAAAGAGTGTTGTCCTCTTTCTAAGAGGGTCATATTTGAAAAATGCGAGTGTGAGGAAGTAAAAAATGGAAGAATAGTTTTGGAACTACCTTCAGATTGTATAAAAGAAACTAAAATTTTAATTTATGATTCTTCTGGAAATGTTGTGTGGAGTGGAATTGCAAATGAAAAAGGTTTTTTTGATACTGAATGCACATTAAAGTGCCCTGGTGAATATAAAGTTGTACCAATGAATCCAAATCATATTTTTATTCCAGAATCAAAATTAGTTTCTGTAAAAGAATGTTGTCCACATATTGAATCGGTAAAATTCGAATGTAGAGAGGTAACACAATATATTCAAAAACTATGTGGATGTATTCTTAGAATGACAACTCAACCAGATGCAAATGGAAATTATCAAGTTTATGTTATTCCAAATTGTGAACCTGTTCAAACAACTTCTTATGTTTTAGTTTTAAATTTCCCAGCAAATCTACTCGATACAAACCTCGGTATTTCAATTTTAGATTATTATAATCAATTTGAACATCCAATACCTTCAGGATTAGGCTGTATCTGGGTTGTTTATGAGCCAACTACTGGTAAAGTAGTCGAATGGGCTGCACAACCTGATAAAAAACCATGTTGCGGACAAGTTGGTGAAGGTGGAAAAATTATCGTTAAAATGCCTAAAGATTGTTTAGATGGGACAAAAGTTATAATATATGATGAAAGTGGAAATGAAGTTTGGGCAGGCGTTGCAAATACTGATGGTGTTTTTGACACGGGTTGTACATTAAAATGTCCTGGTGTATATAAAGTTGTTCCTTTAAATGAGAAATGCAAGTTTAATCCTCCATCACATGTTGTTAAAGTTGATTGCTGTCCAAGAGAAACAGTAGTTGAGTTTAGTTGCGATTGTATAACACAAAATTATGGCAGAATTGTTGTTTCAATGCCAAAAGAATGTTTAGAAGGTACTGTTGTTCATATAATAAATACAACCACAAATGTTGAAGTTTGGAGCGGAACTGCAAATAAAGATGGAGTTTTTGATACGGATTGTAAAATTCCTTGTCCAGGAATTTATTATGTAAGACCAGAAAACAAGAATTGCACTTTTTATCCACCAGAAGATAAAGTTGTTATGGAAAAATGTTGTCCAGAAATTTATAGAGTTGAATTTAAATGTGAATGTGCAAAACCTATGGGTAGAATTCAGGTAAAAATACCAAAAGAATGCTTAAGTGGTACAGTTCTTTATATTTATGATTCATCTGGAAAACTTGTCGGTAGTTTTAACCCAAATTCAGAAGGGTGGTTTGATACAGGTTGTTATCTTACCTGCCCTGGTACTTATACATTAAAACCATATAATGCAAATTGTAAATTTTACCCTGAAACACTTAAGGTTGATTTAACAAAATGTTGCCCAGATGTTCAAAGTTATGAATTTAAATGTGAATGCACATATAAAGGAAGAATTGATGTAAAACTTCCTACAAATTGTCTTCCAGCAAAAGTTGAAATTTATGATAGTAAAGGAACACTACTTTATAGGTTATCAGATACAACTGGAAGTGGATTATTCACAACAGATTGTACACTTCCATGTCCAGGTACATATTTAGTTAAACCTGTTGGTAATACAAATTGCACATTTATACCTGAATCAAGAACAGTAACTCTAACTCAATGTTGTCCAGCCTATCAATTAGTTACCTTTGAATGTAATTGTGTTCAAATGGGAAGAATTATTGTTAATATAACTGGAAATTGTCCATCTGATACGACTGTTGAAATATACAATATGAATAATGTAAAAATTGCAACATTAACAAGAACTGCACAAGGAAATTATGATTCTTTATGCACAATTCCATGCAATCAAACTGTAAGAGTAAAACCCGTAAATCCAAAATGTAAATTTGATCCAACCTATAAAGATGTTTATTTAATCTGCTGTCCTCAATATGTAACAGTTGATTTTAGGTGTTCCTGTACAAATACAACAAATAGTTCAAATAATTTATTATCATTATTAAGAAATATCTTTTTGAGATTGATTAACATTTTCACAAAGTAAATAATAGGTTAAAAGTTAAAGATTTTTTAAAAGAGGAGGTTTTTTACCTCCTCTTTTTTATTTTACCGAACAAGAGAGACTGTCTTACTTGTTCGGTAAAATATTGACAAAAATATTAAATCTTATAAAATTTAATAATGAAATTAGCACTTTATACTCAAGAGTGCTAAAAGGAGGAGAAATGGAGAATAGAGAAGAATTTTCTTATGCTCTTTTTAAACTACTTAAAGAAAAAGAAGATGAGATAAAAAAATTAAAAGAAGAAGTTAAGGCGCTTTCTCTTCTTATTAAAAAAGAAAGAAGAGACCTTGAACATTTTCAAAAAAGATGGAAAGAAGAAGAAAATGAAAGGAAAATAAAACAGAGAGGAGAGATTATCTCTTCTCTTTTACATATAATTGATTCACTAGATGGAGCAAAAAGTAAATCAAATGACAAAAATTTGATAGAAGGGTTGGAATTAATTGAAAAGCAATTTATTGATTTTTTGAAAAAAGAGGGGGTTGAGGAAGTTGGCTTTGTTGGTGAAAATTTTGATCCGTCTCTTCATCAGGTGATTAGTGTTGATATTACAAATTCTGATGAAAATGATGGAAAAATAAGTGAAGTTTATAGAAAGGGCTATAAGATAAAAGATTTTCTTATAAGACCTGCTTATGTAAAAGTTTATAAAAAGGAGGTAAACTAAATATGGCAAGAATAATTGGTATCGATCTTGGAACTTCAAATTCTGCTGCTGCTGTAGTTATTGGTGGAAAACCAACCATAATTCCTGCTGCAGAAGGAGTATCTTTAGGAGGAAAAACAGTACCATCTTATGTTGCATTCACAAAAGATGGACAACTTCTTGTGGGTGAACCAGCAAGAAGACAGATGACTCTTAATCCAGAAAGAACAATAACTGGAATTAAAAGAAAAATGGGTACAAACTATAGAGTTAGAATTGATGATAAAGAATACACACCAGAGCAAATTTCAGCATTCATTCTTCAGAAAATTAAAAAAGATGCAGAGGCATACTTAGGCGAAAGAGTAGAAAAAGCAGTAATTACTGTTCCTGCATATTTCAATGATAACCAGAGGCAGGCAACAAAAGATGCAGGAAGAATTGCAGGACTTGAGGTTGTGAGATTGATTAATGAACCAACAGCAGCAGCATTTGCATATGGACTCAATAAAAGCGAAAAAGAACTTAAAATTTTGGTTTTTGATTTTGGTGGAGGAACTCTTGATGTCACGATAATGGATTTTGGAGAAGGTGTTTTTCAGGTTATTTCAACTTCTGGTGATACTCAACTTGGTGGAAGAGATATGGATGAGGCACTTATGAATTATGTTGTCGATGATTTCAAAAAAGAAACAGGAATTGATTTATCAAAAGATCCCAAAGCGCTCCCAAGATTAAGAGAAGCAGTTGAAAAAGCAAAAATAGAACTTTCAAGTGTACTTGAAACTGAAATTAACCTTCCATTCATTGCAACTGTTAATAATGAACCAAAGCATCTTGTTAAAAGAGTTACAAGAGCACTTCTTGAAGAACTTGTTAAACCAATAGTAGATAAATGTCGTGGTCCACTTCAACAAGCACTTGAAGATGCAAAACTATCACCAAATGATATAAATAATATTATTCTTGTTGGTGGTCCAACAAGAATGCCAATAGTTCAAAAATTTATAGAAAACTTTTTTAATAAACCACCCGAAAGAGGAGTTGATCCAATGGAATGTGTTGCAGTTGGCGCTGCAATTCAGGCAGGAATACTTGAGGGAAGTGTAAAGCAGGAGATTGTTCTTCAAGATGTTACACCTCTAACTCTTGGAATTGAAACCCTTGGTGGAATTCTAACTAAAATGATAGACAGAAACTCTCCAATACCAATTAAAAAAACTCAAATTTTCACAACTGCTGCTGATAATCAGACATCAGTTGAAATTCATATTTTACAGGGTGAAAGACCTCTTGCAAAAGATAATGTTTCACTGGGAAGATTTATTCTTGATGGAATTCCGCCAGCACCCAGAGGTATTCCAAAAATTGAAGTAACCTATGAAATTGATGAAAATGGAATATTGCATGTAACTGCAAAGGATATGGCAACAAATAAGAGTCAAAATATAACTGTAACTCAGGCAGTGAGACTTTCAGAAGAAGAAGTTGAAAAGATGAAAAAAGAAGCAGAAAGATTTTCAGAAGAAGATAAAAAACTAAAAGAAAAAATAGAAACAAGAAATCTTGCAGATCAGATTCTTTATACAGGTAGAAAAACATTAAAAGAAAATAAAGATAAAGTGAGTAAAGAAGTTGTTGAAAATGCAGAGAAAAAACTTGATGAACTTGAAAGTTTATTAAAAGAGGATAAAATTGATGAGATAAAGAAAAAACTCGATGAGGTTAATGAAGCACTTTCAAAAGTTGGAGAAGAGATATACAGAAAAACAGGAACTACTGGTCAGAGTGGTGAGACAAAAGAAGAACCTCCAAAAGATGAGAATAAAAAAGATGATGATAAAGGAACAATAAATGGAGATTATGAAGTTAAATAATGAATAAGGATTATTATGAGATATTAGGGGTGGATAGAAATTCCACCCCTGATGAAATTAAAAAAGCATATAGAAGACTTGTAAAGCAATATCATCCTGATTTAAATAAAGATAACCCTGATGCTGCAAAAAAGATGGCTGAAATAAATGAGGCATATGAAGTTTTATCAGATCCTGAAAAGAAAAAAAGATATGATATGTATGGAACAGCAGAAGGGGTTGGAGATTACGCATATCAATATTCAGGTGATTCACCCTTTGGTGATTTTTTTAAGGATTTTAATTTTGGTTTTGAAGATATTTTTGATACCTTTTTTGGTGGTGGTTTTACAAGAACAGAAGAAAGAAGAAGAGCAGAAAGAGGTAGTGATATATATGGAAGGGTTACAATCGATCTAAAAGATGTAATGTATGGAACAGAGGTTGAATTTGAAGTTGAAAGAGATGAAATCTGTGAAGTTTGTGGTGGAACTGGTGTTGAAAAGGGATATAAAAAAGAAACCTGCCCGACTTGTGGTGGAACTGGAAAGGTAAAAAGAACTCAATCTTCAATATTTGGTCAATTTGTAACAATAACAACCTGTCCAACCTGTAAAGGAGAGGGTTATATAAATAAACATCCATGTAAAAATTGTGGAGGAAGAGGAGTTAAAAATAAAAAAAGAATTATAAAAGTAAAAATTCCTCAAGGAATTGAAGATGGAATGAGAATAAGACTTGAAGGTGAGGGAAACATTTCAAAAAATGGTCATAAAGGCGATTTATATATAGAGGTCAAGGTTAAACCTCATCCATATATTAAAAGAAGTGGTGAAAATCTCATTTATGAAGCAGAAATACCACTTCTTACAGCAATACTTGGAGGGGAAATTGAAATTCCAACAATTGATGGAAAAAAGAAAATTGAAATTAAACCTGGAACACAATTCAATGAAACAATAAGATTAAGGGGAGAGGGACTGCCTTATTTAAGAAGTAGAGGTAGAGGAGATTATTTAATCATTTCAAAAATAAAAATTCCAGATAAGTTAACAAAAAAAGAAAGAGAACTTCTCGAGAAGTGGAAAGAGTTAAAATAAATAAAATTTAATAACAATTCTGATATAATTAAAAAACATACTTTTTGAGGGAGGAGTTATGAGCATAGATTTAATATTTGAGAAAAAAACCCGATTTATTATTGCCATTTCTGGATTTTTAATAACGCTTCTTTTAGGTGTTTTATATGCATGGGGTGTATTTGTAAATCCATTAGAACAAGAATTTGGTTGGACAAGAGCACAGGCGACACTTCCTTATACTATTGCTTCAATAGTTTTTGCAATAGGAATGGTATTTGCAGGTTTACTTCAAGATAAAAAAGGACCAAAATTTGTTGCTTTATTAGGGGGATTATTTTCTGGTTTAGGTTTTATAATATCATATTTTTCAAACTCTCTTTTTCTTTTGGTAGCTATTTTTGGCTGTTTGGGAGGTTTTGGTATGGCTCTTGGTTACTCAGGTGCAGTATCAAGTGGAGTAAAATGTTTTCCAGATAAAAAAGGTTTAGCGACAGGACTTGTTGTTGGTGGTTTCGGTTTTGGGGCTTTTTTATGGGCACCTTTATCAACTTTTTTAATTCATAAATTTGGATGGAGAATTACATTTCTAATTATAGGTCTAATTTTAATAATAATAATCTCTATTGTTGTAAATTTTCTTAAGAATCCTCCAAAAGGATGGATTCCAAGTTCTTTTGAAAAAACATTAACAAAAAAATATACACCTGAGTACACTGGTAAAGATTTTACTTTAACTCAAATGCTTAAAACACTTGTTTTCTGGTTAATGTGGATACATTATATTCTTGCAACCTCCCCTGGAATAATGATAATTGTACATTTAAATCCAATTGCTGTTGAGTATGGTGGTTTCAATCCTTTTACCGCCTCTTTTTTGTTATCAATATTATCCATTTTTAATCTTTTAGGGAGATTTTTTCTTGGTCCACTTTCTGATAAAATAGGAAGATTGAAAACATTTACATTAATAGGTTCAATGGTTTTTATTTCTATGTTATTATTGTTTATCTCTCACTATATAAATATACTTTTTTATTTAGTACCAGTTATTGCTGGTATTGCTTATGGAGGTTATCTTGCACTTTCACCCAGTTTCACAGCAGATGTTTTTGGAACAAAATATTATGGTGTAAATTATGGAGTTATGTTTACTGCTTGGGGAATTGCAGGAATACTTGGTCCATACTTAGCAGGATTTTTTCATGATTTAACTAAAAGTTATTTCTTAACCATATTGATATTTTCAATTTTTTCTGTTATTGCAGTTAGTATAAGTTTATTTGTTAGAAAAAGAAATTTAATTAAAAAAATATAAATAATAATAAAAATCAATAATTAATCTTACAAACATGTAAAATCAATATATTTATTTATTATTTTTGATATTGTGGTAAAATGTGGTAATTTGTGGTAAAATATAAAAAATGTTAATGGGTTCTTTTTTATACAAAATGGATAATAAAGGAAGGGTAATGATACCTCCTCAATTTAAGAAGGAATTAGGAGATAAATTTATCATTACCAGAGGTTTTGAAAATTGCCTATTTTTATATTCTCTTTCAGAATGGGAAAGAATCTCAAGAGAATTATCAAGAATTCCTCTGTCTTCAAAAGAGTCAAGATATTTTTTAAGAATATGGTTTTCATCCGCTGTTGAAACTACCCTTGATGGATATGGAAGGATACTTGTTCCCTCAGATTTTAGAAAATTTGCAAATTTAAACAGGGAAATATTTTTCATTGGCGTTTATAACAGAGTTGAATTATGGGATAGTAAAATGTGGGAAAATTACAGAAATTCAAAAGAGATAACATATGAAGAATCGATATCAAAACTCCTTGAAGGTAAATGATGGAGATAAAGCATAGGCCAGTTTTATTAAATGAAGTTCTCTCTTTTATAGATTTTTCAAAATACAAAATATTTCTTGATTTAACAATTGGTGAGGGTGGTCATAGTGAAGAGATTTTAAAAAGAATGAATGAGAACTCATTAATTATAGGATTTGATCTTGATGAAGAGATACTAAAAGTTGCAGAAAAAAGATTAAATAATTTAAATAAAAAATTCTACCTATTTAATGAAAACTACAAAGATTTTTACAAAAAACTTAAAGAAATAAATATTATGGGAGTTGATTTCATGCTTCTTGATCTTGGTTTTTCATCTTTCCAACTAAATGATGGTAGAGGTTTTTCTTTTCTTGATGATAAAAGTTTACATATGGGTTATAGTAAACAAACAAAAGGCGCAGATTATTATATAAATAAACTCAGTAAAAATGACCTTGTCTATATTTTTGAGGAGTATGGTGAGATAAAGGAAAGTGAAAAAATTGCAGATGAGATTATAAAGTATAGAAAAAAGAAAAAAATTGAAACTTCAAAAGATCTATCAGATATAATCGAAAAAATTTTAAAAAGAAAAGGCAAAATCCATCCAGCAACAAAAGTTTTTCAAGCATTAAGAATTTTTGTAAACAAAGAATTTGAAAATTTAAGAGAGTTTCTACTTGTTTTCTCAGATTATTTAAATAATGATGGAATCCTTGAAGTCATTTCTTATCATTCAGTGGAAGATAGAATTGTAAAAAATGCACTTAAAGAACTTGAGGAGATGGGTAAAATTATTTTTTTAAATAAAAAGGTCATAACCCCATCTCAATCTGAAATAAAAGAAAACAGAAGGAGTAGAAGTGCAAAACTCAGAGTGGTTCAAAAAATTTAGTTTTCTTGTTATTATTATAATTCTATTTATGCTACTATATGGAGTTATTAACCTTAAAATTATGAGTCTTGAAAAAGAAAAAAGTGCTTTAAAAAATGAACTTGAATTTTTAGAAGGAAAACTGAATGAACTTATTATAAAATATGAAGAAGTTACAAACCCTAAAAATTTAATTGAAAGAGCGATAGAAAAATTAAAAGTTAAATATGACAAAGGAAAGGTGATAATAATTGATAAAAGAGAATCTTCTAAAGAAGAAACTCAAAATCAACCGTAGAATTTTCAATATTTTCATTTTTTTTATAATTGTTTTTATAATTGTTTTCTTAAGATTTTTCTATATAAATATTTTAAGGGGTTCCCTTCTTAGAGAAATGGGTTTAAATCAATGGATGGAAAGTGGAAAAGTTTTGCAGGCAAAAAGAGGGACAATATATGATAGAAATGGAAAAATTCTTGCAATTTCAATCGAAAGATATAGATTAATATTGAATAAAAATCAAGTAACAGATATTGAATCTTGGGTAAATAAATATAGTGAATTATTAAATATCGATAAAGAGGTTTTGAAAGAATCATTTTCAAAAAATAATGGTCAGGTTATCTTAAAGGATGATATAAAAAGAGAAGAAAAAGAAAAAATTGAAAAACTTCTTGATAGTACATTATATTTCGAACTTTATTATAAAAGAGTATATCCATATGGAAATCTTGCCTCTTATTTACTTGGAATTATGGGGGTCGATAAGGGCCTTGAAGGTTTGGAATATCAATTTGATGATATTTTAAGAGGTGAAGATGGAAAGATTGGTTTTATGGTTGATGCATTAAGAAATGAAATTCCTGGGACCGAATTTATAATTAAAGAACCTCAAAATGGTAAAGATTTATATCTTACGATTGATATAAATTTGCAGGGAATGGTAGAAGAAGAACTTGAGAATTGCTATAAAGAATATAATCCAAAAAGAGTTATAGGAATAGTTGAAGATATAAAAACAGGAGAGATAATTTCAATTGCAACCATACCAAATTTTAATCCAAATGACTTTAATGATTTTTCAAAATTTTCTTATCCAGATCCATCTTATGGATACAACTATGAACCAGGTTCATCTTTTAAACCATTAATTGCTTCTGCTGCTCTTGAAGAAAAGGCAGTAACCGAAGATGAAACGTTTGAGTGTAAAGGTTACATTGTAAGAGATAATAAAACTTTTACATGCATTATTCCTCATGGGAAACAGACCTTAAAAGACCTTCTTAGAAATTCTTGTAACATTGGATTCATACAAGTTGGAGAGAGATTAAAAGAGAGAAGTTATTACTATTTAAAACTTTTTGGAGTTGGGGAAAAGATTGGTTGTGATTTTCCTTATGAGGGAAGTGGAGATATTCTAAAACCAGAGGATTGGAGCGCAACAACTCTAACAACAATGTCTTTTGGAGTTGGAATAACTGTAACACCACTTCAACAGACAACTTTTTATCAGGCAATTGCAAATAAAGGAAATAGATTAAAACCACAGATTGTGAAAAAAATTATAGAGGATGAGAAGGTAATAAAAGAATCAAAACCAGTCTTAATTAAAAAAGTAATCTCAGAAGAGACAGCAGATAAAATTTTATCTTATCTTGATTATGTTGTGAGTGATAAAGGAATTAAAAGTGCTGTAGTTCCTGGCTATTCAATTGGAGGAAAAACAGGAACAGCAGGAGTCATAAAGGATGGAAAATATGTTGAAGGTGAATCTGTCTTGTGGTTCATTGGAATTCTTTCCTGCAACAATCCTCAATATGTTGTTACAGTTGTTGTAGATGGAGTGAGAAGTTATGATGTTTTTGCTTCAGGAATAGCTTCTCCTGTTTTTAGAAAAATAACAGAAAAAATTATAAACTACTATGGAATAAAAGAAGATGAAAAAACTGATTGATCTATTAAAAGGTGTTGATTATAAAAAAATTTTTGGAGATGAAAATCATCTTGTAAATTCTCTTGCAATAAAATTAGAAGAGATAAAGGATGATACACTTTTTTTTATAATAAAAGGTCAATCCTTTGATGGAATGAAAAATTTTAGCGATGCCTATTTAAAAGGGGTAAGGGTTTTTATTTCAGATAGAAAAATTGAAAGTCCTCTTAATTCAACATATGTTATAGTTGATGATGTAAGAGAAACTCTTTATAAAATTTCTAAAAATTTTTATAATGACCCTTCAAAAAATTTGAATGTTTTTGGTATAACAGGAAGTTCAGGAAAGACAAGTGTAATATATTTATTAAGAAATGTTTTTCCAGATTCTGGTTCAATTGGTAGTGAGGGTATCTATATTTTGAATAATAAAGTTTTTGAACCAGAGGGTACTCTTACAACACCAGAATCTCATATCATAAATTATTATCTTAAGGAAAGTGAAGTAAAGAAAGTAAAAAATTTTTTTATCGAAGTTTCTTCTTTTGCTATAAAAGGAAAAAGGGTTTATGGAATAGATTTTAAAGGTGGAATTTTTTTAAACTTTTCTATAACTCACCATCTTAAAATTCATAAAAATATATGGGATTATTTAAACTCAAAATTGAAATTAAAAGAACTAACAAACGGTCCATTTCTAATAAATAGGGATGACCCATATTCAGATTTTTTCAAAAAAGATAG
>JBAMLT010000175.1:15805-33683 GCA_039793425.1 Caldisericota bacterium
GTTCAAATTATTACTTTTCTTATAAAGATAAAGCCAATTTTTATGTAGAAAATTACTCAAAAAAGGATAATTTCTATAATTTTAAACTCAATCTTCTTGGTAAAACTTTTATGATAGATTTGTATGAGAAAAGCGATATTTACCCAATTTTACCTACACTTTCATTATCATATCTTTTTAATTTAGATATTAAAGAAGTTATAAAAAAAATAAATGATATTTACAAAAAACCAGAAGGAAGATGGGTAATAATAAATAAAGACCCTCTTATCATAGTTGATAAGGCAAACACTCCTCTTTCAATAAAATTTTTAACAGAAAAAATAAAAGATTTTAAATTAAATAGAAAGATTGTTCTTTTTTCCTTTTTTGAAGAAGAAGATATAAGAGAAACACTTTTAATAACAAAACTTCTTGTAAAAAATTTTGATTATATTTTTGTATCCCAAGATGATTCAAAAGAAAAGACACCATTTGAGTGTAATAAAAATTTCATCTATTTTTTGAAAAAATTTAATGTAAAATATTCTTTTGTGGAAGATAGAAAAAAGTGTATAAAAAGAGCAATAGAATCTGTTAAAAAGGGTGATGGTTTATTTATACTTGGAAGAGGCGACGAGAAAAATATGAGGGTTAAGGATAAACTTGTTCCATTTAATGATATTGAAGTTACTAAAGAGATTTTGAGTAATTTAAAAAAACATGATTCTTTAACTCTGGAGGAAAATTTATGAGGTTTTTCCTTCCTTGTTTATTCTCATTCATTTTAACCTTTATCATTATCTACCTATTGATATATTTCCAAAAGAAAAGAAAAATTGGACAGATTGTTAGAGAAGAAGGACCATTAATGCATTATAAAAAAATTGGTACTCCAACTCTTGGAGGAATTTCCTTTTTAATAACTCTTTTTTTAACCTATCTTTTTCTTCCAAAAACTCCTTTTATCAATAATTTGATGATTTTTGTTTTTCTTCAATCCTTAATAGGCTTATTTGATGATTTAATGAAACTAATCAAAACTGATGCTTATGGATTGAAGGCGAGATGGAAAATAATTTTACAGATAATTTTTTCAATTCCATTTGTCATTTTTCTTATAAAAAATTATGGAACAGATATTTATTTACCTCTTTCTAATAAAGATTATTTTATCTCAACTCCAATTTTTGTTATTCTTATTCTTTTTCTTTCTGTTGGTGCAATAAACAGTTTTAATTTTACAGATGGACTTGATGGACTACTTTCAGGACTTTCATTGATTTTAGTTCCATTTTTTATATTTTTCTTTTCAAGAAGTTATAACATCATTCCACTTCTAACAATTGGTGGTTCTCTTCTTGCTTTTTTATGGTTTAACTTTAATCCCGCAGAAATTTTTATGGGTGATACTGGCTCAACCTTTCTTGGTGCATTTTTCATATTTTATTCACTTTCTCTAAAACTCGAAATCATACTTCCAATATTTATGTTGATTTTTGGAATAGAAACACTATCAGTTATAATACAAGTTCTATATTTTAAATATACAAAAAGAAAATATGGTCAAGGTAGAAGAGTTTTTAAGATGGCCCCAATTCACCACCATTTTGAACTTCTTGGAATTCCTGAACAAAAAATTACAATTAGATTCTGGCTTTTTCAGGCTTTACTTGTTCTTATTTCTTTTTCAATTTTATTCATTAAATAGGAGGTTTTTTTGGATTTTAAAGATAAAAAAGTTTCAGTTATAGGAATTGGTGGTTCAAAAAGGTCTGGTTTTTATTCTTCACTTCTACTTAAAAAAGAAGGCGCTAATGTTTTTCTAAGTGAAATAAAAAAAGAGGATGAATTCAAAAATGAAATAGAAATTTTAAAACAAAATGGAATAAGTTTTGAATTTGGAATAAATTCAGAAAAAATTTATGAAAGCGAAATAATTGTTCCTTGCCCAGGAATTTCCATAAAAAGCCCACTACTAATTAAGGCAAAAGAGTTAAACAAAAAAATAATAGGTGAACTTGAACTTTCTTACAAGTTTATTAACGGAGAAGTTGTTGGAATAACTGGAACATCTGGAAAAAGCACAACAACTACACTAACTTATGAATTTTTAAAGGAAAGTAAAATTAAATCTCATCTGGGTGGTAACATTGGAATTCCACTTTCTTCTCTTGTAATAAATGAAAGAGAAGGAATTTTTGTTCTTGAAGTTTCTTGTTTCCAACTTGAGACAATAGAAAAATTCAAACCAAAAGTCGCAACTTTTTTAAATTTTCATGAAGACCATCTTGATAGATATGTTAACTTAAATGAATATCTCTTCTTTAAAAAAAGAATTTTTGAAAATCAAGACAAATATGATTTTGCAATTTTAAATTATGATGATGAAATCGTAAGAAATTTGAGTAAAGAGATTAAAAGCAAAATTTACTATTTTTCAATAGAAAAGGAAGTTGAAGGTATATTTTTAAAGGATGATAAGATTTTTTTAAATCTTGATGACGAAAAAATTTTTGTTTCTAATCGAAATGAAAGTTCTTTGATTGGTGATTTCAATTCAAAAAATATAATTTCATCAATTCTTTCAAGTTATCTTGTTGGTGCAAAAATTGATAGTATAAGGAATGTTTTAAAAAATTTTAAAGGTCTTCCACATAGATTACAATTCATTGATACAATAAATGGAATTAGTTTCATAAATGATTCAAAATCAACAAAGCCTGAATCATCCATTCAGGCGCTTTTTTCTTTTCCAGAAAATAAATCGATCATAATTCTTGGGGGGAGTAAAAAAAATACGGATTTTACTAAACTATGTGAAGTTGTGAAAAAAAGAGCAAAATATGCAATTGTTATTGGTGCAACAAAGGATGATTTCATAAAAATATTCAATGAAATTGGATATGAAAAATATATTCCTGTAACTTCTCTCGAAGAAGCAGTTGATATTTCTTTTGAAATTGGGGAAATGGGTGATTATGTTATTCTTTCTCCTGCCTGCGCAAGTTTTGATATGTTCCATGATTTTGAAGATAGAGGTGAAAAATTTATTGATATTGTTAAAAGAATAAAAAATGAAAAAAATTGATTATACTTTATTCTTCATATTTATAATTCTTTATGCACTTGGTTTCCTCTGGCAATTTTCAGCATCAGGAGTTGAACTTATAATTTATGGAAAAATGGAGACATTCTTTAAATTTATAATATATTCAACAATATCAATAATTGCAATGATTATTTTTATCTATTTTCCAAGAAAGTTATTCATTAAATTTGCAAAACCTCTTTTTTATTTTTCTCTCTTACTTTTAATAATTGTATATCTACCAATTTTTGGTTCAAATATAGAACACAGAAGATGGATATATCTTTTTGGTTTAAGTTTTCAACCATCAGAACTTTATAAACTTTCTCTTATAATATTTGCTTCATACATACTTTCAAAAGATTATCTTCTTTGGGAAAAAGGAAGATATCTTTTTCCTTTAATCGCACTTACCTTTTTAGGAGTAATATTGATTGTTTTTGAGACAGATTTTTCTACTGGTGTTCTAACATATTTAATCTTTCTATCAATTCTATTTATAGGAACTTATAAAACAAAACATTTTTATATTCCCTTATCACTCTTATCTTTTGCCCCTATCGTGGTTTTCTTAAAAAAAGAGTGGCTAAATAGAATAACAGGTACACTCTATCCATTCAAGAAATTAACAGAAGAGGGTTATCAGATTGCACAATCTCTTATAGCAATTGGCTCTGGTGGTTTTTTTGGCTTAGGTTTTATGAATGGGAAACAGAAATTTCTTTATGTTCCTCTTGTATCAAAAGATTTCATTTTTTCTTTGATATGCGAGGAAACGGGTTTAATAGGAGGAGGAATAGTTATTTTTATATACCTTCTTCTACTAATAAGAGGTTATTCAATCTCAATGAAGGTTACAGATGTTTTTTTCAAAATTCTATCTTTTGGTATAACAACACACATTTTTTCACAGGCAATAATTGTTATTGGAGTTAATCTCGGGCTTTTTCCTACCACTGGCCTTACACTTCCATTCATAAGTTATGGTGGTTCATCTCTTTTAATAAATGGAATCGAAGCAGGAATTTTACTAAATATTTCGAGGTTTATCGAATGAAAATTTTGATTTCAACTGGTGGAACAGGTGGTCATATTTATCCTGCACTTATAATAGGAAAATATATAAAAGAAAATGGTTTTGAGGTTTTTTATACAATTGGAAAAAGAGAAAGGGAAGTAAAAATTCTAAAAGAAAGTAATGAAAAATTCTTTAGTCTGCCAGTTGATGCCCCGACAAAAAATTTTTTCTATCTTCAGTTATTTTTTTCACTCTTTAAATCTTTTTCTTTATTAAAAAAAGAAAAACCAGATTATGTTTTTGCATTTGGAAGTTATGTTTCTTTTCCAATTTTATTCTGGGCAAATTTACTTAAAATTCCTTACTATCTTCATGAGCAGAACATAATTCCAGGAAAGGTTATAAAAACTTTTTCTAAAAATGCTAAAAAAGTTTTTATCTCTTTTGATGAATCAAAGAAATATTTAAAATCTAATAACCTTGTCTTTAGTGGTATGCCAATAAGAGAAAAAATTGGAAAATTAAAAAAAGAAGAGGGATTAAAAAAATTTGGTTTAAATGATAAAAAAATAACTTTCTTACTGATTGGTGGAAGTGGTGGTTCAAAATTTCTTCTCGATTTAATTAAAAGTTATGAAGATAAAATTTCTGAAATGAATCTTCAGGGGATAATTATTAAAGGAAATATAGAAATTGATGGTAATTTTAAGTTTGATTCTGTTGTTCTTGATTATTTAAATGAAATTGAATATGCTTATGCTGCATCTGATTTCGTAATTTCAAGAGGTGGTGCATCAACCATTTGGGAGATACTCTATTCAAAAAAACCTGTTATTTTAGTTCCAATAAAGGTAAGTGAACATCAAATAATTAATTCTAAGATTATCGAAGAACTTAAAGTAGGAATTGTTTTTAAAGAGGATGATAAAGAAACATTTCCACAAGTTTTAACTGAATTTGTCGGAAATCTTAACGAATTTAAAAAGAATTTTACAAAAATAGATTTTCCAGATACGAAAAGTATAATTTTAATGGAGATATTAAGTGAAAAATAAAAAAGTTCATCTAATTGGAATTGGTGGTTCTGGAATGCTATCACTTGCAAATCTATTGGTTGAATCAGGTTTTTCAGTTTCTGGTTCAGATATAATTAGAAATGAAAAATTCAGTAAACTTGAAGAAAAGGGGGTTAAAATTTTTTTAAATCATAATCCAAAAAATATTTTAGACTCAGATATTGTAATATATTCATCAGCAATTAAACCTAATAATGTTGAACTGATTGAAGCAAAAAAATTGAATAAAGAAATTTTTCATAGGGTTGATTTTATTAAAAAAGTTACAGAAAATAAAAAAACAATTGGAATTGCAGGAACACATGGAAAAACAACAACTACTGCAATGATTTCATATCTTTTTAAAGAAATGAATCTTTCTCCTTCGCTTTATTTTGGTGGAGAAAATGATGATTTCTATTTTGGAAGTGAAAAAGGAACTGGTGAATATTTTATTCTTGAAACAGATGAACATGACGAATCTTTTTTAAACTTTAATATCCACCTCCCAGTAGTAACAAACATTGACAGGGACCATCTAACACTTGATGGTCCCTTCAAGGGCGATTTCAATCTTCTTAAAGAAAGTTTCTTAAAATTTATAAATAATTCTGAATCTAAAAAAGTTATTTTATCCTATGATTGTCCAAATCTACTTAATTTGATAGATAGAATCAATAAAAAAATTCTTTCTTATTCAATAGAAAAAGAGGATGCAACCCTTTTTGGAAAAATTACAAAAAAAGAGAATTTAAAAACAATTGGAGAAATATTTTATAATGGAAAAAAAATTGGAGAACTTAACCTTTCAATTCCTGGTGAAAAATATTTCTTAAACTCTCTTGGAGTTATATTAATTTCAATTGAAGAAGGTTTTAATATTGAAAAAACTTTAAAAATTTTAGAAGGATTTAAGGGTGTTAAAAGAAGATTTGAAATAATTTATGATAAGTATTATACAGTAATAGATGACCATGCAGATCATCCAACAGAAATAGGCGTTACATTAAAAATTGCAAGAGACTATTTTAAAGATAGAAGAATAATATCAATAATAGAACCACATAGATATTCAAGAGTTAAAGATCTTTATAAAGATTATCCTGATAGTTTTAAATTAAGTGATATAATTATACTTCTACCAGTTGACCCAGCAGACGAAACTATAACATATGGAGTTAGCACAGAAATGATACTTGAAGAAGCAAAAAAAAGATATAAGGATAAAAAGATATTCTATCTTGACAAAAAAAATGTTATTCTATTTTTAAAGAATGAGATTAGAAAAGAGGATGTTATAATTTTTATGGGACCTGGTAAAATTAAAAATTTAGTTAAGGAGTTTTTAATTGAGCTTGAAGGATAAAAGTTTAATTAATCTAATTAAAGGAAAGATTTATAAAGATTTTGAAATTAAAAATATAACAACATTTAAAGTTGGGGGAAAAGTTGATTATTTAGTTATTCCACAAGATTATGAGGATATAAGATTAACCTTAAGATTTGGAAGAGATAACAATATTCCAATTTATTTGATGGGCAATGGCTCAAACCTTCTTATATCAGATTCAGGAATAAAAGGAATAATAATAAGAATTTCGAAAGAAAATTTCACACAAAAAGAGATTAAAAATAATATTATAATTTCTGAAAGTGGAGTTCCTCTTTATGAACTCATCTCAATTTCACTTAAAAATGAACTTTCTGGTCTTGAATTCCTTCATGGAATTCCTGGTGCTCTTGGTGGAGTTATTGCAATGAATGCAGGAACAGATGGCACTTCAATAAGTGATTTTCTAAAAGAGATAAAAGTTATGGATAATTTTGGAGAAGTTTTTGTTTTACCAAAAGAAGAGATTGGGTTTTCTTATAGAAAATCTTTAATAATAGAAAAAAAATTAATAGTTTTAGAAGCACTTATGGAACTAAAAAAATCAAAAAAAGAAACCATTTTTTCTACTCTTAAGAATAAAATTAATAAAAGAAAACTAACACAACCATTAACTTTTCCAACTGCAGGTTGTGTATTTAAAAATGAGGGAGAAAATAAAGCAGGTTTCCTAATTGAAAAAGCAGGATGTAAGGGATTAAGAATTGGTGATGCAGAAGTATCAACAATTCATGCAAATTTTATTTTAAACAGGGGTAATGCAACATTTAAGGATATAATTTATCTAATGAAAATGGTGAGAGAAAGGGTTTACGAAAAATTTAAAATTAACTTAAATCCTGAAATAGTAATTATGGGCGAAGTTGAAGAGGAGGTGCCTTTTAAGATTTTAGAACCATGGTAAAAAAAATAATAATTATTCTTATTTTAATTCTAATAATTTTTTTCCCTCCAATTTTTCCTAAAAATTTAATCAAAGGTGAGAATAAAAAAATAAAGGATTTTTATGGATTTGTTTTCACATATTTTAATAATAATATTGAAAGAACATCAATCTGGAGTTATAAGGTTAAGGAGTACAATTTAAAAGGTATCATCATAAAAAACATAAATTCGCAAAAATCATATATATTTAGTAAAGAAGGGGAGTTGATTAAAGAGGGTGAAGTTTCAGGGTTTCCTATCATATATTTTAAAGAAGATAATTTAAAAAATAGTTATGAAAGTATAAAAAACTATTTCATCTCATACATAAATATTTATGAAACAATAAAAGAACTTAACTTAACTCCATTTCTTGATGCTGAAAATGATTTGATTTATCTTGAAAATGAAAAGTTAAAGGTGATTTTAGGAAAAGAAAATTTTGTAAAAAGAGTTGATAATCTTAAAACCCTTTTAAAAAAAGAGGAAATTACTGGTTTACTTGATGCATCTTTTGATAATATAATTATTTATAGGGGAAAATGATGGAAAAAATATTAAATATTATTGAATTTTCACCAAAAGATAAAATTATTTTCACATTAGGAAGATTTGATGATGGAGTAATAAATATTGTTGATAGATATGAAATTGAAGATATAAATTATAAAAATAATAAAATTTTAAAAGTAAATGAATTCAAAGAGAGAATGGATAATGAATTGACAAAAATTGAAGAAACATTTAGTAACATCGATAACATAGTTTCAATATATGATAAACCAACATTTTACAAAAAAAGATTTGTTCTTAATAGTAAAGAGGAAAGAAAAATAAAAGAAAGCGACATTGATAATATGATTAATCTTACAAAAGCATCTCTTGAAAAAGAAGGTAAGGAAATAATTCAAGTTTTTAGTAGTGAATTTTATATTGATGATAAAAAAGTTGAAGTTCCAATTGGAGAAAAAGGAAAAAAATTTATAGCAATTTTTAATGTTTTTGGAATTGAAAAAGATAAGATAAAAATTTTAAAATCAATATTTAGTAGAAAGAAAAACCCCCTTAAAGTAATCTATTTTTCACCACTTCTTTTGATTAATGGAGTTAAGGATATTTTTTCAAAAAACTTC
Organism: Caldisericota bacterium; assembly: GCA_039793425.1. Classification (GTDB taxonomy): domain Bacteria; phylum Caldisericota; class Caldisericia; order B22-G15; family B22-G15; genus JAAYUH01. Next base: position 24,396 of record JBAMLT010000175.1, read on the forward strand.
ATAATAGATATGGAAAATCCATTTACATATTTAATTTTTGGAGTTGATAATATACCAAATCAGGTAGAATATGTTGAACTTGGCACAAAAGATGTAGTAAGAGACCTTTCTTATGTTCTTGAAATTCCACCAAGAGAAGGTGAAGATTACCTTTTTAAAAAAGGAGTTCTTGACCACAAGATATTTTATGATATTGATTATCCTTTATCCATTGAAAAAAAAGTTGCTTCAATGAGAGTTATTGAAATTTTTGAAATCATTGAGAAAAAAATGAAAAAACTACCTTTCAAATTCTATCCAGATGAAATTGTAATTTGTGGTGAAGGTGCTAAAATAAGAAACATTAAGGAATTTGCCAAAGAACATTTTGATCTTCCTACTTCAATTGGCGAACCTTATGAATATAAAAGTGATTTAAAATTAGACCCTTTAGATGTTATAACAGCGATTGGCGCAATAAGGTCTTATATAGATAAAGACAAAAAAGAGTCTTTTTTTAATAAAATAATGAATATTTTTGAGAAAATTTTTGATTAAGGAGGATAAAAATGGGCAATGCCTATGATCCATGGCAGGAAGTAAAGCCAGTAATAAAGGTGGTTGGAATTGGAGGAGGAGGGACAAATGCAGTTAACAGAATGATTGAAAGAGATGTAAAAAATGTCGAATTTATTGCTATAAATACTGATGTTCAGGTTTTGAAACTTTCAAGAGCACATCGTCTTGTTCAGATTGGTCCAAAAACAACAAAAGGTCTTGGAGCAGGTTCAGACCCAGACCTTGGGTTAAAAGCAGCAGAAGAAAGTAGAGAAGCAATAAGAGATGCTCTTCTCGGAGCAGATTTGATTTTTATAACTGCTGGAATGGGAAAAGGAACTGGAACGGGTGCATCCCCCATTGTTGCAGATATCGCAAGAGAACTTGGCGCTTTAACTATTGGAGTTGTAACAAAACCTTTCAATTTTGAAGGAAGAAGAAGGTCTCAAATTGCAGAAGAGGGAATTTCTCTTTTAAAAGAAAAAGTTGATACTCTAATTGTCATTTCAAACAACCGACTTCTTGAAATAACTTCAGCAAAAACAAGTTTACTTGACTCTTTTATTCTTGCTGACGAAGCACTTCGTCAGGGAGTTCAGGGGATTTCAGATTTACTTACTCAACCAGGAATAATAAATGTTGACTTTATGGATGTTGCAAAGATTATGAGAGGTGCTGGTAATGCATGGCTCGGAATTGGGATGGGTTCAGGAGAAAAAAGAGCAGAAATTGCAGCCAAAAATGCAATAACAAGTCCGCTTCTTGAAATGTCACTTTCTGGTGCAAAAGGAATAGTGACAAATATTGCGGGAAATAAAAATATTTCACTTCATGAAGTTGAAAAGGCAATGCAGATTATTAATCAAACTGCAGATGCAGACGTTAATTCCATTTTTGGTGTAACGATTGATGAAGAACTTGGTGATCAGATAAAAATTGTTTTAATTGCAACAAGTTTCCAACCAAAATATGCTGTTGATAAACAACTTTATGACCTTGATAAAGATTTAATATCATCAGAGGACCTAAAAATTCCATCATTCCTAAGAAAAAAGAAAAAAGAGGAAGAGTGAAAAGAATCACATTAGTAATTATAATCTTTGTTATAATAATACTTTTAATTAACTATAAAACTATATTTTCATATTTATCACTTCCTAAAACCTATAGAATAGAAAAAGTTGAGGAATCTGTTTTTATAAAAAAGCAAGGTGTTATCATTCTAAATCAATCAATAACATATTCACCTTATGAAGGAGTTATAAATTTTTATGTTGATGATCTAAAAAAAGTTCCAAAAGATTTTTTAATTTGTGAAGTTCAAACCATGGAAGGTGCTTTTAAATTTTTTTCACAAGATACAGGAATTGTTTCAAAAAGAATTGATGAATTTGATTTAGTCCTTGACGAGTTAAAAGAAGATCCGTTTATAATTATAGATGAAAAAATGGTTAACAAAGTTAAAGTCTTAAATAATAATGATAGTGTAAAAGAGGGTGAGCCAATATATAGAATGATTGATAATCTCGAAGGTTTTATCTATTTTAAAATTGATGATGATTACAAGAATTTTATAAATGGAAACTCCATCTATCTAAAAATTGATACAAATGGAGAAATCTTTAAAGGGGAGATAATTCAAGATGAAAAGTTCTTAAAAGTAAGATTCAATAAATTCATTGAATATTTCATAAATACAAAAATTTATGTTTTTGATGTGCTTATTTATAGTGGAAATTTGATAAAAATACCTGATAAATTCGTAAAAAAAGATGGTATTGACTTAAGAGAAGATGATGGATTGAATAGATTTATTCCTTTTAAAGGTTTAAAATATATAAGACAGAATGGTTTTTATATTTTTCCTGAAATAGAGGAAAATAAAAATATTTTTGAATTGATTGGCAAAGAAATAATAAGTTAAAAAGAGGAGGAAAGATGGGATTTTTTGACAGTTTAAAAAAGTTTTTTGGATTTGAAGAAGAGATAAAAGAGATTGAAGAAGGTGAAGAAGAAAATTTGATTGTTACAGATACTGGAAGAGTTAAGGTAGTTGTAATTGAGCCAAAGGCATATGATGAGGCACAGGAGATCATTGATAACTTAAAGGAAGGAAGACCTGTTGTAATTAATTTTGAAGAAACAGATAGAGAACTTGCAAGAAGAATAATTGACTTTCTAAGTGGTGGTGCTTATGCGCTTGATGGAACAACTGAAAAGATATCAAATTATGTTTTTCTATTTGTTCCAAAGGGAGTTGAAATAACAAAAGAAACCAAAAAATTTTGGAGAAAAAAGGTAGAATCAGAAGAGACAGATTAAAAATTTATTTTAATGATGAAAAATAAATCATCAAAAATTAATCATTCATTCAAAGGATTATTTTGGGATTATAAATTTGAAGATGTTTTATCAAACCTTGATAATGATGTTGTTATTGCAAGAGTTCTTGAACTGGGAGATATAGAAGATTTTAAATTTTTAAAGCAAAATGTTTCAGATGAAAAAATAATAGATTTCTTGAAAAGAAGAGGAGAAAAATTACTATCTAAAATAAGTTTTAATTTCTGGAGTATCTATTTTGGAATTAAATAGAAATCATAAAAATATAATATCTAAAATAGAAAATTTTATTAATGATAATAACTTTTATTTAGCAGGTGGTACTGCTGTATACTATTATTTAAAACATCGAAAGTCCGAAGATCTTGATTTTTTTACAAACTCTGAATGTGATTTTACAAAAAAATCAAATTTTTTAAAGGACTATGAAATTTCTTTAATCAAAAAAGATACTCTTTATTTAATAATTAACAATGTAAAATTATTATTTTTTTACTACCCCTATTCTTTACTTTGTCAAAAAAACAAAATCAATAATATTTACATAGCAAATCTTATTGATATTTTACTTATGAAAATTCTTGCTTTAATTCAGAGAGGAAGTAAAAAAGATTTTATTGATATATATTTTATAATAAAAGAGGAAAGAATTAAAAAAGAAGAACTATATCCATTATTTATTAAAAAATTTGTGAATACAATAAATTAATTATTCATAAAGCATTTTTATATTTTGAAGATGCCAATAAAGAATTAATGCCAGAAATGATTAAAAAAGTAAATTGGGAAGAAATTAAAACCTTCTTTATTAAAGAATTTTCCAGATTCTAATTGAAATGATTTTAAATTTTTGATATAATGAATTTTGCTCTGACTCTTTCGTTACCTCATAAGTATCTTCCTATGAAAGGGGAGACCAGAGATAACGGGGAGTTGGAGCACTTATTATTTTATTTTAATTTGTTCAAATATTTTAAATTCATTAACTACATTAATAATTTTCATCCTATTTGCAAATTCAATTAACATTTCCTTTTTCATTTCATTTAAATATAAATCATTTATTAAACTTTCAAGAATAATTTTCGGTGTTTTACCTTTTTTATATCTTATATAAATCAAATCAAGTAATGCTTTTTCAGGATAAGCATAATAAATATTTGGTTGTAATTCATAATATCCAAAAAAGAGTTCTTTTTTTATATGATGATACTCAAAACTATAATTTCCATAATGAAATTCATATGGATATTGAGTTGTAATTAATGTAACGCTAAAAAGTGCCTGAGACATTATATTTTGAATAAAAAGTGCATATTCCATACTTATATATGATGGATATTTTAAAAACATACTAATTTCATCGATTGAAGGTTTGTTAAAAGGATTTATATAAATATTTTTTGAGATCCTTTCTATTAAATTTTTTTTAACCAATCTATTTAATTCTACAGAAAGAATTTTCTTAGAAATACCCGTAACAATAGATATATCATTTAGAGTAAATAATTTTTTATAATAATATTTTTTAAAAAATTCAAGATACTCATTTAATTTCATTTAAATCCCCTAAAATATTAAATATAAATTTATAAACTTCGACTTTAATTTTTTTAAATTCAAATTTGTATGTTTCATATAATTTTTTAGGAAAAAATCTCTTCATCTCAAAACTTAAAATTTTTTCACCATCTTTATTAAGAAGATCTAAATTTTTTCTTGTTTTATCAGTATAAAATTTATAATCTTTCCCATAATCCCTAATTTTTTTGTTTATTAATCTTAAATCAAATTTACTTATTTTATCCATTAAATATTTAATATCCCATATATCTCTTCCTTTTATATAATCTCTTAAGCCAAATGCAACTATTTTATCAATTAAAATTTCCTCTCTTGTTTCACATAAAATTGGAAAATTATAAATATCTAAAACTATTAATTCAATTTTATTTATATAAGATGGAATATTTGCAAATTCTAAATTAATTGATATTTTACCAATTTCTTTAATCCAAAAATTCATTGTATATCTTTTGAAATTTTCATTTGCTTTTTGAAGATTTAAATTCGATTTCTCCAAAAAAACAATTCTATTTTTTAAAAAATTATCTAAATCCTCCAAAATTTTATTTATATCTTGAAATATTTTTAAATTTATATTTTTAAAAACAAAATCTAAATCTTCAGAAAATCTTGAATTTTCATAAACCATTCTTAAACATGTACCACCTTGAAAAACACCTTCTTTAAAAAACCCCTCTTTGTTTAAATATAATAAAATCCATTTTTGAAGATATTCTCTTAATAAAAATTTAATATCAACTTCAGTTTCTTTTGAAAATGCTAAAAAATCTTTTAATGTTTTCATCATTTAAAAATATTAACATATTTGTTAATTTTTTCAAATGAATTATTTTATAATTTTTTCTATTAAATTGCTATCCTCGTCACCCTTAAATATTATCTTAAGAAGTAGTCTTATTGAATCTGTTAAATTTTTAGAAAATTTTACCTTCCTTAATAGATATGGAAGTTTTTTTATTGATTCTTTCCCTTCTTTTATATTAATCAAAGATATAATTTTCTTTCTTTCTTCTTTTGAATATTTACTATTCACATCGAGTTCAATAATTCTATTTACTGGCATCTGATTGATAATCCCAGCAAATATCTCATCAGGAGCATCAATAAAATTTATAATCTCCCAATTATAAATAATTTTAGATTTTGGCGTAAGTTCCTCTGAGATAAAAGCAACACTTTTATCTTCCCATGCTCCAAACTCATTTTTAGTAAGCACTCTGTAACTTCTCGATATATTTTTCATATTAAAATAAGTATACTATTTTTTGATAAAAATTTTAATATTTAGTTGACACAATAAACTTATTAATAGATAATTTTTATTAATGGAAAATAAATTTATCTGGATAAAGGACTTATTGTTTGAATTAGTAAGAAAAGATATAAAGGTTAAATACAAAAGGTCAATTCTCGGTGTTGCTTGGTCAATTCTAAATCCTTTACTAATGATGATAGTTATGTCAATTGTTTTTTCTTATCTTTTTAGATTTCAGATAAAAAATTATCCAATCTATATTTTATCAGGGATAATATTCTGGAATTTTTTTTCAACCTCAACAAACCTTGCCTCACTTTCTTTAATTTCTAATGCATCTCTTTTAAAAAAAGTATATTTTCCAAGATATCTACTTATATTTTCAACAGCAATTTCACAATTTATTAATCTCTTGTATGCATTAATTCCTCTAATAATCATAATGTTTATTTATAAAACTCCTCCAAAATTGAGTTTCATTCTTCTACCTATTCCAATTCTTTCACTCTTATTATTTACAATTGGCTTATCTCTAATTTTATCTATTCTTTCTGCATATTTTACAGATATAAGTTATATTTACCAGATAATTTTACTTGCATGGATTTATTTAACTCCGATTTTTTATCCTCCATCAATAGTTCCAGATAAGTATAAAATATTTTTACAGATTAATCCTATGTATCATATCATTTTAAGTTTGAGAGAAGTAATTTATTTAGGAGAATTCCCTTCATTAAACACTCTTTCCATTTCATTTATTTTTTCATTTTCTATTTTTCTTTTTGGTCTATGGTTTTTTAGGATAAATGAAAATAAGGTGATGTATTTATTATGAGTTTAGAAACGATAATTAATCTTGAAAATGTTTCTTTAAAATTTAAGTTACAAAAAGAAAGATCACCATCTATAAAGGAATTTACTGTAAAATTAATAACAAGAAAAGTTTCATATTCAGATTTTTATGCTTTAAAAGATATTAATCTTAACATTAAAAAAGGTGAAAGTATTGGAATAATAGGAAGAAATGGTGCAGGAAAAACAACTTTACTCAGAGTTATTGCAGGAATTTATAAACCAACATCAGGAAAAGTTTATGTTAAAGGTAAAATTATGCCAATTATTGAACTTGGTGCAGGTTTTGATATGGAACTTACAGGAAGAGAAAATATATTTTTAAATGGCTTGCTTCTTGGAATGACAAGAAAAGAAATTGAAAAAAAATATGATGAGATAGTAGAATTTTCAGGATTAAAAGATTTTATAAACTCACCCTTAAGAACTTATTCTTCAGGTATGATTTTACGATTAGGCTTTTCAGTTGCAACTGCAATAAATCCAGATATAATTCTTTTAGATGAGGTATTTGCAGTTGGAGATGAAGAGTTTAGAAAGAAATGTATTAAAAAAATTCATGAATTTAAAGAAAAAAATGCTATATTAGTTTTAGTTTCTCATAATATGAATGCAATTGAGGATATATGTGAAAAGGCTATATGGTTAGAAAGTGGAGAAATTAAAAAATATGATATCGCTAGAGGTATTATTGAATGTTATTTAAAAGTAGAAACTTAAAATTAATAGATATAATTTTTTTAATAATTACTTTTTTTCTTTTTTTATGTATAGCTATACTTTTAAGGAAAACCCTTAGTTTTAATGAATTATTGTTTTTAAATTTTTGCTTTATTTTTATTATTTTCTTTATTCTTCAAATTTATAGAAGAGTTTTAAAATATATTGATAATTTATTAACTTTTAAAAATAAAGAAATGATAGATAAATTTAATTTAGAATTAAATAAACTTTCTGGGGAAATATTTACATATAGTTTAAATTTAAATATACCACCAATTTTTTCTCAATGGTCTATTGATGGTGATTTATTGAAAATCATTATTGATGAAATTTATTCTAAAAATTCAAATAATATTACTATTTTAGAATTAGGATCTGGACTTTCAACTATTATAATATCTTATATTTTAAAAAAAATAAATAAAGGAAAACTTTATTCAATAGAACATGATAAATTTTTTTATGAAAAAACTAAAAGACTATTAGATATTAATAACTTAAATGATATATGTGATTTAATTTATTCTCCATTAGAAGAAACGGAGATAAACGGAAATAAATGGCTATGGTATAATATAGATTTTATAAATAAAATAGATAAAATTGATATTTTGCTCATAGATGGTCCTCCTGCTCATATTCAAGAAATGTCAAGATTTCCAGCTTTGCCAATATTAATTAATAAATTAAATGATAATTGTGTTATTTTTTTAGATGATGCTAATAGAGAAGAAGAAACAAATATAATAAGAACATGGAGAAATTTACATCCTAATTTTCATTTTCAAATAATTGGTACTTCTAAAGGAGCTTTAAAAATAGTGATATGAAAAAACTTATAAATTTTTTAAAAAGAAAATTTATAGTTTCACTTAAAATTATAAATGAAGAAGGTATATTTGTATTTTTTAAAAAAGTCTTTATAAAATTATTTGATAAAATAATAAACTTTATAAATAATCAAAAATACAAAGATCTGTTAATCAAAACTTTAGAAATTGCAAAAAGAAAAAATAAAATTTTAATAATAATATCTGGTGTAAAATTTAATAGTTATTCAGGAAATAGAAATACCAATATTGCAATAAATTTTTATAAAAAAGGCTATTTTGTTTTATTCGTATATTTTACTTGGAATAATAAAGAAGAAAATGAAATGGGTTTCATTAATGATGAAATATATTTATTACCTTTAAGAATTTTTATGAAAAATATTAATGAAATTTTAGAATCTTTCTATTTTATCTCTAAGAAAATTATAATTTTAGAATTTCCGTGTAAAGAATCTTTAGATATAATTCCTATATCAAAGGTATATAATTTTGCTGTAATATATGATATAAAAGATGATTGGGAAGAATTTTATAAAACAAATGAGGCTAAATGTTATCAAAAATCTATTGAAAATTTCGTTTGTAAAAATTCTGACTTAATAATTTCGGTTTCCAGAGGTTTAAAAAATAAATTTAAAGATTATAAACCATTTATTGTTCCTAATGGATTTGATCCAGATTTGTTAAATATTAAAACATTTGAAATTAAAAATTTAAAAAATGTTCTTAAAAATTATGAAATATGTATAGGTTATTTTGGTAATTTAACTAATTCATGGTTTAATTGGAATTTAATCATTGAAATTGCTGAAAGATATCCAAATTGGTTTTTTGAAATAATTGGATATGGAATGCCTGAGGGTTTAAAATTACCAAAAAATATTAATTATATAGGTAAAGTTAAAAGAGAATTTTTATATTATTATGTTAAGAAATGGGATGTTGCTATTATTCCTTTTAAAAAATCAATACTTTCAGAGAATTCAGATCCATTAAAGGTTTATGAATATTTGTATATGAAAAAACCTGTAATTGTCTATGGTATAAATCATTTAAAAAATTACCCTTATGTATTTGTAGCTAATACAATTGATGAATTTATAGAATTGATAAAATTTTCTAAAGAAATAAATATTGATGATAATAAATTATTCA
>JBAMLT010000176.1:0-24447 GCA_039793425.1 Caldisericota bacterium
TTGAGATTAATGGTTATAAAATTGGAATTTCTAATGTTAAAATTTCAGAATACACAGAAGGAGTTGGTTTTTTAGTTCATAAGATACTTGAACTTTTTGATCTTGAAGCAACTTTTTCAATTTTAATTTTAAATAAAAAAACAATAATAATTGGGAGAAGTAGAACTGAAGATATAAATGTTAAAAAGATTCTTTCATATTTTGGTGGTGGGGGACATAAAACAGCCGCATCTGCAAATTTTAACACTATAAAGGGAGCAAAAATATATGATAAACTTACCAAATTAATAAAAAATAATATAAAGATAAAAATTTATGCGAAAGATATAATGAGTTATCCAGTGAAAACAATAGATATTGATAATACTCTTGAAGAAGCAAAAAATATCATGTTAAGATACAATTTTTCAGGACTTCCAGTTACAAAAAATGGAAAGATAATTGGAATAATAACAAGGTCTGAAATTTCAAAGGTTGAACTTTTAGGGTTGACTAATTTTAAAGTAAAGGATTTTATGATTGAGAAATTTATTTTTGTTACGCCTGATACTTCATTAGAAGAGATAGAAAAAATAATGGTTGAAAAAAATATTGGAAGGATACCTGTTGTTGTTAAAGGAAAGGTCATTGGAATAATCACAAGGAGTGATATTTTAAGAGGTATATATTTAAAAAGTGAAAAATCGGGATACTATAAAATTGAACCTTCAAAAATAAATAAAATACTTAAAAAGAACCTATCAATCAAAACTTTATCCTTAATAAGAAAGATTGGAAAAGTTGCAGATAAAATGAAAATTAATGCATATCTTGTTGGTGGATTTGTTAGGGATATTTTTTTAAATAAACAAACAAAAGATATAGATATTGTAATTGAAGGCGATTCAATCATGTTTGCTCAAGAACTAAAAAAAATTTTTAAAATAAATATGCATATTTATCCTGATTTTAAAACAGCAACATTGAATATTGATGATTTAAGAATTGATATTGCATCATCAAGAAGAGAATATTATAAAGAGCCAGCATCACTACCTCGAGTGGAAATGGGTGGAAATATTAGAGATGATTTATTAAGAAGAGATTTCACAATAAATACTCTTGCTATAAGCATAAATAAAAATAGTTTTGGTAATTTAATTGATCTACTTAATGGCTTCAAAGATTTAAAAGAGAAAAAAATCAGAGTTTTGCATAATTTAAGTTTTATTGATGATCCAACAAGAATTTTAAGAGCAGTTAGATATTCGGCTAAATTGAATTTTAGAATTGAAAAAGAAACAAAGCATTTAATAAAAAATACTATTAAAACTGGTCTTTTTACTGATGCTAAAAACACAAGAATAAAAGAAGAACTTTTTTTGATTCTAAAAGATAAGAAAATTGCTCTTAAGGGATTAAAATTATTGAAAAACCTTGGTGGGTTAAAACTGATACATAGAAAACTAATGCTTAATGATGAAACAATTAAAAAAATTGAATTTGCTTTGAGTATAAGTTCAGAACTTGATGAAAATAAAAAGGATTATGAATTAGAATTAATTTTGTTTTTTATGTTGATAAGTGAACTTAACGATTATAATAGAAAAGAAATTATAGAAAGATGGAATTTAAAGAGAGATTTTATTAATAATGAATCTTATTATTTTAATAAAATTGAGGAATTAAAAAAATGTACATCAAGATATGATATTTATAATTTACTAAAAAATTTAAATCTTGAGGAATTGATATATTTATTATATAAATCAGAAAGTAAGGAAAAATTGAAAATAAAAGAATTTATTTTTAAATTATCAGATATTAAAATTAAATTAAAAGGAAAAGACTTAATATCAATAGGATTAAAACCATCAAGAGACTTTAAATATATATTTGAAAAGGTTAAAGAAGAAGTTATAAATGGAAATCTTCATACTTTAGAAGATGAATTAAAATTTGTGATAGAAAATTTTGGAAAGGAAGGTAAAAATTATGTTGTTAGATAATATCTTAAAAATTTTATTTATGTTTCCAGCAATTATCATAGCAATAATTTTTCATGAATTTTTTCATGGATATGCAGCATACAAACTTGGAGATGATACACCAAAAGAGTATGGAAGATTAACTCTTGATCCATTGAAACATATCGACCTTTTTGGAACAATCCTCTTACCAATAATGCTGCTTATAACTTCAAACTTTAGAGTCACTTTTGGATGGGCAAAACCTGTTCCAATAAACTTTTATAGATTTAAAAAAATTAGAAGAGATTTAATAATTACTTCTATTGCAGGTCCATTAGCAAATATAGTTCTTGCTTTTATTTTTGGCTTAATCTTTAGATTCCTTATCTTTCCATCTCCAAGATTGTCAATATCATATTTAAATGTATTTGTTCAATATGGTGTGATTATTAATATTGTACTTGCTATTTTCAATCTTATACCAATTCCACCTCTTGATGGTTCAAAAATATTGTTCAGTTTAATATTTAAATATCCACAGGACATACTCAAAAATCAAAAAATAGATATTTATGGATCATTAATTTTAATAATTTTACTTTTTTTTGGAGTGATAAATAAATTATTAAGCCCAATTATATACCAAATGGTAAATTTATTTTTATGGATAATCTAAAATATTTCAATAACAAAGCAATATTGATAGGTTTTATAGGAGAAAAAAATAGCGAATATTTCCCAGAAGAAACCTTAGATGAACTTGAATTACTTGCCAAAACTCTTGGATTTATAGTAATAAAAAAAATATTAAAAAGAATAAGAGAAATAAATCCAAAATTTTATATTGGCAAAGGTTCACTTGAGGAGATTGTAGCATATTCAAGAAGTTCTAATGCAAAATATTTAATATTCGATGAAACCCTTTCTTATTCTCAAATAAAAAACATATCAGATTTTTCAAATCTATTTATACTCGATAGACCACACCTTATTATTGAAATTTTTGAAAAAAGAGCAAAAACAAATGAAGCAAAAATTCAGGTTGAACTTGCAAGATTAAAAACAGAACTTCCCGCAATTATTGGAATGGGAAAGAGTTTAGATCAACAAATGGGTATCACTGGAATAAGAGCAGGAAGAGGTGAAAAACTTATTGAACTGAAGAGAAGAAATATTGAGAAAAAAATCAATTCCCTTCAAAAGGAACTAAGAAAAATAGCAAAAAGAAGAGAAGTAAGAAGAAAATTAAGAGAGAAAAATAAAATTCCTGTTGTGTCTATTGTAGGATATACTAACTCAGGTAAAAGTACACTTTTCAATGCATTAACTCCAGAAGAAACATACACAGAAGATATGCTTTTTGCTACCTTAGATACACTTGTTCGTAAATCTTATATAAATAAATATGAAAAGGAAATTTTAATTGTTGATACTGTTGGTTTTATTCAAAAATTACCACCCATACTTATATCTTCATTCAAATCTACTCTTGAAGAAATAAACTATTCTGACCTGATTATTCATCTTATTGATGCTTCCTCTAATTCATATAAAAAACATATGAACACTGTTAGAGAAATTTTAAATGAAATACTTGATAAAGATATAAAAATTATAAATGTTTATAATAAAATGGATTTATTAAATAATTATCAGATAGAAAGAATTGTTAATGATGATAAAGATTGTTTATTAATATCTGCTCTAAAAAAAATTAATATTAATATTTTGAAAGATAAAATTGGTGAAATTTTGTTTAAAAAGGAAGAGATAAGATATATTTAGTCATTATTCTCATTTTTCTTTGAGTGTGGATGAAAATTTTCATAAACCTTTTTCAAATTTTCTCTTGTAAGATGAGTGTATATTTGAGTTGTTGAAAGTTTTGTATGGCCTAAAAGTTCCTGAACACTTCTTAAATCAGCTCCATTTGTAAGTAAATGTGTGGCAAAAGTGTGTCTTAAAGTATGAGGAGTTACATTTTTATATGGAATAACTTTTTTTGCGTATTTTTCAACAAGAAGCCTAACTCCTTTATCTGTTAACAATTTACCCTTTCTATTTAAAAATAGAAAATTAGAATTTTTTCTTCTTTTTTGGATATAAAATTTTATATCATTTAATATATCTTCAGTTAAAAAAACTACTCTCTCTTTATTACCTTTACCTTTTATTATCACTTCTCCTTTTTCAAGATTCAATTCAGAAATTCTCAAACTTACAAGTTCAGAAACTCTCATTCCTGTTGAATATAACATTTTTAAAATTAAATTATCCCTTAAACCAAGAATGGTATTTTTATTTGGTGAATTTATCAATTTAAAAACTTCCTCTTCTGTTAAAAAAGTAGGTAGTTTTTTTTCGACTCTTGGTAACTCCAAAGTTAAAAGTGGATTTTTATTTATATAGCCCTCTTTCAGTAAAAATCTATAAAAACTTCTAACACCTGATATTTTCCTTGATATAGTTTTTTTTGTTAAATTTTTATCTCTCAATTTTAAAAGAAAACCTCTTATATCATTTCTTGTTATATTTTTAAAATCTAAATCTTGAGATTTTATGAAATCATAAAAATCATTTATCTCTTTTTTCAAAATTAACCTCAAGTATTTTAAAAATAGAATAAAGGAAAATTAAAGCTACAGAGGTAAAAATTAAAATTCTTTGTAAAGCTCTTATAAAAAAATCCTCAGGCAAAAGAACTATCAATCTATCAATATTTGGATCTAATAGCCATAAATCATTCTTAAATAAAATAAGATGAAAATTTGTAAATAGTTCATCAAATGGAATGAATAAATATAAAATCAAAAATAAAATAATTGGTATAAATGAAAAAATAAAAATATTTGGAAGATCTTTTTTATTTATCAATAAAAAAATTATTATTCCTATAAAAATTGTTAATAAAATTACATATTTAAAAATATTTCTGACATCTTCCATATGCTTCGTCTCTTTTTCATTAAAGAAATTTTTAAAACCAGGAATATCAAGATTATCTCTTTTTCCAGATAAATACTCTGGAATAACTTGAGCAGCATATCTTATAAATTTTGGATCAACATTTAATTTTAATTCTGGTTTTATTCTATTAAATTCATAAAGATAATAATTTTTTGAAAAGCCAATTATTATTGAAAAACTAAAAATTAATAATAAAGGTATCAAAATTATTAAAAAGACTTTTCTCATTTCCTGAATATTAAATTAAGAATTATGGTTAATATTATAGAAATAATGATCATTGTTGCTAAAGGAATATATATTGTAAGATTTTTTCTTTTTATTACAATATCGCCTGGCAATTTAAAAAATGGTAATTTATCTATAAAATAAAAGACTATTCCTATTAATATAAGAACTATTCCAAAAATTATTATTATTCTTGCAAAATCTTTAATCATCTTTTTTTATTATACCTTTCAATTTCAGAAAATACACAACCACAATATTTTTGTCTATATAAATCAAGTTCAATTGCTTTCTTTTTACCCACAAAATACTTATCCCTTAAATCATAATAAACAAAATTTAAACCATACTCTTTTCCAATAATTTCACCAATTTTTTTTATTAAATCATGTTTCTGATAAATAGAATAAATCATAGTAGTACTAAAAAAATTTATTTTCATTTCTTTTGCTTTTCTTGCTGTTTCATTCAATCTTAACTGATAACAAAAAACGCAACGATTTTCAATATTTTGATTTATATTAGAAAAATAATCTTTATAATCATATTCACCAATTAAATATTCAAAATTTAAACTATTCATATAATCTTTGAAACTTTTTAATCTTTGCTCATACTCTTTATATGGATGGATATTTGGATTGTAAAAAAACATAAAAAGATCAAATTTATCTTTAAAATAATCAATAACAAGGATCGAACATGGAGCACAACATACATGAAGAAAAAGTTTATCCATAATTAAAAGAGTTTTCTTTTTTTCATTTCGAGGTATTTATATGCATTTTCTGTTGCTATTCTACCTCTCGGAGTTCTCTCAATGAAATTGATTTGAAGAAGATATGGCTCATAAATATCTTCAATAGTATCTTTATCCTCATCAAGAATTGCAGAGAGAGTATCAATCCCAGTTGGACCTCCATTGAATTTATCGATTAGAATTCTAACAAGTTTTCTATCTTCTCTATTTAAACCATATTCATCTATACCAAGAGATTTAAATGTTTCTTTTAAAATTTCTGAATCAATTTTTCCTTTATTTTTTATTTCTGAAAAATCTCTAACTCTTTTTAAAATTCTAATTGCTACTCTTGGAGTGCCTCTTGATCTTTTAGCAATTTCTTTTGCACATTCTTCATCGATATCTACTTTCATATATTTTGATGCTCTATAAATAATTTTGATTAAAGAATTTACATCATAAAAATCAAGTTTGAAAACAATTCCAAATCTTTCTCTTAAAGGTGATGTTAACATTCCTGCTCTCGTTGTTGAACCTATTAATGTAAATGGTTCAAGATTTATAGTTAAAGTTTTTGCAGATGGTCCTTTTCCGTAGACAATGTGTAATTTAAAATCCTCCATTGCAGGATAAAGGGTTTCCTCGACACTATGAGGAATTCTATGTATCTCATCAATAAAAAATATTGAACCTCTATTTAGAGATGTTAGAATTGCAGCAACATCTCCTGGTTTTTCTAATGAAGGTCCTGTTATCTGCTTTAATTCCTTATTCATCTCTTTTGCTATAACATAAGCAAGAGTCGTTTTGCCTATTCCGGGTGGCCCATAAAGAAGTATATGATCAAGTGCTTCATCTCTTTTTTTTGCAGCATCAAGAAAAACTTTTAAATTTTCTATGACTTTTTCTTGTCCTATATATTCAAATATAGATTCTGGTCTTAATTTAAAATCTTTTAAATCTTCACTCATTTTTGAGTACCTTTAGAACTTTTTTCACATAATCCTCAAGACAAATATCATCATCAACTTTTACTTTTTTTAGTGCTTCAAAAATATCTTCCTTTTCAAAACCCAATGAAACTAATATTTTAATCAAATCTTTTGTCTTGTCATCACCTATTCTTATCTCTTCTTTTTCTTTTGATAAAAATTCACAAATATCATCTAAAACTTTTTTTCTCACTCCCTTTACAAGTAGCATTTCACCTTTTGATATTTTTTTATTAATCTCGTCTAAATTGTATGTTCTTAAAATTTGCAATATTGATTTTGGACCAACCTGTGGTATCTTTAGTAATTTTTCAAAAAATTCAACCTCTTCAAAACTTATAAATCCATAAAGTGTATTCTCTTTTTCAGAAATAATTTGGTATATATATACTTCTTTATCAATATTTTCAGGGTATGGTGTTATAATTTTAAAACCTATTCCAGAATTGGTTAAAAAAATTACATAATCTAAAGTTTTCTTTATAACTTTACCATTAAGATAGGCTATCACTTTTTATAGTTAGAGAATTTAAATTAATAAAAGAAGTTGCAAGCGCTATTGCATCAACAGTATCATCTTCATTTAAATCAATGTTATAAAGAATTTTAGTCATCTTTCTCATATTTTCTTTATTTGATTTACCATATCCTGTAAAATTTATTTTTACACTTGATGGTGAAAGTTCAAATAATTCAGATTTATTTATATATGATAGTAAAATTATCACTCCTCTAACTTCTCCAATCTTTATTGCTGTTTTTACATTTTTTTTAAAAAACAACTTTTCAATTACTGTAATTTCTGGTTTATATTTTTTATATAATTTATCAAGTTCTAAAAAAATTATGTTTAATCTTTCACCTTCAATATTTTCTTTTGAAGTTTCAATAAGACCATAATCTATTAGTTCTATATTTTTATTGTATTTTAAAATTGCATAACCAAGGTTAGAGAGTCCAGGGTCAATTCCAAAAACATGCATTATTTTATAGATAATGCTATTCTTTCCATCTCTTCGTCTGATATTTCAAAATTAGCATAAACTTTCTGAACATCATCATGATCATCCAAGTCATTAATGAGTTTTAATAATTGTTCTGCTTTATCTCCTTCAACTTTAACACTATTTTTTGGAATCATTGTAAATTCTGAAGATATAATTTTAATACCTTTCTCTTCGAGTTTAGTTTTAACTTTGAATAAATCAATAGGAGAAGTATAAACAAAAAGATCGCTTCCATCTCTTTTTATATCTTCTGCACCAGCATCCGCTGCAATTAATAATACTTCATCATCACTTAATGAGGCAGGTTCTATTTTAATTTCGCCTTTCTTTTCAAACATCCAAGAAACACAACCTGTTTCTCCTAAATTTCCACCATGTTCTGAGAAAATTTTTCTAATTTCTGAAGTAGTTCTGTTCTTATTATCAGTAGTTACTTCAACATATAATGCAACACTGCCTGGACCATATCCTTCATAGACAATTTCTTCAAATTTTTCTCCTTCTAACTCTCCTAAACCTCTCTGTATTGCTTTCTTGATATTATCAGATGGCATGTTAGCTTCTCTTGCTTTATCTACTGCAAGTCTTAATCTTGGATTGGTTTCTGGGTCTCCACCACCTTGTCTTGCGGCAATTGTGATTTCCCTTATTAATTTCGAAAATATTTTACCTCTTTTCTTATCTAATACAGATTTTTTTGCTTGTATATTATGCCATTTTGAATGTCCTGACATAAATTACCTCCTTTTATTAATTATATCAATAAACATTTGATGAATTCTTATATCATCAGTTAACTCAGGATGAAAAGAAGCACCAAGAATATTACCCTGTCTAATAAACACAGGTCCTTCATCAACTTCAGCGAGTACTTCAACTCCATTTCCTAATTTTTTAACAACAGGAGCCCTTATGAATACTGCCTTATACGGAATTTCAAAATCTTTAATTTTTAAATCAATCTCCATACTATTAATTTGAGTTCCAAATGCATTTCTTTTGATAGTAACGTCAAGAATTCCAAGTATTGGTTGCTCATTATTATTTTCAATTTTTTTTGATAATAAAATAAAACCAGCACAAGTACCAAAAACAGGGAATCCTTCAAAAATCATTTTTCTTAATGGTGTTAAAAGTTCATGTCTTTCAAGAAGTCTTCCTATTGTTGTTGATTCACCACCTGGTATTATTAGGCCATCTATTTTTTCAAGGTCTTCTTTTTTCTTTATTTGAATAGGTTTTACTCCAGATATTTTATTTAGCATATTTATATGTTCAATGAATGCTCCTTGTAAAGATAAAACTCCAACTACCATTAATTCCCTCTCATCTGAAGTTTTTCTTCTTCTGATAAAGTTTTTATATCTAATCCTTGCATAGGTTCTCCAAGATCTTTAGAAATTTCAAATAAAATTTTAGGGTCATTAAAATATGTTACTGCATCAACTATCGCTTTTGCTCTTTTTTCTGGATTTTTTGATTTAAAAATTCCTGAACCAACAAAAACACCATCTGCACCAAGTTGCATCATCAATGCAGCATCTGCTGGAGTTGCTATTCCACCTGCTGCAAAATTTACAACAGGTAATTTTCCGAGATTTTTAACTTCAAGAACAAGTTCATAAGGTGCATCAATATTTTTTGCTTCGTTATATAATTCATCATCACTCATTGATACTATTTTTCTAATTTCATCCATAATTTTTCTCATATGTCTTACTGCTTCAACAACATTTCCAGTGCCTGCTTCTCCTTTTGTTCTTATCATACTTGCACCTTCATTGATTCTTCTCAATGCTTCTCCGAGATCTCTTGCACCACAAACAAATGGAACTTTAAATTTCCATTTATCTATGTGATGTTCTTCATCTGCAGGAGTTAAAACTTCACTTTCGTCAATAAAATCAACTTCCATTGCTTCTAAGATTTGAGCCTCAACAAAATGACCAATTCTTACTTTTGCCATTACTGGTATAGTTACTTTTTTCTTTATTTTTTCAATAATAATTGGATCAGCCATTCTTGCAACTCCACCCTCTTTTCTTATATCTGCAGGAACTCTCTCAAGAGCCATAACTGCAACTGCACCAGCCTCTTCAGCAATTTGTGCCTGTTCTTCATTTGTGACATCCATAATCACTCCACCTTTCAACATCTGTGCGAGTCCTCTTTTTATCTTAATTGTTCCATATTCTCTCATATAAAACCTCCAGAGTATATTTTAACATCTAATACAAATAGGGTCAATAATTTTAATATTTTTATTATGATAATATATCATATTTTCTAATTAGTCTATTAAAATTCTTTTCTTGATAATTAATAAATTAATAATTTTTATTTCACATATATATTTAAATATATTTCACTTTCTCTTTTCATTTCATCTATTGTTTTTATATCAATAGATTCATTTTTAAACTCTAAATTAAAACCATCCAAAATAATATAACCAGTTATTTCTAAATTAACATTCTTACTTTCAAATTCAATTATTATATAACCATCAGATGATCTATATTTTTTATTTTCTATATCTATTGGTAAATCTTTAATAAAAATTACTGAATCTTGTATTATTTTTACTATTTCAGCAAAATATTTTTGTGTTTCTTCAGGTAAGTCAGTATCATTATAAAGATATCTCGAATCAATTTTATTTATTAAGACTTCTTTATTCAAGTATTTAGAATTAACTCTTATTGTATTTTTATTTAAATCAAAAAAAGAAGTGAAACTGATATCAGAATTGTCAACTTTACCTGAAAAATCTATATAAAAATTTTTTAAATTTTTTAATTCATATGTTAATTTTTCATTTATCTTATCAATACCTTCGTCAATACTTTCAATTTTTATAACTATGTCATTTATTTCATTTATATTAAATATTTTTTCATATGGAAAGTAGTTATCTTTTAAAACTCGAAATATATATTCTTGTTTCTTTAAATTTAATATTAAATCTTCATTATCTTCAATTTTTTTATCTAAATATCCAACAATTGAGATTTCAAAATCTTTTAATTTATTGTTATTTGTATCAACAACTTCTATTTTAACTTTTTTATAATTCGAACAGGAAAAAAATAAGAAAATTATTATTGATATTAATATAAAATAACTTAATCTTCTAAATCTATTACTTTTGAATCTATCCATATATTTTCAAGATTATAAAACATTCTTTTAATAGCATTGAAAATATGAATTACAATATCGCCATAATCCATAACAACCCAGGCTCCTTTTTCTTCTCCATCTACACTTTGAGGTGTTCTTTTAAATTCCTTTTTCATTTTTACGTATATATTATCAACAACTGCTTTTGCTTGAATATTACTATCAACTGAGCAGATAAAAAGATAATCAAAAAGATATGTATTTTTTCTTACATCAAGACATAAAATTTCTTCACCCTTTTTTTCTTTTATCGATTCATATATTATTTTTAATATTCTATTTTGTTTCGTTCTTCCCATGGATCGTCTTCTTTATAAAGATTATTTTTATAAATATAATCTTCCACCTCCTTAGGAACTAAATATTTTATTGGTTCATTCTTTTTAATTCTTTCTCTTATCATTGTCGATGAGATGGAAAGTTCAGGCACCTGTATTGGAAAAACCCTTGTTTCACAATCCAAGCATATTTTCTTCAATTTATCATTCAATATTTTCAAACTATAACCAGGTCTTGTAGCAGCAATAAAATAACACATTGAAAGTAATTCTTTTGGATTTTTCCATGTAAGTATACTTAACACAGCATCAGCTCCAGTAATAAAAAATAAATTATATTTATCTTCTGGATAAATTTCTCTTAATTCTTTTATAGTATCATATGTATAACATTTCCCTTTTCTATCTATTTCTATTCGTGAAACAAAAAAGTGTGGATTTGAAGTAGTTGCGAGAAGTGTCATAACAAATCTCCTTTCAGAATCAAGAAGTTTTATTCTTTTTCTATATCCAGGTATTCCAACAGGAACAAAAATTACTTTTGATAAGGAAAATTTAACTCTTGCCTCCTCTGCAATCATGAGATGCCCTATATGTATTGGATTAAAAGACCCACCCATTATTCCTATAGATTCTTTATTCATAATATTTAAATTCAACTCCTTCAATTATAACTATATCACCATTTTTTATACCCTTTTCTCTTAACAATTTTTCAATATTATATTCTTTTGATATTGATTGAAGTTTTTCAATTCCATAATTTGAATTAAGATCAAGACCTTTTATCAATCTTCCAAGTTTTTCATTTTCAATAATAAATTTATTTCCTTCTTTTTTAATTATTATGTTATCTATTTTTTTCTCTTCAATTTTATATTTTTTTGAAACCTGTATTTTAGAAATTTCTCTTTTAATTTCGACTTTTTTTAATTTTTCAATTAGTTTATCAATATTGATATTTTCTAAAGCAGAAATTTTTATAAATTCTATATTTTTTTCTTTAAAATAATTTTCTATTTTATTTATATCCTGAGTTTTTAAATCTATTTTATTTAAAATAACAAAATAATATTTATTTAAAATCTCTTTATCATAATTCATTATCTCGTTAATCAAACTTTCAAATTGTTTTAATGCTGGCTCTGCTTCAATTGAAATGTCTATAACAAAAATTAGAAAATAAGTTCTTTGAATATGTCTTAAAAATTCAAGTCCTAATCCTTTTCCTTGTGATGCACCATCAATAATACCTGGTATATCAACAATTGTTATGCTTTTTTTATCATCTATTCTAACCTCACCAATTACAGGTGTTAAAGTTGTGAATGGATATGATTCTATTCTTGGTTTTGCATTACTTATTTTTGATAAAATCGTTGATTTGCCTGCATTTGGATATCCTACAAGAGCACCGTCACCAATAATTCTTAATTCAAGAATAACTTTTTTTTCTTCACCCTTTTCTCCAAGTTCTCTTATTCTTGGTGCTCTATCAGTTGATGTTTTAAAACTACTATTGCCTTTTCCCCCTTTACCACCCTTACAGAGAATAAATTCCTCTTTATCTTCAGTTAAATCACATAATAATTCTTGAGTATCTAAATCCCAAACAAGAATTCCTGGAGGAACTTCTATATATAAATCTTTACCATCTTTTCCTTTTCTATTATCTCCCTCGCCATTTTTACCATCTTCTGCTTTGAAAATGTTATTGTATTTAAATTTAGATAAGGTGTTTAAGTTTTTGTTAACTTTTAAAATTATATCTCCACCTTTACCACCATCACCACCTGATGGGCCACCCATAGGTACATATTTTTCTCTTCTAAATGCTATAACTCCATCTCCTCCATCCCCTGCTTTGCAGTAAATTTCAGCTAAATCAAACGAATATTTTTTATTGTAGTTTTTGAGGATATACACTTACTCTTTTTTTTCCTCTATGTTTTTCAAATTTTATATAACCTTCAGTTAGAGAAAATATTGTATAATCATTACCCATAGATGTATTGATCCCGGGATGAATTTTTGTTCCTCTCTGTCTTATGATAATATAACCAGGTTTAACAAATTCTCCTTCATAAGTTTTTACTCCCAAATATTTAGGATTTGAATCTCTTCCGTTCTTACCTTTACCACCACTTTTTTTGTGAGCCATATTAACCTCCTACTTCGATCTTTTCAACCTTCAATACTGTTTTTGGTTGTCTATGTCCAAGCATTCTTTTATGAGTAGTTTTTGCATGATAAAAGAAAACTTTAATCTTTTTCTCTTTTATCTGATTGGATATCCTACATAATACCTTTGCGTCTTTTAAGTATGGTTTACCTAAATTAAAATCTCCGTCATTTTTTATAAAAAGAACATTATTTATAATAAATTCGCTGCCAATATCTCCTTTTATTTTTTCTACTCTAAGCGAATCTCCTTCTTTAACTAAATATTGTTTTCCACCAACTTCTACAATAGCTAACACCTTCTACCTCCTAAAGAAAATTCATTTTAAAACTAATAATTTATATCAGAAAAATGATATAAATTCAAGGTATTATATTATCACAATTTATTATAACATTCAACAATTTCTTCGTATGTGTAATTTAAACTTTTAAAATTTTTATGAATATCAGTTAAATTTACCTCTTTATTTTTGGAGTTAAAGAAATCTTTAGTAATATTTAAAATAAATTCTAAAAATTTTTCTTTACCTAAAGATAATAATTTTTCAAGAAAAATTCCAAAAGAAATATCTATAAGTTCTCCTTTACCCCTGAATGAATATAATAAAAAACTCATATTATTTGAATAATTTTCACTTTCTTTCCATATATCTTTAATTTCAATATTTTTATCACAGAACTCTTTAAATTCTTTAGATAATAGATAATTATCTATCTTTTCACTTAATAAATAATTATATATTCCTCTTAAATCTTTTCTAATTTCGAGTTTCATTATTTTCTATATTATCATTTTCAATTTTTTTTATCAAATCAAACCATTTCTCAGTATCAATAATTCCACCCGTTGCTCTCTCATGACCAAAACCAAGATCTTCTTCAATACTTGGTTTCAAATATTTTCTTAAAAAAGAAAGTAAAGATATATCAAGTGATGTTCTTAAGGAAAAAGAAACTTTATTTTCAATATATCCGAAATTTGCACAAATAATAATATATTTTTCAAGAACATTTCTCCAAATTTGAGCAATAATTGGATGTATCAAATTTGGTGATTCTATTTCAATAATTGCAATATTATTAATAAATTTAGGTTTTGTTTTTTTCCATTTATCAATATCTTGTTTAATGACTTCTTTATAATATAGAAGTTTTTTCTTAAATTCTGAATCTTTTATTAAATCTTCAAAATTTTCTGATGAGATAAGATATTTTAAAGATGTATCTATATCAAATTCCTTTACCCTTCTTGCAGAATTTACAAGAGATGAAATAAGTGAAATTTCTTTCTTATTATATTTTTTTAAAAGTTCTTTAAATAGTGGAGCATCAACATATAATCCATAATCTCCAACTTCACCTATCAATCCAAGATAATCTTTTGGATTAAAATTAATTGAATTTAACAATAAATATGTAAGATATGATGTAGAAATATAAGGAGGTGGTGGAAATGAAGTAAAAAGTACTCCATTATTAGGAACTCCTTCTGGTTTGTGATGATCGATTAAAATGATTTTTTTAATATTATTAAAATTAGTATGATATGAACCTAAATCCATAAAAAATATTACATCAGGTTTTTTAGTATTTATAATATTTTTAATTCTATCAGAATAACCATTTTCCCCCTTACCAGGATAAATAATATCTATATTTTTATAACCTTTATTGATTAAAACTTTATATAATAAAGCACCAGATGATACTCCATCTGAATCAACATGGGTTAAAATTATCACTTTATCTAACTTATCCAATTTGTTTATATTTTCCAAAAAATCTTGTGAGAGTTTAAGTAAATCTTCCATATATTATAATTATTATATGAAAAAAATTGAAAATAAAGAAGTTAAGATAAAAAAGGAAGTTGTTTCTGATGTATGTTTATTATGTGATGCGCCTTGTTGTAAGGAGAATTTTGTTCCTTTAACAGAGGAAGAGATTAAAAGCAAAAAATATGAAATGATTTTTGAAACTATTTTCAATTTTGAAGATAAAAAGGTCTTTTCAGGATATTTTTTAAAGAGAAAGAAAGATGGTTCTTGCATCTATTTAAATGAATTCGATATGTGTAATATATGGAAAGATAGACCTTTAGCCTGTAAAATTTACACATGTGAAAAATTAAAGAAGCCTTGAGCCATTAATATCAAGATGAAATTCACAATCTAAAATTTTAGAAGCATTTCTACACATAACCATTCTTGATAAAAAAATCTCAAAATATTCCATTGGTTTTGATATCTCAGTATCAATTGTTAATTCAAGGGTTATCTCTTTACTTTTTTCATTTACTCTTAAAAAAGATTTTATAACAGCATAATTTACCCTATCATGTATATCAAAAAATTCTGGTTTTGTTCTTACCCTTGATCTATGAGCATCAGATTTATCTGCAAGTACAACTGCAGCAGTAATAGGATTTGATATAAATCCAGTTTTTTCATCATGATTACTTATTGCTTCCATTATTAATGAAATATCTTCTGGGGTATATTCAAGTTCTTTTAAAACACTGTAGGCAATCATTGCACCTGATACGGTGTGATTTTCCCTTCCAAGAAAATTTCCGATATCATGTAGATATGCAGCAATCTTTGCAAGTAATTGCTCTTTTTCTGAATAGTTTAATCTTTTTAATATATTTTCAGTTATTTCAGCAACAAGTGAAACATGCCTAAAACCATGTTCTGTATATCCAAGTGCCTCCAAATATTTATCTGATTTTTCAATAAATGCTTTTACAGTTGGATTATTTTTGATTATTTCAAATTTTTCAAGCATATTTAAATATATTCCTCACTACTTAAAAATTCTTCATCATGTTCAAAAGAAAGAAGTACAGCATCAGGTAAATTTGATAAAAAATTTTCCATAGTTGATATTGTTGAATCAAGTTCTTTTCTATTTGTATTTAAAGTCAGAATATAGATTTTTGAAACTTCAATTTTTTCATTATCTCTATCTTCAGCAAGAGCAATGTTGAATCTGTTTTTTAATTTATTTATTACTGAAATTGTAACTTTTCTTTTATCTTTTAGTGATTTTGCTCCTGGTATTCCAATTTGAAAAATTATTAAAGAAAAATACATTTAAGAACCTTTTTCTTTTAATTCATAAACTTCAATTATATCTCCCTCATTTATTTCTTTAACATTTTCAACTCTTATTCCACATTCATATCCTTCAAGAACTTCTCTTACATCATCTTTGAATCTTTTTAATGAAGAAATTTTACCCTCACCAATCAATTTACTTCCTCTAAATACTCTTGCATTTGCTTCTCTTACAATTTTTCCTTCTCTTACTATAGAACCAGCAACAAGACCTAAACCACCTATATTGAAAATTCTTTTAACCTCTGCCTTACCAACTATAATTTCAACAAATTCGGGTTTCACCATTCCTTTGACAAATCTTATCACCCATTCCTGTAATTCATATATCAAATCAAAAAGAAAGACTTTAACTCTTGACCTTTCTGGAATTTTTTTAACCATAGGATTTTCCTTAGTATTGAAACCAAGAATTATTGCGTTTGAGGCTGTTGCAAGTAGTATATCGGACTCATTGATACCACCAACTCCAGTATGAACAAATTCAATTTTTATTTCTCCTGTATCAAGTGAACTTATAACTGATTTTATTGCTTCAAGCGAACCATATGTATCTGCTTTCAAAATTAAATATAATTTTTTTTCTTCTTCAAGTTTTTCAAAAAGATCATCAATTGAAACTGGTTTTTCTTGCTTTTTCTCTTGTCTTGTTAACTCAATCTTTTCAATTTTTTCTTTTATAATTTCTTCTGATTCATAACCAATCAATACTTCACCTGGTAGAGGGGTATCTTTTAAACCGATTATTTCAACTGGGGATGTTGCTACTACTTCTTTAACTTGTTTCTGATTAGTAGTAGTTAACATTCTAACTTTTCCATATGTTTCTCCAACCATAATCCAGTCACCATATTTTAATTCTCCAGCCTGTAATACTAAATTAACAGTTGGACCTACTCTTGGATCGAGTTTTGCTTCTATTACAGTACCTCCTGCTCTTTTTTCATTTGATTTCGATAACTCTTCAATTTCTGAAATTAGAATGATATTTTCAAGTAGTTCATTAATTCCAATTCCAGTTTTTGCTGAGGTATTTACAAATATCGTTTCTCCTCCCCACTCTTCAGGAAGTAAATTATAGTTTGCCATCTGCTGTCTGATTTTATCTGGATCTGCACCTTCCTTATCTATTTTATTTACTGCTACAATAATGGGAACATTTGCTGCTTTTGCATGGTTAAGAGCCTCAACTGTTTGTTCTTTTGCTCCTTCATCTGCAGCAACAACAAGAATAACAATATCAGTTACAAAAGAACCTCTTATTCTCATTTCAGTGAAGGCTTCATGTCCTGGTGTATCAATAAATATTATCTTTTTTCCTTTAAATTCAATCTCACTTGCACCAATTTTTTGAGTTATACCACCTTTTTCCCTTGATGCCACATTAGTTTTTCTAATATAATCAAGAAGAGTCGTTTTTCCATGGTCAATATGACCCATAACTGTAACAATTGGAGGTCTTGAAACAAAATTTTTTGGTAATGGAGGCACAATATCTGTTATTGGTTTTTTAAAAGAGTTACATATTCTTGCAGCAACTGGGAAAGGAATATCTTCATTAATCTCCTCTCTAACTAAACCCCATTTCAATAAATATGGTCTTAAAAATTTAAAACTTATATTTAAATGTTTACAAATCTCAACAATTTTTATATTTCCTTTTAATTCTTTTTCTCTCTTTTTTCTTTCTTCTTTATCTTTTAAAACAAGATCTTTTACAACATTTGCATTTTCTTCATCAATGGTTGATAAATTACCTTTAACTTCAACTCCTAAATCTTTAAGATAATTTATCAGTTCAGTTGTTGAGATTCCTATCTCTTTAGCTAATGAGAAAACTCTATATTTCTTCATTTATCACCTCTTCTATGCTCTCAATTAATCTATTCTTAAGTTTTTCTTTTAAATCTTGAGAAACATTTGAAACTCTTAAACCTTTTTCAATTTTTTTCTTTGAAAAAGCACCATTTATACAGTTTATATTTTTACAAATATATACACTTCTTCCGAAATATTTGTATTCATTATCGACTAAAATATCATTATTTTTCAATCTTACTATTCTTAAAAATTCTTTTTTATCATCTACCTTTTTACAGTAGATACATCTTCTTAAAATTTTCTTCATTTTAGTTCTATTGAATATCCTGTTAATTTAGAGGCAAGTTTCACATTAATTCCTTCTTTACCAATGGCAAGTGGAATTTGATCTTGTGGAAGATAAACAACTGCTCTTTTATCAAAAAGTTCTACTCTACTCACCTTAGCAGGAGATAAGGCATACTTAATATAATCTTTTGGGTTATCAGACCATCTTACAATATCTATTTTTTCTCCAGCAAGTTCTTTTGAGATATTTGTTATTCTGACGCCTTTAGTACCAATACAAGCACCAACAGGATCTACATCGCTCTTATAAGAATGAACGGAAACTTTAGCCCTTTCTCCAGGTTCTCTAACTATTCCTTTTATTTCAACAATCTCATCATTTATTTCTGGAATTTCTCTTTGAAGAAGATATTTAAGAAGATTAGAATCAATTCTTGATAATATTATATCTGGACCTCTTGAGGTTTTTAAAACATCAAGAACATAAACTTTTAACTCTTTTCCAACAAAATATTCTTCTTTGGGAATTCTTAACCCTTGTGGAATTCTGCCTTCACCTTTTTCAAGTTTCACATAAATATTACTTCCAATTATTCTTGAAACTCTTCCAGTTAAAACTTTATTTATTTTATCTTTAAATTCATCATAAATAACATCTCTTTCCAAAGAGACAATTTTTTGTACAAGAATTTGTTTTGCAACTTGCATTGCAACAAATCCAAGTTTATCAGGTAAAATTTCTACATCAATTATCTCATCAATTTGTGCATTATTTTTTATATTTTTTGCATCTTTTATTGAGATCTCTTTAACATTCTGTGCATTCTCAACAACTCTTGCTCTTCTAAATATTTTTATTTCACCTGTTTCTTTGTTTATATTAACAAATATATCTCCACTGTTGGGGAATTTTTTTTTATATGCAATTCTAATAGCGTCCTCAAGAGAAGATATAATCATCTCTTTTGGAATTCCTTTAAGTTTCTCAAATTCCTCAATAGCTTCAATTAATTCATTGGCCAAAAGATTATCCTCCTTAATCACTCTTAAACTATTATAACATAAATGAAATATAATATTTGATATAATTTTTTAATAGAAAATGTTGAAATATTGGTATTTGTTTGTTAAACTAAGTTAAATGGAATCGCTTTTTGGTTATAGATTAGAAAATTTAAATTTTAATGATACAAAAAAGAAAATAATAGAATTTTTAAAAGAGGGTAAAAAAGCAATAATTACTCCAATTAATCCAGAAAAAATTATCAAGAGTTTTAAAGATGAAAAATTAAGAGAAATTTTATTGAAATCAGATCTTCTTCTACCAGATGGTTATGGTATCATATTTGCTTCAAAAATTTTAGGAACTCATATTAAAGAAAGGATAACTGGTATAGATATGTTTGAATCACTTCTTGACTATTCAAATGAAAATAAATTATCTGTTTATTTTCTTGGAACACAAGAAGAAATTCTAAATAAAGTTATAGAAAGAATTGAAAAAGAATTTAAAGGAATTAAGATAGCAGGTTTTCATAATGGATTTTTTAAAGATGAATTTGAGGTTTTAAATGATTTAAAAAATAAAAAAATCGATATTCTTTTCGTTGCAATGGGTAGCCCTAAACAGGAATATTTTATTTATGATTATTTTAAAGAAATAGATGCAAAAATATTTATGGGTGTTGGAGGGAGTTTTGATGTTTTTTCAGGAAAATTTAAAAGAGCACCTTTCTTAATAAGAAAATTAGGTCTTGAATGGTTTTACAGATTTATCTTAGAACCAAAAAAAAGATTTCCAAGGATTGTTCAACTTTTTAAATTTATTTTACTTGTCTTTAAAGAGAGGTTCAAAATTGGAAAAAGTTAACATCTTAGGAATACCTGTAGATAAATTGACTGAAAAAGAGGTACTTGAAAAAATCATCAATTTTATAAATGAAAGAAGGTTCCATTTGATTGTTACAATAAATTCTGAAAATGCGACCAAAGCACTTGAAAATAAAAAATTTCTTGATGTTATAAAAAATGCAGATTTAGTTATACCTGACGGTATAGGAATTATACTTGCATCAAAAATACTTGGAAATAAATTACCAGAAAGAATACCAGGAATTGATCTATCTTATAAAATTTTAAAAATATCAAATGAAAAAGGATATAAAATAGTTCTAATTGGTGGAAAAGAGGGTGTTGCTGAAAATGCTAAACAAAGTTTAAAAAAGATTTTTCCAGATTTAAATATTGTATTAACATATAATGGTTATTTCAATAAAGAAGAGGAAAAGAAAATTGTTGAAGAAATTCAAAAATTAGAACCTGATATTTTGCTTGTTGGAATGGGTTCTGAAAAACAGGAAATATGGATATGGGACAACAGAGAGAAATTTAAAAATATAAGTGTTTGTATTGGTGTTGGAGGAACTCTTGATATATGGGCAGGAAAGAAAAAAAGAGCACCAAAATTTATTCAAAAAATTGGGCTTGAGTGGTTATATAGGATGGTTATTGAACCAAAAAGAATTTTTAGAATATTCAAAATTTTTATATTTTTATATAAACTTTTCATTGAAAGATGGAAAAAATTCTTTTAGGTGGATATTTTGGTTTTGAAAATATTGGTGATGATGCAATTCTTCTTTCAGAAATAAATTTCTTAAAAAAAGAAGGATTTACTCCTATAATTTTAACTAATAAGGGAAAAAAGATTTTTAATGAAGAATCCATAAATAGATACAATTTTTTAAGGATTATAAATAAAAGAAAAGAATTTAAAAATTTTATTCTTGGAGGTGGCGGAATTTTACAGGATTCTACAAGTTTTAGAAGTCTAATCTATTACTTATTTTTAATAAATTTTATGAAAATTTTACGGAAAAAAGTAATATTATTAAATATTGGAATTGGACCGATAAAAAGAGAAATATCAAAAAAACTACTTTATCGCTCTTTAAAAAAATGTGATCTTATTATATTTAGAGATAAATATTCTTTCGATTTTTATCCAGATTTGAATTTTAAATATCTTTCTTCTGATTCTTCATTTATATTAAATTTTCAGAAAAAAGAAAGGGAAGATTTAATTTTAATCTCTTTAAGAAATTTTAATAAACTTGATTTAGATAAATTTAAAAAATTTATTGATAAATTAAAAGAAAAGATAGATTTAAAATTTGAATTCATTGTATTTTCAAAAGAAGAGATCGAACTTGCTAAAATTTTAAATTTAAATTACTTCTTTAGTTTAAATCCAATTGATATTATTGAAAAAATAGGAACATCAAAATATTTAATAGGAACAAGATATCACTCAATTATTTTTTCTATTTTAACTGAAACTCCATTTACAGGACTTATTTATGATATTAAAGTAAAAAATTTGATTGATGAGATAAATATTAAAAATTATATTCTTCCTGAAGATAATATTGAAAATTGGATAGAAGTATTTAATAATAATTTTGAAAAAAGATTAGAAGTTTCAAGGTTATTATCAGAAAAGAAAGAGGAGTTTATTTCAAGAGTGATTCTGGGATATGAAATTTCAGGAAAATTTTTGAAAAATGGATCTATTTAATATATTACCATTTATTTTTCCAAATGAATGTTTATTTTGTGGAAAAGAAGGTGAGGGTTCTATTTGTAAAAAATGTAAAGGTAATATTTTTGTGAAAGGTGAGGCGAAAACTCAATTAAATAATAAATTATTTTATCTATCAATTTATAAAAATAATGGTGAAAAATTGATTGAATATTTAAAAAATAAAAAATATTTTTCTTTAATTCCATCTTTAATTGATGAAGCGATGTTTCTTTTAAATGATGAAAAATTTGATTTTATAACTGCTGTTCCATCATTAAAATTTTTATCCTATATTCCAGAACATCTTGAGATTTTATCAAAAGAATTATCAAAAAAGAAAAATATTAAATATTTAGAACTATTAACAAAAATCAAAAAAATAAAAAGTCAGGTTACTTTATCAATTCAGGAAAGGCTTATTAATACTATTGATGCTTTTTCATTAAGAAGAGACTATAAAAAATTAATTAAGAATAAAAAAATTTTACTGATTGATGATGTTTATACAACAGGTTCAACATTAAAAGAGTGTGAAAAATTATTGATGAATCAAGGTGGAGAAGTTTTATCCCTTGTATTTTCAAAAGCAATTATATATTAAAATTTAATAAAATGGAGGTTAAAAAATGGAGAAAACGCTTTTAATATTAAAACCAGATTCTTTTAAAAGAAATCTTGTTGGAGAAATTATTAGAAGAGTAGAGATTAAAGGATTTAAAATTATTGATATGAAATTTGAATATTTGACGAGAAGTAAGGCTGAAAAACTTTATGAAATTCATAGAGGTAAAAATTTTTTTGAAGAACTTATTAATTTTATGATTTCAGGACCAATTCTTGCAATCGAAGTCGAAGGTGAGAATGCTATTTACTTATTAAGAAAATTGATTGGTGCAACAAAACCAGAAGAAAGAGAAATGGGTTCAATTAGAGGAGATTTTGCAATTGGACTTACTGAAAATTTGGTTCATGCATCTGATTCAAAAGAAAATTACGAATTTGAAAGAAAGGTAATTTTTGGAGATTAAGATGATTAATTTTAAAGAATTAATGAATAAAATATTTTCATTATATAGAGAAGAAAAATTTGAGGAAGCACTTGAAATTGTTCAAAAAGAAAAATTTAAATATTTAGAGAATCTTTCAAGATTATTTTATTTTGAAGCATGTCTTTTATCTGTTTTAGGAAAAAAAGAAGATGCTATAAAGACATTGAATGAGGCACTTAATTTTGGATTTTGGTGGTCTGTTAACACTTTAAATTATGAAAAGGATTTTAATTCAATAAGAGAAGATGAAGAATTTAAAAAAGTTATAGAAAAAGTTAAAAGTTTTGAAGAAGAATATAAAAAAGAAAGAAAAAATGAATATATATTGATTGAGCTAAAAGAATATGAAAAAGGAAAATCTTATCCACTTTTTATATCTCTTCATGCAAGAGATACCAATATCTCATATTACTCAAATTATTTTAAAAATATTGAATATTTAATCACCAATTATTTTATACTTTTTCCTCAATCTTCACAAAAAACATCTTTTAGTGGTTTTTCATGGGATGATTCAACAATTGCCTATAATGATGTTCTTGAGATAACTGAGGAAGTATTTAATAAAAATAATAATATAAGTAAAAATGAAATTATCATTTCAGGCGCTTCTCAAGGTGGAAGAATTTCTCTTGAAATATATTTAAAAAATATTCTTCCATGTAAAGGTTGGATTGGAATAATACCAGCATTTAAGGATATAAATTATCTCAAGGATTTACTTGATTTAAGAAAAAATGAAGATTTAAAATTTGCTTTCATTGTTGGTGCAAAAGATTATTTTTACGAGATATCAAAAGAACTAAATGAGGAAATAACAAAAAGAGGTTTTAAAACTCTATTTATTGTAAATGAAAACCAAGGTCATCAAATAACAGATAATTTCACTGAACAATTAACAGAATGTATTAGATTTATTAAGTGAGAATGAAAGTCTAAATTTATTTTTAAATTTAATTTTTTAACCCATTCTTTTATATATTCAATATCTATATTATCTATATTTAATAAATTTTTTACATCATTAATCTTTTTTTCTTTTAATACATAATAATTG
>JBAMLT010000176.1:24457-33155 GCA_039793425.1 Caldisericota bacterium
ATTTGATAGTAATTTTAATAAAATCAAATCCTCAATTGTTACAATATAAATATTCTCTTCATTAACTTTTATTTCCTTTTTTCTTTTCAATATATTTTTCTTAAATTCATCGTTAGCAATTAAAAAATCAATAACTATATAATCTTCATAAGTTACTCTTCCGAAACTGACATTTTCAAATTTCATAGGGTTTTCATTGATATTTATGAATTTTTCATTTACCTTTAATGCATAATTAAAATTATTTTGGTTAAAAATTTAATAATTTCTAATAAAGACTCTTTTAATGATTTCTTTTTGTTTTCCATTCGATTATTTTTTGATTTATCTCATTTTCTGTTAATTCTGTATAAATTGATTTTAAATAACCTCTTCTTAATTCAATTATTAATTCTATTAAACTCATCAAGTTTATCTAATTTTTCATTAATTTTTTTTCATCAAATTCTTTCATAATTATTTTGGATAAATAATAGTTACTTTCTTTTCTTTTTCATCCCATAAAACACTTGCACCAAGGGATTCAGAAACAACTCTTATTGGAACAAAAACTCTTCCTGGAGGAACAAGAAGAGGTGGTGAATCCATATTAAAAGGAATTGAGTTTAAATAATAATTTAACTTGTTAACCCACATTGTAAGAGAAGTATCATATATAGTTATCATTACCTTTTTTTCATTTCCATCCCAAATAACTGTTCCACCAAGCGATTCAGAGATAAATCTTAAGGGAACATAAGTTCTTCCATTTTTTATAAATGATGCTGCATCAAGTTTTATCTCTTTACCATTAACCAATGCTATAGTTTTTCCAATATAAAGAAATATCTCTTTCTTCTCAATTCTATAAACTACTCTTGTTAATTTTGCCTCATTTCCAGCTAAATCAACTGCTCTTATTTCAAATTTATTATAACCAGGTGAAAGTGGAAAATCTTTAAAAAATGTTCCATCCTCCTTTGGTTTTACCTCAACTCCATTTATAAAAACTTTTGCATCTTTTTCTGTTTTTCCTGAAACAGTGAATGTCTCTGTTGTTACTTTATAAATTGATGGAATATTTAATGTTAAAGTTGGGGGGGTTGTGTCTCTTGTAATTTTTAATGTATATTCTTTTCTATTTCCTGCTTTATCAATTGCAGTGAACTTGAAAAAATTATCTCCTTCATTTAGTTGAACAAGAACTTTAAATGAGCCATCCTCATTTAAAGTAATATCTTTATTTTCAAGTAAAAGTTTTGCACCACTTTCTGTTTTTCCTTCAATAAATAACTCCTTTTTATTTGTTATCAAATTATTCTCAATATTAAAGAAAATTTCTGGAGGAATTAAATCTTTTTTAATTGAAAATAAGATATCAATCTCTTTGTAATCATCAAAAGAGTAGATTTTTATCTTTTCAGATATTTTATCACCTTCATTGAATAAACTTGTATCAATTTCTCCTTCAATTTCCTCTTCTCCATCAAATTGATATTTACTTAGTTTTATAAATTGAGGAGCAAAAATTTCTCCTTTTCCTTTAACTTTAAAATTAAATTTTAAAACCTCACCCCTATCTATCTCTCCAAAATCAAATTTTTTCTTATCAATTTCAATTTGAGAAAATTTTATAATTTGAATTCTATAATTAAATGTATCTGTTATATAAATTGTTCTATCTTTTACATAAACTGATGAAGGTTTTAAAAATTTTCCACCATCCTTTTTATAAAAATCTTCATTAAAATTCATTGTATTAAATCTTAACATTGGGCCACCAGCCTCTCCAAAAGATCTTGTATATACTCCATCAAGAGTAAAGAAATCTATTCTTCCACCCTCACTTAAAACAATAACCTCACTTTCCGAATATCTTGATATAGAAACTGGATAAGAAAGGATCTCTTTTCCAAAACTTTTTATAAACTTTCCACTTTTATCAAAAATATGAACTCTATTTCCATATGTATCACAAACATAAACTCTATAAACATCATCAAGAACTGTTATTCCTCTTGGTCCATAACCAGATAATCCATATTTTTCAAGAGAAATAGATGAAGTTTTTGTAAATTGTCCATCTTGAGAACCAATTCCACCAAATTTAAATTTAAATTTTCCATTTTCATCAAAAACTTGTACTCTTGCATTATAATCTGTTACATAAGAGACATTATCACTCCCAATAGCAATAGAAAGTGGATACATAAATTCTCCGTCAGCCCCTCCCATTCTTCCAAATGACCTTAAATATTTGCCATCTTTATCATAAACTTCTATGACATGACTTCCAGAATCAAGAACATAAATCTCATCTTTAGAATTTACTGCAATTCCAAGAGGATATTGAATTTTTCCTGGTGCAGCACCAAAAGATGAAAAAGATTTTATAAAATTTCCATCTTTATCAAAAAGAGAAATTGTTGAAGTTCCAGAGTTAGCAACAACAATTGTTCCATCACTTAAAGTTGCAATTCCTTGAGGAAAATATGTTGGAGATGAAATCTCGTCTCCAATATTATTTACAATATTCCCATTTAAATCAAGTATATAAATTTTGTTATCATCATTATTAAATAAAACCATATAATTTTCATATCTTTCTATTGTTTCAACTGCTCCAAAATTTTCTTTAACCTTTTTTATAAATTTTCCATTCTTATCAAATATTTGAATTCTTCCAAGACACTTTTCGACAATCCATAAGTTTCCATTTTTATCAAATGCAAAAGAATTTGGACAATATAAATTTCCATCTTGTGTTCCTGGGGTTCCAAAATCAAAAAGATAGGCACCTTTTAAATTAAAAACTTGAACTCTTGCATTTCCAGAATCAAGAACATAAACTTTATCTTCAAAAACTACAATATCAAGTGGTACTTTAAACTCTTTCTTTCCACTACCACTTTTTCCAATTATCATTTTTAATTCATTATCAATTGAAAAAACTTTAATTGTGTCATCACCTCTATCTATTATCCATAAGTTAAAATTTGAATCCATTGCAATTGAAGTTGGTTTCATTTTTGGATACTCAATAAAAAATCCAGCAAAATCTCCATTGTGTCTAAAAACCTTCACTTTTCCGGAATTTAAATCACAAACATAAATATAATCTTCATCAACTAAAAGAGAGACTGGATTAACAAAAGTGTTTAGTGTATCTCCAAAACCACCAAATCCACGAAGGAGATTAAAATCTTTATCAAAAATTAAAACTCTAAAGTGATATGAATCAAGAACAAAAAACTTTTCATCAAAATATTTAATATCTGTAACATTATAAAAATTTTTATTCTTTGGTCCAAATCCAAAAATTTTGATGTTTTCCTGTGAAATTATACTTTTAAAACCTATTATCTGAAATAGAAAAGTGAAAACAATCAAACAAATTATTATTTTTTTCATATTTTTATTTTATCAGAAAAATCTTAAATCAAACTATTTTTTAATACTTACCTATTTTTTAATTTATAAGAAAAAGTAATTTTCCCATTATAAATCAAAAGTAAATTTCAATTTAAATCTAAATGATTTTTCTTTATATCTTTTAACTAAATTAAATATCTTTTTTCTTCACAGATTTTTCACAGAAGATAAATTATTCTTGTTTCAGGAAGTTTAAAAAGGCTTCCAAAATTTAAAGCACTTAGGAGGTGCAAGATGAAAAAGAAAGTTTTAGTTAGTTTAATGATGTTAGGGTTAGTTACCATGGCAACTTTTGTGGGAAGACACTTCATTTTGGCAAAAAGCACAACCCCATCACAGATTGCGGTAAACTCTCAGAGTACACTCCAAGATAATGATAATGAAACAAATGATGATTTTGTAGAAACAAACAATAATGATGATGTTCAAGAGCCAAATTATGTTGGTAGTATAAAAGTAAATGATACAAATGAACAGGATGAAGCAAGTGAACAAACAATGTTAGAGAAATTAGCAAAGATTTCACAAACTGATGCTGAAAAGATTGCACTTAAAAAAGTTTATGGGACAGTTGTAAAAACATCACTTGATAATGAAAATGGATATGTAGTTTATTCAGTCGAAATTAAAGATACTCAAGGTAAAGTATTTGAAGTGAAAGTTGATGCAGGAAATGGTAAAGTTCTTATAGTAGAAAATTCAGATGAAAATGAAAAAGAAGAGATTAACAAGATTACAGATACAGATTCAGTTGAAGAAGAAGTAAATGGTTTAGACTAATGAATAGGATGATTTCCTTAGGGGGCGAAAGCCCCCTATTTTTTTATTTTTAAAAGATTAAAATTATTAAAAGAGTTATGAGAATACTTTTAGTTGAAGATGAAAAAACACTTGCAAATGCGATTTTAGAGGGATTAAAAGAGAATTATTTTGTGGTAGATGTTGCGTATGATGGAGAAGATGCTTTATCAAAAATTGAGGTTGAGGAAGCATATGACCTTATAATCCTTGATATTATGCTTCCTAAAATTGATGGCATTACGCTTTTAAAAAAAATAAGAGATATGGGATATAAAATGCCAGTTTTAATGTTAACAGCAAAGGGAGAAATTGAAACAAAAGTTAAAACATTTGGAATAGGAGCAGATGATTATTTAACAAAACCTTTTGATTTTAGAGAACTTTTAGCAAGAGTTCACTCCCTTTTAAGAAGGACAAAAGAAGTTAAAACAAGTATTATAAAAATTGAAGATCTTGAGATTAATACAGAAAAAAAATTAGTCAAAAGAAGAAATAAAATTATTGAATTAACAAGAAAGGAGTATCAAATTTTACTTTATCTAGCCATGAATAGAGGAAGGGTTATTGAGAAGAGTGAACTTGAAAATCATCTTTGGGATGAAAATTCTAATTTATGGTCAGATACATTAAGATCTCATATAAAAAATTTAAGAAAAAAAATTGATTCAAAATTTGAAAAGAAAATTATTAAAACAATAAAAGGAATTGGTTATGAAATTGAATAAAATAAATGATGTTAAAGTATCGAAAATAAAACTTACAATTAAATATACAATAACAACTTTAATTATAGTAATTTTATTAATGCTCTCTTTCTACCTAATATATTCAAATTCAATGTATAAAAATTTTGATTTAAATCTTCAAAATAGAGCAATATCTATTGCTTCGACATTAATAGGTGAAGAAGAATCTTCATTTGAGGAACTGAAATCAATTTCATCAATAATTAAAAATTACAATTTAGGAAATGAAAGCATATTAATACTTGATTCTAATGGCAATATTCTTTATGAAATCATTCAAGAGAATATTTCTCTTCCAGATAAAATTAAAACTGGTTTTTATAATCTTTTAAGTAAAGAAGATGAAGAGCAAAAGAAAGTAAGAGCATATATAACAAAAATAAACAATTCAGATTTTTATCTTCTTGTTGCAAAAAATTACGATGACTTAATTTCTTCTCTGAATAATGTATTAATTTCATTTTTACTCGCAATCCCTTTTGTTTTTGTTATAACACTAATTCTTTCATATAGATTTGCAAATGAAGCAATAAAGCCAATTGAAGAATCTATAAAAAGATTAAAGCAGTTTACAACTGATGCATCTCATGAATTGAAAACACCTATCTCTACAATTAAAGCAAATATTGAAGTTGCTCTTATGAAAGATAGAGAACCTTCATATTATAAAGAAAAATTATCAACAATTTTAAATTCAATTAATAGAATGTCTAAACTAATTCAAAATATGCTTTATATTTCAAAACTCGATACAAGTTCATATAAATTAAATATTGAAAATTTTAATTTAAAAGATCTTTTTAATGAAATTAAATTAAATTTTGAAGATCTCGCATTTAGTAAAAAGGTATCACTTATCATTGATGATAAAAATAGTTTTAATATTAAAAATGATAAAGATATTCTCTTTCAAATTCTTTCAATATTAGTTGAAAATGCAATTGAATATAACAGAGAAAATGGTTTTGTGAAAATTTACTCAAAATTAAATAAAGATTTTATAAAAATTTTTGTTGAAGATTCAGGAATTGGAGTTAAAAAAGAAGATATACCATATATATTTGATAGATTTTATAGAGGAGAAAAATCTCGTTCAAGAGAAACAGGAGGTTTGGGGCTTGGCCTCTCAATTGTTAAAGAGTTGGTTAATATTGCTAATGGAAAAATTTTTGTAGAAAGTGAATTAGGTAAAGGATCAAAATTTATTATAGTAATTAAAAAAGAAACCTATGGAGATTAAAGGAATTTCATCAGAAGAAGCAAAAAGATTACAAAAAGAGTTTGGTTTTAATGAGATAAAACAAAAAGAAAAACTACCTATATTTGATTTTCTAAAAAGATTTACTGGGTTAACTGCATTTGTTATAGAAAGTGCCTTAATTGTATCAATAATAACTAAAAGGTATATAGACGCAATTGTTATGTTTTCTTTACTTTTACTTAATGCGATCCTTGGTTTCACAGAAGAATTTAGAGCATCAAAAGCAGTTGAAACTCTATCAAAAAAGATTTTAGTTAATACTCATGTTTTAAGGGATGGTAAATTTATAGAAATTTCTTCAAGAGAATTAGTTCCAGGTGATGTTATAAAAGTTAATATGGGGGATATTGTTCCAGCAGATTGTAAAATACTCGAGGGAAATTTACTTGTTGATCAATCAATTTTAACAGGAGAATCAATTCCAAAAGAATGTAGTGAAAGTGACCAAATTTTTTCAGGAAGTTTCGTTACAAGAGGAAGTGCTATTGCAATTATAGAAAAAACTGGCAAAAATACATATTTTGGTAAAACTGCTGAACTTGTAGAAAAAGCGAAACCAAAACTAATCATTGAAGAAACAACAATGAGTGTAACAAAAGGACTTCTTGTTTTTGATGCACTGTTTATTATAATAATATTTATTAAATTTATAATTCAAAAATTGCCAATAAGTGAAATTCTTCCATTTATTCTTACACTTCTTATTGCATCAATTCCAGTTGCCCTTCCTGCTATGACAATTCTTGCACTTTCTCTTGGTTCTCTTGAACTTGCATCAAAAGGTGTTCTTATTAGAAAACTTGATGGAATTGAGAATAGTGCAATGATGGATATTCTTTGTCTTGATAAAACAGGAACCATAACAGAAAATAAAATAAGAATTGTTGATATAATACCTACTTCAAATGAATATTTAAGGGATGAAATAATTGAATTTGCTTATCTTTGTTCTGATCCAAACACTAAAGATCCAATTGATTCAGCAATTGTAGAATATGGTAAAGACAAAATTAAGGGAAATTTTAAATTAGTGGAATTTTATCCTTTTGATCCAGATAAAAAATATTCTGAAGCAGTTATTGAAGATAAAAATGGTGAAAAATTTAATGTTTATAAAGGAGCAGTACAAGTTATTATTTCTATGTCTTTTGATTATGATAAAACTATTGAAGAGAAAATAGAAAATTTTGCATCGGTTGGAAAAAGAAGCCTTGGAATATCTATAAAAAAAGAGAGAAAGACAAAATTTATAGGAATTCTTACATTCTTTGATTATCCAAGAGAAGATTCCAAAAAATTTATTGAAAAGATAAAAGATATGGGGATTATACCAAAAATGATAACAGGTGATGATAAACTAATTGCTGAATCAATCGCTCGTGAAGTCTCAATTGGAGATAGAGTTATATCAATTAAAGATTTAAAAGATAATAAATATATTGATATCGATTCAATTGATGCCTTTGCCGAAGTGATACCAGAAGATAAATTTAAAATTGTAGATATTTATCAAAAAAGAGGTCATACTGTTGGAATGACTGGTGATGGAGCAAATGATGCTCCTGCTCTTAAAAAGGCTGATTTAGGAATTGCAGTAAAAGATTCTTTTGACATAGCAAAACAATCCGCAAAAGTTATTCTAACTAATGAAGGTTTATCAAATATCGTAGATTTAATAATAGTCGGAAGAAAAATTTATAAGAGAATCGTTCTCTGGATTTTAAATAAAGTTGTAAAAACTTTTCAGATAGTGTTTTTTGTTTCAATTGCAACACTTTTTCTTGGCAAACCTATTATAACTCCTGTTGCTATGATTCTTATTCTATTTTTATATGATTTTGTAACAATGTCAATTGCTACAGATAATGTTGTTCCTTCAAAAAAACCAGAAAAGTGGAATATTAAAAAGTTACTTTTAATGTCTTTAATATTTGGTTCATTAAAAATTTTTGAACTTTTTTTAGCAGTTTTTTTAATTAAAAAATATTTTAATGTAAGTTATTCAGAGTTTCAAACACTTATGTTTTATCTTTTGCTTGTTTCTGGTTTATTAAATATTCTAAATTTTAGAGAGGAGAGATTTTTCTTTTCTTCAATTCCAAGTAAATCAATAATTTTTTCAATTATAGGAGATATTATAATTGCAACATTGCTTTCAACTTTTGGAATTTTTATTTCAAAAGTAAATTTTATCTTATTGATGATTACTCTTCTTTATGCAATATTAATAACCCTCATTTTTACGGATTTAATTAAATTTTTTATCTATAAAAAACTCAATTTTTGATAAAAGTTATCCCGCTTATAGAATTTTTAAAGATATACTTTTCAAATTTTAATAATTAATCATATAAACTAAACCTAAAATCGAAAATATATAAATAAGAGTTTCTGTAAGTAAGATATTTCTATAAAGTGTATAAATATAAACTGCTACAAAATCATTAAATCATTTGCAAAATTCATTTATTATTATAAA
>JBAMLT010000177.1:0-352 GCA_039793425.1 Caldisericota bacterium
ATAAAAAGAATAAAGCAAAATTTTGAGGCTTTGCTAAAGAATACAAAGGAAATAGAAGTTGAACTTGAGAATAAAATATTTAATATCCAATCTAAAGTTGATAATTTAAAAGAAGATGTGGACTATATTAAAAACAGAACAAGGCTTCTTCCTTAAATTTTTTATTTTAAATTTATTATTTATATTTTTTTGTTCTAAAAGTTATACTCAAGATACAATTATATTAAATTCAGGGAAAAAAGTTATAGGAGAGATTATAGAGATAACTGATGAATATGTTAGAATAAATTTTTGTGGCATATATTTAAAATATTATAAAGACCAGATAAAAAGTATAGATAAAAAAAGTGTG
>JBAMLT010000177.1:362-2566 GCA_039793425.1 Caldisericota bacterium
AGATCCTGTATTTAAATATATATTTAAATATCCAAATAACTGGAGGCTTATAAGTCCAGAGGAATTAAAAAGCATAATGCTATCAGGGATAAGACCAATAGATAACCCATATATAAGTATACAAATTCAAGCCAATGAATTTAGTGATAGCAACATAGAAGGTAAGAGTGAGTTGATAGATTTAATAAAAGCATATACAAAGCCACATAGAGATCTTAGGCTTGAATTTATCAAACCGATTAATTTAAAATATACATCGGGGTATTTAATTAGATATACATACGATATAAATCAAATTATTAAAAGTGAGAGTTTAGATGATATTTTATATTTACCTATAAAAGTTATGTTTGATTATTATTTCTTCTCTCCAGTATTTAGTTCAAAATGTAGAGATAAAAGAGTTTTTTTGGTTGAGATTATGTATGTGGAATTTAAAGAGATATTTTGCGATTCAGAAAATTTAAAGAATAGGAATATAATTTATAAATTAAATTCATATTATAAAAATATAAATAAAGATATAAAAGAAAGATACTCAGAGGCAGGAGAGATTATCAATACATTTAGATTTGATAATATATGAAAAAAATTTTATTATTCACAATTGGATTGTGTATATTTTTTATTGGCATTTTATTAGGGGGCATATTTTTATTTAGTATATTTTCCTTAAGAGAAGAACTTAGGAGCTTACCACTTAATAATAATCCATTATTGATTACGATCGCTTATTTACCTCTTACAATTTGGTTTTTACTTACAGGTATTGGAATTATCTTAAGGAGAAATTTTGCAAGATATTCTTTAATAATTATGTCATACTTTATATTCTTTATAGGTTTAGTGATGTTTTTAACTTTTTTTCTTCTGCCAGAATCTAATTTTTTCCCTTATAAAATTCCTAAAATACTACTTTTAACTTTTTTTATATTATTTCTTATGTTATTACCTTTATTTTTTGTATTTTTTTTAAATTCAAAAGATATAAAAAATTTATTCTATATTAAACAG
The DNA here is from genome assembly GCA_039793425.1 of Caldisericota bacterium. Taxonomy (GTDB): domain Bacteria; phylum Caldisericota; class Caldisericia; order B22-G15; family B22-G15; genus JAAYUH01. The sequence goes on from JBAMLT010000177.1 coordinate 1,377, forward strand.
GCTAAGTTAGAGAGAAAAAAACCATTTGGTATTAAAATGATTTTTATTTTTAATTTTTTAACCTTTTTATTCTTTATTTTCTATAGTTTTTTACCATATTATGAAATCCCTATTACAAACACAATATCTCTTTCTGGTTTTATATTAACTGTTTATAGTTTAGTGATTGGATTTTTGAATCTTTATATAGGGATTAGCATTTTGAAACTTAAAAAAATAGCTTGGATTATATCTATTACATATTATGCTTTCGTGGTTATGATGTTAACCCTTGGCACTTTTACTATATCTGATGAGACTTTGTATAAGATTGCAGATAAAATTTCTGACACCCCCGCTAAGACATTTATCCTTTCTTATAGAATTGGTTCTATTTCTATTGTTGTAGTTTCAATTATGATTTTGATTTATTTAACATCCAGAAAAAAAATTTTTAGATATTAATAATGAGAAGATTTATTTTTATATTAGTTATTTTTATATTTTTTGAGAATTTTTCTTTTAGTCAGGAAGCTAATGGTAGAACATGGCGTGAATTTAACAGGTATCTGGAAGCAAAAAAAATAAAGAGCGCTTTCTTAAAAGGATTTTATGAAGGACTTTTAATCTATAATTATAAAGATATAAAAAATCTATTCCCATCTTATAGCGAAAATCTTATAGACCTGTTAAATAAATTTTATTCCGATGAAAAAAATTTGAACATTCCAATAACTTATGCTTTATATATTATTGGTTTACAGACTAGAGGAGAAAGTAAGGATAAAATTGAAGAGTATTTGAAAAAAATTAGAAGTGGGTTAAGATTAGATTTTAAGGAATTAAAATAGCGCCTGTAGCTCAACTGGATAGAGCATCTGGCTACGAACCAGAAGGTTGGGTGTTCAACTCACCCCAGGCGCGAAGATTTATAGCTGGAGGGATGCGAGAGTGGTTTAATCGGTGCGCCTGGAGAGCGCATGACCGCCAAAAGTGGTCCCAGGGTTCGAATCCCTGTCCCTCCGCCAATATTCAATTTCTGTGTTTTTGGCGTTTTTTCTTTATTTTCCTTGATTGAATTCATTTTATTTGTTATTATTATATTGAAAGTAGAGGTTGTTAATACTGCAATAGCATACTATCAAATTATTGAAATTATGGCAAGAATAATATCGGAGAAAATATAAAGAAATACCGGACAAAACAAGGAT
>JBAMLT010000177.1:2576-4797 GCA_039793425.1 Caldisericota bacterium
CAAGGATTGTTGCAGGAAGATTTTACCAAAAAATCCGGCGTCAAATATACAACTCTGACAAAAATTGAAGGCGGAGTTATCAAAAAACCTTCGGTTTTGGTTATGGCTAAAATTGCTAAAGTATTGTGAGTTAATATTGAGGAGTTAATAAAATAATTATGCAAAGCGTAAAAACAATGCCCAAAACCAAAAATCAAATAAAATCCGATTTGGAAGAAAAAATTTCTGGTAGCGATGAAACAATTGAAATTTGTAATGAATGTGGAAAAGATGTAAGTTTCAAAAGTGAATTATTTATAAACAGATATTGATTTTGATGATTATGAAATTAGAAAAGAAATGAATAAATCTTTTCCTAATTGATTACGGAGAATTTGGAGCTCATCTTCCCGATGTTGACATAATCATTTATGACCCGAAAACTTATGAGATAATCGCGGTAATTTCAAGCAAGGTTACTTTACGGGAAAGAATTGCCCAAACTGGTTATTGGAAAATTAAACTTAGCCAAGATAAAATTACAAAACATATAAAAGTTTTCTTTGTTACACCCGATGAGGACAAAACTTTAAGTATAAAAAGACCAGCAAAGAAAGGTAGAGCAATAGTGGAGGTTGATACTGATGGAAGTTATGTAATGAGTGAAGAAGAAATTCAAGAAAGTGACAAAGTTAAAAAATTTGATAAATTTTTAATTGATTTAAAGAATTTAATCTATACTAAAAGAAGTAAAAAATAAAACAATTCAACAGCCGTTAGGGGTACAAGAACAAGAAAATGAGAAACCGCCTTTTGAGACGACTACTCTTTGGGATTATCCAAAACAAAGCTACGGCAAAAAACCAAAGGGTAATAATAAATTTCAAGGAGTAACGCCGGCTTTTATTATTTGGAATATGCTACAAAGATACACAAAGCCGGGCGACTTAGTAGTGGACCCGATGGCAGGAAGCGGTACAACTATTGATGTTTGTGAAGAAGAAGGAAGAAAAGCAATTGGTTATGATATAAACCCACAACACCCAAAAGTTATTAAAAATGACTCTCGTAAAATTCCACTTGGGGATAATTCGGTTGATATGGTTTTTATTGATTCTCCATACGGTGATAATGTTAGTTATTCTAATGAGCCGGCGGATATTGGAAAAATTTCTGCTGAAGATCCAAAATTTTATGAGGAACTAGAAAAAGTTGCCTGAGAAATTTACAGAATTTTAAAACCAGGCAAAGTAATAGGATGGCTAATTGGCGATCAATGGGTAAAAAGAAAATTTTCTCCCGTTGGATTTAAGATTTATGAAATGTTAGTTGATAAAGTTAAATTTGAACAAATTTATTTAATCTGCGTTGCTCGTAGAAACCAAAGTTCAAATACGAGAGTTTGGCACTATCGGGCCCAAAAATTCAATTTCTTTTTGCGAGGTTTTAAGTATTTAATTTTGGCTAAAAAACCGGACGGCAAAGAATTTGAACGACCAGAAAAAGTAAAATGGCAAAGATATAAATAAAGAGACTAATTTTTTGAGATAATTGCCGGAAGAATAAATATGCCAACACAACTAGAAAAAATAATTAAAAAAACACGCGAAATAAAAAATCAATTACCCGAAGTGCCGGAAAATACAATACATGGCACTATTTGGGATTTAGATAAAAAAATTTCAGAGATAGGGAAACCAGAAAGAGGAATTTTTGTATTAAAGAGATACCTTAAAGAAGGCTTAGAGGTAAAATTAAAAGAAGTAGAAAAAAACTGTTAAGTAAATAAACGAAACTATTTTTTATAATTCATTTGTCGATTATTTAGTTAAGGACTTGGGAGAATGTACAAAAGCAATACCACTGGGTGGGAATAAATTTGGTGATAGATGGGGTACGCCAGATGTTTTAGGAATATATAAATTTTCGGAAACAGATCCAATACGACCACCGATTGAAATTATAAGTGCAGAAATAAAAATAGATACTAATCAGCTTGTTACTGCTTTTGGTCAAGCGTGTTCCTATAAACTTTTCAGTCATAAGGTTTATCTTGTTGTTCCGAATGAAGCAGAGCGGGATATAGGGAGGGTTGAATCTCTATGTTCAAGATTTGGTATAGGACTTATCCTTTTTGATAAAAACAATCCTCAAAATCCAAATTTTGAAATAAGAACTCGTGCTACGAAAAGCGAACCAGATTATTTTTATGTAAATGAATACTTAAGAAGATTGGGTGAAG
>JBAMLT010000178.1:0-4775 GCA_039793425.1 Caldisericota bacterium
TATGTGAAGAATTTTTTATTGGGGTATTTTGGAGCTAGTTTTTCAAGATATTCCTTAAGTTGCCATGTTCCAGCAATAATAATATCCCAATCACCCTGACACAACTGTTCTATATCAGGTTCCCATCTTGCAGGGTCATAGTTACCTTCAATTGTTTTCCCCTCAATTCCTAAATCTTTTATAGCCATTTGAAGTCCTCTATTTGCTGAATCAAAAAATGATTTATCACCAAGTGTACCATTTACATATAAAACAACTTTTAATTTTGCTCCTGGTTTTTCCTCTTTTTTCTTACACCCGGTCATTGAAATGACGCCTAAAACCAAAACACTAATTAAAATCAATGCTAAAATTTTTTTCATAAATCTTCCTCCTTTTTTTAATCTTGATTTAAAAATAAGTAAAATTTTTACTAAATCTCACCTCCTTTTAAATTGTTTATTCTATTTAAAATACTTAAGAATTTTTCTTTATAAATATCCAAAACAATCTCAACACTTTCTCCTTCAAGAAGAATTGAAGAGCCTCTTAAGGCATTATTATTAAGTTCCATAATTAGATCTCCTTTTCTTTTTTGTTTTATAATTGATTCATCAAGATAACATGCAATTGCAATTGGATCTGGAAGAGACATTGCTCTTATCATTAGTAATCTTTCAACATAAGAAAGTGGCTTTTTGGTTAATGAATGAAACAATTTTCCAGTTGGTGTATTTTCATTAATAACCTCTTTTAACTCATTTTCAAGAAATGAATTTTTTACTATTCCATCCCATGGAACAATTTTAAAAGGAATTTTTGAATCTAAAATAGTTTGAACAGCCTCAGGATCAGCATGAAAATTAAATTCTGCAAATTTTGTAACATTTCCAATTTCTATTGCACCACCCATTGAATATATAACATTTATATAATTTTTAAGTTCTGGGTAAAGATTAAGTGCAATTGAAATATTTGTTAATGGTCCCAAAGTTATTATATCAATTGGACCATTTTCTTTTGAAATTTTATATATTGCAGATATAGCATTTATATCTTCTTCTTCTTTTCTTTCTGAATATTTTAATTCAATATCTCCAAGCCCATCTTCTCCATGAATTTTTGCCCCTCTTTGGAGTTTATTAATTAGGGGCTTACTTGCTCCTTTATAAACTTTGATATCTTTTTTACCAAAAAAATCAAGAATTCTTAAAACATTTTTTGTTACCTGATCAACATATGTATTTCCTGTAACTGTAGTTATGCCATTTATTTGAACATCATCTTCATAAGTTAATGCAATCATAATGGCAATTGCATCATCAACTCCACAATCAGTATCAATTATTATTCTTCTCATCTCTTTCCTCCATAAATTTTAAAACTTCATCATAATTTGGACATGATATGCTTGCTCCTTTTCTTGTAACAGAAATTGCTGATGCTGCTAAACTGAATTTTAAAGAATAGTTAAGTTCAAAATTTTTATCAATGCAAAATGCAAAGGCTCCATTAAAAATATCTCCTGCTGCTGTTGTATCAATTGCATTTACTTTATAAGCATCATATTTAAAATATCTTCCATCTTTATCCTTATATATAATTCCATTTTCGCCACATTTTACAATTACTCCATAAGCACCACTTCTAATTAAAAAATCAATTTTTTCATTTAAATTAACTATATCAGGGGTTAACATTTGAAGTTCAACTTCATTTGGAGTTATATAAGTAATATATGGTAATAAATTTATAAATTCTTTTTTTGCTGGTGCAGGATCAAATATTACATCTCCACCAATTTCATTTGCTATCTTTGATGCTTCAAGAATTGTTTCAAAAGGTATTTCACCCTGCATTAAAAGAAGATCGTCTTTTTTTATTTTATCTTTTAAAAAATTTATTTCTTCTTTGCTAACTTTACCATTTGCCCCTTCATAAATCACAATTTTATTCTTACCCTCATCATCAACATTAATTAAAGCAATTCCGGTATTTACATCTCTATCTATTTTAATTTCATAATCTAAATTAAAGGTTTTAAGGTTATTTATTAAATATTTTCCAAAATAGTCATCTCCAACCCTTCCTATGAAAAAAACATCTCCATTTAATTTTTTAACACTTATTGCTTGATTAGCACCTTTGCCACCAAGATTAAATAAAATAGAATCACCCTTAATAGTCTCCCCTATTTCAGGAAATTTTTTTAAAAATATAACCAAATCAAAATTAATACTTCCTAAAACATAAATCATAAAATTTCCATAAAATTTTTTTATATTTTTTAATTATAATATAATTTTAAATTTTAATTAACCCCAAAGATATCTTCAATGCAATATCAATCTTATCCATTGTTTCTTTTTTAAGTTTCCCAATTTTTTTTATCAATCTCTTTTTATCTATTGTTCTTATCTGATTTAAAAGTACATAACTTTCTTTATCGAGACCACCTTCTTTTTCATCGACCTTAATTACAATTGGATATGACTCCTCAACAACCTTTGATGTTATCGCTGCAATTATAACAGTTGGTGAATATTGATTTCCAATATCATTTTGAATTATTAAAACAGGTCTTAAACCACTTTGTTCAGAACCTGAAGATAGAGAAAGATCTACAAGATAAATCTCTCCTCTTTTGATATAACTTTTTTTCATTAAAAACTATTTGAAATTTTTGAAAAGTTCTCGATAGAGTTCCTGTTCAAGTTCAAAAAATTCTCTTGAGAAGAAAAGGCTTGTTTCGCTTGATGTTTTATAACTTTTTACAATTTCTTTTTTGATTCTTGTTTTTCTGTCCTCAATAGAAAGATAAAAGGCAAGAAGTTCTTTTATTAAATCTTCCTTTTTCTTCTTCTCTCTTTTTGCTTTCTTTTCTATTGCCTCCACAAGTTCTGGAGGTAAGTTTAAGGTAAGTTTTTCGTTTTTCATTTTAGTTTCCTGATTAAATTTTTTGATTCATTAAAATTATTAAAGAAAAAATCTCCAAAAACAAGAATATCACAACCTAACTCTTTTAATTTCTTTCCAATTTCAAAATTCAATCCACCGTCAACTTCTATTTCAAATTTTAAATTTTCTTCTTTTTTAATTTTAACAACATCTTCAATTTTTTCAATAGAAGAGTCAATAAAATTTTGCCCAGAAAATCCTGGATTAACACTCATAATCAAAATAAAGTCTACGTCTTTTATTATAGGATAAACTAAAGAAATGTTTGTCCCTGGGTTTACTGCAACTCCTGCTTTTTTATCTCTTTTTTTTATTGAATAGATCAATCTATGAATATGATGATTTCCCTCGATATGAACAGATATCATATCAACACCATAATCAATAAATCTATCGAGAAAATTATCTGGTTTTTCAATCATAAGATGAGCATCAAGAGGTAAATTTGTAAGTTCTCTTACCGCTTTAATTACTGGAAATCCAAAAGATATATTTGGAACAAAATGTCCATCCATAATATCAAGGTGAACAATGTCTCCAACCTCTTCTATTTTTTTTATTTCTTCATAAAGATTTTTAAAATTTGAAGCAAGAATTGAAGGGGCAATTTTCATGGATTCACAATTATGTCTATTATAGTATCAGGGCTTCCATAGGTTAAAGGAGCAGGATCCTGATCCCATACAACACCTGATGGATATGCTGGATTTGTTTTGCTTATTACCTTTCCAACATTGTATCCACTTGTTACAATTAAACTTTTTGCTTCCTCAACAGATAGACCAATAAGAGAGGGAATTTGACCTAAAACACCTTTTGAAATTTTTAAATCTATCTTTGAACCTACTTCAACATATGTTTTTGGAGAAGGAGATTGATCAATTATTATTCCAACTCCTACATTAGGATCGGAGATTTCTTCAATTTTACCAAGTATCAATTTATTATTATAAATTATATCCTGTGCATCTTTGAAATTCATACCAATAAAATCAGGAACAAGTACTTTTGGAGGTCCGCTACTTATAACTACATTAATAATTCTTCCTTTTTTTACAAGAACATAAGGAGATGGATCCTGTGAAATTATATAATCAATTGGAAAATCTGTTGAAAAATCGCTTTTTGTTACTTTTACAAGAAGACCTTTTTCTTCAGCAACTTTTTCAGCATCTCTTATCTTTAATCCGACAATAGAAGGTGTTGAAACAAGATTACCCTGACTGCTACATGAAATTAAAAATATAGTCACTGAGATTGATAAAATCAAAATCAATTTTTTCATGATTAAATTATAACAAAATTTTTTATAATAAAAGAAAGGTAAAATATGAAAAAAAAATGTAATAGTTTTTGGCGATAACTGTATAGATATAAATATTAAAATTAAAGAAGAAAATTTTAATTTTCATCCTGATTCAAACCACCATATGAAAAAATTGAAAATAAAATCAGGGGGTACTGGAATAAACTTTTCAATTTCATTAAGTAGTTTTGGAACAAATACATATTATTATGGTTCTATAAGTAAAGATGATTTTGGTAAAAAAATTTTTAAACAACTCAAAAAATATAAAGTGAATATTGATTTAATTAACTTTTCAAACAAAAAAACAGCAATTATTATAATTGTGTTAAATAAAAATGGTGAAAGAGTAAGTTTTGCAAATTTAAAAAATGCAAGTTATCATTATATAGATTTTAATAATATAAAAAAAATTGATTTAAAAAAGATTGATGCTGTTTATATTTCAGGAGGAATTCTAACAGAAAGAGATTTTAACAAAAAGTTTTTAGAGTTTATAGATGAAAATTTTCCAGATAAGAAGATCTTTTTT
>JBAMLT010000179.1:0-4761 GCA_039793425.1 Caldisericota bacterium
AAAATCAGGGATAAGAGATAAATGGGACTGCGGGTACTGGTGGAAATTCTAGATTAAACTTAATTTATTAATATATAATTATATTATTTAGAAACATTTATAAATATGTAATTTAATAGACTATTTTAGGTGAAGCTAATTATGAGTGAAACATCAGATATAATTTATCGGTTTGAAAAATGGTTAAAAAAAGATAAAGGAATGAGTTATAAAGAAGGGTCGGCCAAAAAAAGAAAAAATATTTTAAAGATAACAGAAAAAATTCTATATGAATTAATAAAAGAAGATCAAAATATTTTAAAGGATTATATAGGATTAATTCAAAAATTTGAATCTTATAATATAAAATTAAAGAATAAAGAAGAAAAAGAAAGTTTAGATTTATTTATAGAATTTATTAGATCTAAATATCTAAACTCAGAAAACCAAAAAGAAATGGAAATTGAAATTCAAAGAGAAGAAGAAAAAATAGAAAATAAAGTTAATCAAGAAAATAGAGAGATTATTGGCAGAGTATCACTTACGCAAAAAAGCATCGCTACTCCTACAGAATTTGAATTTTGGTCCGAAGATAGACCAGATTGGCATATAGAGATTGGTGATATTGTAACCGTGATAGGGCAAATAAAAAATGAAAATATAAAAATAATTGGCATAATTAACGATATGTATGCAACAAGTGCTACAGAAAGTCCAATAGAAGATTTTTATTCTACAGGGTATGGTAATGCGTCCGTTGAACTTCCTACCTCAAGACCGATCATACGAGTTGCTAAAGTTTCTATAGTTTACAGAGATGATTTTAGATTTGAACCTCCTTTAGGTAATTGGCCTGTATTTAAGGCAACTAAAGAAGAAATTATTGAGGCTTATAATATTCAGATACCTGAAGAATATTATATTCTTTCTGGGTTTACTTGGGATGATCAAGGTAACGCAGTGCCTATATATTTAGATTCTAGATTTTTATTGGGATATGAAGGTGCCCATGTAAATATTTCAGGAGCCTCTGGGCTTGCAACTAAAACAAGTTATGCACTATTTCTTATTCAATCAATAATAAGTAAAACAAAGAATAATAAATTTAGCGTAGCAGCAATTCTTTTTAACGTTAAAGAAGCGGATTTAATGCGTATAGATGAAGGTCCTTCAAACTGGGAAAATCTATATAAAAATATAGATAAAATGATAGAGTCAGATGAAAAAGAAAAAAATAATAAGGAAATGTGGGAAGCATCCAAAAAGGAAGGGGTAGATCCATTTTTTGTTAAATCTAAATTGAAATTTTTTGCGCCTGCAAGTCCATATGATCCAAAAAAACCACTAACTTTTAGAAAACTAAATAAAAATACTGAAATTTTTTCATATGGTTTATCTGATTTAATACAAATTGAGGGAATTACTTTGTCTTCATTATTAGATCCCGAAGATTTAGATGAAAAAACTTTAAGTTTAATTTCTTCTTTATATGATCAGATTAAGATATCAAATATAAAAAACTTTAAAGATTTGTTAGATTATATGAATAAATTAAAACCGGATAAAGGTGGAGAATGGATTTCAATCGGTTATAGTACTCATCACTCGGCTACACTTAATAAAGTAAGAAGTCGTTTAATTCAGGCGGTAACTCATCAATTAAAGGGTTTATTATTGGACATAGATTCGTATGGTAAACCAGTTAAAATTGAGGAAATAAAATCTGGAGATATTTGGGTTGTAGATATTAGTAAATTACACTCAAAAGGACAGAGATTGGTATTTATGCACATATATGAGACAATAAATAAATTATTGGAAGCGAAAAAAAATAAAGAAAAAGAAATTGAGATAGAGAATAAAAAAGTTGATTTAGAATCATTTCCTGATAAGATTATTGTTTTTGTAGATGAACTTAATAAATTTGCCCCTTCAGGAAGAAGTTCGTCACTTATCAAATCTAGTGTGATTGATATTACAGCTAGAGGCAGAAGTATTGGATTAAGTCTAATCGGAGCTGAGCAAGTAGCAAACCAAATAGATGAAGAATTACTTTCAAACACCTCTACATTTGTCGTAGGTAGATCACATGCAATTTCATTGAAAGGAGAAATATTTCATTGGTTACAAGGTGGATTAAAAGATAAAGCTATGGTTTTAGAGAAAGGCGATATGATATTATGGCATGCTGTACATTCTAGACCAGTTTTAATATCATTTCCAAAACCAATACATTTTTATGAAGACCAGGGGTGATAAATATTAATAGAAATCCCCAATTTCAAACAATAACTAATCTATTAAAAGATTTGGGTAAGGTAGGAGAAGGAGTATTTCCAGCAATATCAGAAGAAATGCAAATAGTACCCACTACTTTTGAAATAGAGGGATCAATAGATACAGTATGGGATAATTATAAAAGTCGTAAATCTGAAGAATCATTAAAAACAAAGAGATTTTCGTCTTTTATTGATGGGGTACAAAGATCAGCTATAGTATATTGGATTACAGATAATAATTTAGGTATACGAATTCCAATTGTAATGGGTCACATTGCAGCAGGAGTAACTATTAGAGATGAAAATAAAAAACTTAGAGCTTTAGATAAATACATAAGAGATAGAATTTTATTATTATTTCCATATACAGGTATTATTAAATCATCAAATCCAAATCTTGAAAATATTATTAAGAATTGGATAGATAGTGGATTTGTAATACCGGAAACCAAAATCTCTGAAAATCTTATAGAAACTTTTGAAGATAATTCAAAAATTATTCTTTGTGATACAACTTTTAATAAAATCTCAAGGACAGAAAAGGATGAAGAAAATCTAATTCAAGAAGCTCAAGATGATATTGATAATGGAAAATCAACAAATTTATTAATAGATACTAATTTATATAATATAAATAAAATTAGAGGCAGGGCACAAGGTAGAATTAATGTGTTAAGACAAATTTTAGAAATGTTTATTTTAACCAAATTTAAAATTGATAAAATAGAGAATAAATATAATAATGAGAATGATTTAATATTGGTTGATGGTCCATTATTTTTCTTTGGAAAATGGGTAAAAAAATATAAATTATTCGAGAACAAAAGAGATGATGAAAGAGAAGCAATAATACTAAAGAATGTTGTTGGATTTGTAAAAACATTAAAATCCAGACCTAAAAAAATAGATATTTTAAAACAAATTTTAAATTTAGAAGAAGGATACTATTCTGATCTTTTATATATAGAAGATGCTATTGACATTAGTGGTGAAAAAGAAGGATATGAAAAATTTACAAAACCTCATGTAGTAACTTTTCTAAGATTTAAAACTCCACGAGATTTTAAGCCACCTAGTCATTTGGGGTTGGTTAGAATTGATTTACATCTATCTACTTTTAATGCAGATACTTTTGAAGAGATAAAGGGAAATTCAGAAAATACATATAAAACAATGGATGATATTATTAATGCCATTTTAAACGAACGCCTTCCGGGTGTAGATCAAATAGGAAGAACCTTTACAGAAACATTTCCAATTAGGGAAACAGAAAAAATGTTACATTCAAGATTATATTCAACATTAGAAATGAAATATTTATATTCATTAATTAAATAATTTTTAAATGAGATCTTTTTTATATCAAAATATATTTACATGATATATGCAGAGTTTGATCGAAAAAATTTATAATTTAAAAAACTTGCCAGAATTATTAGATGATGAAACATTAAAAAAATTTAATGAATCACTTCAAATTATGGAAGATCTTTATAAAGCAAATAAAAAATGGGTAATTACCTATTCTGGTGGAAAAGATAGTACTACTTTAGTAGTTCTTGCACTTTTTATGAAAGAAATACATCCCGATTTAGAAATAAACGTTGTATACTCTGATACCTTAATAGAAATTCCACAAATGTCTAATGTTGCGTATTCATTTCTTAAATCTCTAAATGAAAAATATAAGATAAAAATAAAAATTGTTTATCCAAAAATTGAAGATACCTTTTGGGTAAGAATGATAGGCCGAGGTTACCCACCACCCGGCCCAAGATTTAGATGGTGTACTGATAAAATTAAAATAAAACCGACAAAAAAATTATTTAATAATTATATATATATTACAGGAATGAGAATAGGAGAAAGTTTATCCCGAAATTCAAAATTAAAAGATAGTTGTTTAGTGGGTGTATCTAGTGAATGTGGTAATTCATTATGGATGAAACAAAAAGGGATTTACGTAGCAGCACCACTTATTAATTGGAATTCTAATGAAATTTGGAATTTTTTAATTAATTCAGCAAAAAAAGTTATTCCAGAAGTAGAATATGTGATAAATTTGTATGGAAATACAAGTTTAAGATTTGGTTGCTGGATGTGTACTGTAGTAAAAAATGATAAGACTATGCTAATTTTATCACAATCGGGGGATCTTAAAATAAAAAAATTGCTTGAATTTAAAAATTGGCTTATTGAAGAAAGTAAAAAAGAAGAAAATAGATATTTTAAAAAAAATGGAAAGAAGGGTAGATTATCTAAAAAATTTAGAAGGACAATTTTAATGAAATTATTGGAATTAGAGAAAGAAACAGGTTTAAAATTAATTTCCGATGCTGAAGTAAAATTATCTTTAAAATATCTTAAATCAAAAGATTTTGGTAAATATAAATAAATATTATTTATTTCATACTTTCCATCAATTCCCTTACCCTCGGCAGTGAATAGGCAAAGTTCATATGAACGCAGTCCTTGGAATCGCACAATGCAAACCTGAGCTTTA
>JBAMLT010000180.1:0-4704 GCA_039793425.1 Caldisericota bacterium
AGATTATTTGCTAAGTAAATTTTTAAAGAAAAGGGAGGGAATTTTTATAGTTTTCCAATATCTTCATACCATATGTTTGGTTGATCTTCAATAAATTTTCTCATTAATTTTATACATTCTGGATCGTTTAAATCAATAACCTCAACTCCATGAGAGAGAAGAAACTCTTTAGCACCAGAAAAATTTTTTGATTCTCCGACAACAACCTTTTTTATTCCAAATTGAACTATTGCACCAGCACAAAGATAGCATGGCATTAAAGTTGAATATAAAACTACATCCTTGTAAGATTTTATTCTTCCTGCTTTTCTTATGGCAACAATTTCTGCATGAGCAAGAGGATCGTCATCCTGAACTCTTCTATTATGACCTTTCCCTAAAACTTTACCATCTTTACTAACAAGAAGTGAACCAATAGGAATTCCTCCCTCTTTTAATCCTTTTTTTGCCTCTTCTATTGCAAGTTTCATGAATTCATCAATATCTTCTTTCATAATTTAATTTTACAATATTTAAAAACATAGTGAATTATTCTTTGGAATCCTTTCCTTTTACATTTTTTAAATCGTCAATAATTTTATTGGTTATTCTTTCAACATCTTCATGATCAAAATCAAGTGTTGGAAGTTTATCAACTCCTTCCTTTGCAATTGTTATTTCATAATCTGGTTCTATTCCTAAATTTCTTAAAATTTTTGAAGCACATTCTGAAGCACATCCATTTATTGCTATCAACCTTTTTGCATTTCTTGCAATATCAACATGAGTTTTGCTATTTGCTCCAATTGCTGTAACACAGCACATTCTTGCACCATTTCCATTTTTTGTTAATCTTACTGCAACCTCATGGCCAACTTGTCCTACTGAAGATGCACCATCACAGGCAAGTATTATATCAAGATTATTTGCTTCCTTTGAGCAATGTGATAATAATTGATATTTTCCTTTTTCCATAAAAGACCTCCTTTTAATGAAAATTAATAATAGATATTATATGAATTTGATAAATGATGATTTAATTATTAAAATTTATTTAATCTCCATCCCACCAGCAATGACATTTATTTTTTTTATGGCAAAATCTTCTTTTTCTATGGTAAGTTACTCTCATAATATTAATTATACTCTCATTGTAATAAATTTTAAAAAATAATCATTCAAATTTTCCTTTTCAATTTTTGAAATATTAATAATATCAAAATTCTCCTCTAAAAATTCAATAAATCTATATCCTAAAAAGTATCCAGTCATTTTCTTTCCTTTAATATTGTACCAATCACCAAAAAAATCATTAATACTCTCTCCTATTTCTACCCTATTATAATATTCCTCTTTTAAGAAATTTATATTTTCCTTGCACCAATTTAATTCTTTATCATTAAACATATACCATATATCACCTTTTACAAAATTTTCTCCAAATTTTTGAGCAAAGCCTTCTATGTATAAAAGAAAAACTGGTTCAACTTCTTCTTCAAATTCTTTACAATCTTTTCTTAAATTCATATGAATTAGATGAGATAATTCATGAGAAAATAGACCACTTAACTTTTTATAACTTCCCCAGTTTAATTCATCAATTTTTACTAAATCAAAAATTATTGTAAGAGAATTTTCAAATAGTGTTGCCCATCCAGCAAAAATTCCTAAACCAATGTAAATAATAATTTTTAAATCAAAATTAAGAAACTCTTTTCCTTTTTTATAAATCACATCTTTTACTTTTAATATGTTTTCACTTATATTTTTTAAAATATCTATTTTATCTTCAAAATTTTTTAAATTTATTCTTCCAATTTCAATATAATTTATATTGTCTTTTTTAAGGTCCTCAATTAATTTTAGATAAAATTTTTCATGATTATCTTTATAAAACCTCTCCCAAACTTCAAATATATCTAAACTTTTATTTTCTAAATAGAAATTTAAAAAATCATCAAATAAATTTATAACTTTTATCATTATTTCAGGCGCCAAATTTTTTAAGGCGTCTTGAGTGAGCAAGAAGAAGAGAAATAATATCTTCACCCCTAATTATTCCAAGTTCTCCTTTAAAGCACTCTTTTTCAGTAAATCTTTGTGAAAAATTTTTAAAAACATATGGTGATTTTATAAGAACTGGTACAGGATGAAAAGAGTGAGATTTCATAGGGGTTGGTGTTGAATGATCTCCTGTAATTGAGATAACATCAAAATTTAAAGATAAAATTTCTGGTAAAAATGAATCAAACTCTTCAATTACTCTAACCTTATTTATAAAATCTCCATCCTCACCATATGAATCAGTTTTTTTGATATGAAAATATATAAAATCATAGTCCTTAAAATTTTCTTTTAAAACTTTAACCTCATCTTTTATAGAATACCCATCAACATCTATTACCTCCATTCCAAGAAGTTTTGTTAAACCCTTATACATTGGATATGTAGCGATTGAAAGTGATCTTATTTTATAAATTTCATTAAATTTTGGGATAATAGGAAGAGTTGAATATCCTCTTAAAAGAAGATAATTTCCCTTTTCATTTTTTAAAATCTCTCTTACTTTTTTCAAAAATTCTTTTAAAACAATTGATACCTCTTTTGATTCTTCATTCTTTGATTCAGGAGATATAGCTTCTCTATTTTCTTTTTGAGGGTCGGTTTCAAAAATTTCGCACATTTTACTATTAACCTTTTCTGGAAATCTTAAAATTATACTAGATCTATATTCCATACCTGGTTTCATAAAAATCTTCACACCATTTATTTCCTTAATATTCTGAGTGATTTTTTCAGTAAGAGTTATGTTTTCATCAGTTGCCAATCTTCCTGCTCTTCTATCAAGTACAATCAATTTTCCATCAATTTCAAGAACTTCAGCATAATTTGCTCTTATACATATATCATTTTCAGTTACTTCAAGTCCAACCCCAAGTGCTTCAAGAATTCCTCTTCCAATTTCATATTTTAGTGGATCATAACCAAAGAGAGCAAGGTGTCCTGGACCACTTCCTGGAGTAATTCCAGGTAGAACTGGAATATGCATGCCTAAAGCACTCTCTTTTACCAATTTATCTAAATTGGGTGTATTTGCTTTTTCAAGTGGAGTTTTTCCTTCAAAACTTGGAATATCTCCAACTCCATCAAGAACTATAAGTAAAATTTTTGTATTACTCTCCTCAACTAATTCTTTTAAAAGTTCTATTCTCTCCATAACTCCTCCTATAATATTTTTACACTAATTAAATATTTTATCAATCAATAAAAAATTTGATAAAATTTAATAAAGATGAATTATGAAAAGGAAAAGAATATTCACTCTTGAATATGGGATAGATGATACATGGTATGTTGGAAGAATTAAGGAAATTCCTGGAATTTTTAGTCAAGGGAAAACCTTAGAAGAACTTAAAGAAAATATTCTTGATGCTTAAAAATTAATGTTAGATGATGAAGAAAATATAAATATTAATGTTAATAAAAAAGAAGTTTTGATTGAAGTTTAAAGAGAGAAGAATTCATTAAAGAATTAGAAAAAAAATGGATGGATACTTAAAATACACGGAAAAAAACATGATATTTATATAAATATAAATATTGGAAGAAAAAGCACCTATTCCAAGACATAATGAAATAAAACACATTTATGTAAACTCATTAAAAAACAACTAAATATAGATTAATAATTCCTTAATAATTGTTAAGTATGATATGAGGTATGAAAAAGTTAAGATTTATAATTTTTACATTATTGTTATTAGTTGTAATGTTCACCTTTGTTAAAGAAACTTTTGCTTGCGATGTTTCGATTATTTCAGATAAAACTGAAGTATATGTTGGTGAAGAAGTTAGTATATCCATTGAAAGAGTAAAAACTCATAAGACATGTGTACTTCCTATTGAAGAAACAGAAATTCAAGTTATAAATGGTGAAATAGTAAAAGAAGGTGATTGGGTTAAAGGAACAAAAGATACAAAAGAAATTGTTGTTAAATTCGATAAACCTGGAGTGGGAATAATTAAGGTTATAAGAGATTGCCCTAAGGGAGGACTCATGGTTTGGACAAAAGAGTTTAATGTTGTTAACGCACCTTCAAACCAAACGAATACGACGACACCTACAACTCCAGAAATATCTACTAATCAAACTCCTACAAGTCCTACAGCACCACAAACACCTTCATCAAATACAACTACTCCACAAAATCAAATAGAGGATAAAGAAAACCCACAAGATCCATTAAATCAATTAAAGGAAAATGCTACTGAAAGTCAAAATAATAATTCAACATCAAACAATTCGGAAACTAAAGAATTGAATTCAAAAGATAATATATCAAAGGCACTTGAAAATTATCTTTTTAACCCTCAAACGCTTCTTTATATAATCTTAATTATCCTCTCTCTTATTTTTATATCACTTAAATTATATAAATTAAGATTTTTTACTCTTCTTTTTTCTCTATCTATCTTAGGTTTCTATTTTGGAGGATGCTTATGTCCAGTTAGTTACATAGGAAAACTATTTAGCACACAATTTTTATCAACTTCATTTTATATCTTTTTAGGTCTTGTTATCTTTATCTCAGTTGTTACTCTTTTTAAAGGAAGAGTTTTCTGTGGATGGGTTTGCCCTCATGGTGCCCTTCAGGAATTTGTTTATAAGGTTAAAACAAAAAGATTTGAAAAAATTGAAAAATATTTAAAATATGTAAAATATTT
>JBAMLT010000181.1:0-32543 GCA_039793425.1 Caldisericota bacterium
ATTAAATAAAAATAGTATCCTCTAATTTCATTTACTTTTTTCTTATTTCTTTTAAATTTATAATCAACATAAAATTTTTAATTAAATAATAATAGAATTAATTAAATTTTCATATTCAAATTTATCAAAACTTAAAAATTCCCTTGACATATTGACAATTATCTGTAAAATAATAATGACCGGGCCGTTAGCTCAGCCGGTAGAGCACCGGCCTTTTAAGCCGGGTGTCGCAGGTTCGAATCCTGCACGGCTCACCATTTTGAAGGCCTCATCGTCTAAAGGTTAGGACACCGCTCTTTCAAGGCGGCAATGGCGGTTCGATTCCGCCTGGGGCCACCATTTTAAAGTTTATTTTTTAAAAAATCCCTTTAATTCTCTTTCTTTATCTAAAATAAATTTCAATGTCTTTTCAGATAAAGATATCGCTTACTAACTATCCCTTTATCCCAATTTATTTTCTTTCATATAGTACTATTCCTTCATCTAATATTCTCTTACCAAAATAACTTTTTTATCTCCTGAAATTCATCCGGAGTATATACAAGAATATAAGTAGCTACATTTGGATTTATTTTTCTATATAATTTATTTTGTTTTTCTATCTTTTTTAATTTAGTATTAAGTTCAATTATACTGTTCATAAATTAATTTTATCATTGGTTCTTATAGTTAAGTTCCTGATTTCCAACTTTTCAAATAAATTTTTTGTTCTTCAGTAAGTTTATCAATTTTTATTCCGAGTGTTTTAAGTTTAATATCTGCAATTTCATAATCAATTTCTTCTAAAACATTATAAACTTTATTTTGAAGTTTATTTTTATTCTTTACAAGATATTCAAGAGATAATGCTTGATTTGCAAAACTCATATCCATAACAGTAGGTGGGTGTCCTTCACCTGCTGATAAGTTCAGTAACCTCCCCTCAGAAATTAAATAAATTTTTTTACCATTTTTCAATTTATACTCAGTTAAATTATCTCTAATCTCTCTTTTTTCAATAGTTATTTCATTTATTCCCTCAACATCAATCTCAACATTAAAATGACCTGAATTTCCTAAAATCGCTCCATCTTTCATATTTAAAATATGCTCTTTTTTAATTATGCTTATATTTCCAGTTGCAGTGACAAAAATATCTCCAATTTTTGAAGCATCATCAATGCTCATAACTTCAAATCCTTCAAGATATGCTTCCAGCGCTTTAACAGCATCAACTTCTGTGACAATAACATGAGCACCCATTCCTCTTGCTCTCTCAGCAATTCCTCTTCCACAGAAACCAAATCCAGATACTACAAAAATTTTACTCGCAAGAAGTATATTTGTTGCTCTTAACAATCCATCTATTGTTGATTGTCCTGTTCCAAATCTATTATCAAAAAATCTTTTTGTTTTCGCATCATTAACAGCAATTAATGGATATTTTAATAAACCGTCTTTTTCTAAACTTTTTAGTCTTATAACCCCAGTTGTTGTCTCTTCTGTTCCTCCAATTATTCTATTTATATAACCTTGGTATTTTTCATGTAAAATTGTAGTTAAATCACCACCATCATCTGTTGTTAAATCAACCTCATTCTTTATAACTTTCACAATATTATTGTAATAAGTATCATTATCCTCACCCTTTATTCCAAAAACATTTATTCCAAAATCTTTAACTAAAGATGCAGCAACATCATCTTTTGTTGAAAGGGGATTTGATGCAGTTAAAAAAACTTCTCCTCCTCCTTCTTTTAATGTTATTACAAGGTTTGCTGTCTCAGCAGTTATATGTAAACAGCATCCAATTTTTAATCCACTGAATGGCTTATCAATTTTAAATCTTTCTCTTATCATGTTTAAAACTTGCATATTTTTATTTGCCCATTCAATCTTTTTAAATCCATCACTTGATAAATTAATATCTTTGATTAAATAATCCATAATCTCTCCTTAAAAACAAAATGTTTACAAAAGAAGACAGCCTACTTTTGTAAAGTTTAAAAATTCTTAGCATTATAAGCAAGATTAAGAGATGCCATAAGGAAATTATAAATCTCCTTATAGGAATTTGATTTAAAAGAAACTTTTCTTCCATCAACTCTTTTTGAAGAAGGTATTAGCGAAGCAAACTCTGCCATAACTGTGTTAATAAATGTTATTTCAATGTTTATTGGCTTTTCAAAAATTAATGGCTTTATATTTTTATAATTTTTCAAAACTTCTTTTACTTTATCTTTCAAAACTTTATGTACATAATCAACCTGCAATAATTCAGCAGAAAATCTTCCAAGAGATTTTTTTGTAACGATAAATTCTGTTTCTTTAAAAAATTTACTTGAAAAATCTTTCAACTTGTCATCACCAGATATTAAAATAACTGGGATATTAAATTCACCGAGAAATGCACCATTTATCTCTGACTCTCCAACAAACTTATCATTTATTTTTACCTCAAAAATTGTTGAACTTGAATATGTGTGGTCTTCACCTCCATTTAAAGTTCCAACTGGTGCATGATATCCAATAAACATTGCAGCATCAAAAGTTTCATCTATTCCTGAAATCATGTAAAATTCTCTTGGATAACCAGAAATAATTTTTACATCCTGAGGAAGTTTTGAAATGTCAATATTTCTTCCATAGGCGTGCGAATCACAAATAAGAACTTCTGAATTTTTATCGAACTCTTTAATCCCTTCAATAACTGATAAAATTTCATCAGTCATAAATTTTTCAATTTTTTCCTCTTTTTCTTTCCAGTAAGTCAAACCTGATATTCCTTCCATATCAACAGAAATAAATATTTTCATATCAATCCTCCAATTAAAATTTCTCTCTAATTATAACATGTAACAAAAGATTCAATTCTCTTTTAGTTTACCGAACAAACAAGACAGTCTCGTTTGTTCGGTAGATCAATAAAAATATTGAAAAGGTTGCTGTGGATAATTGAATAATTTGAAAGGGTTATTAATAAATGAACTTATCAATAAAAATTACACGCTCTATTGACCTTTTCATTATCTTATGTTATAAAGAGATGGTAAAAAACACACGTTTCTGATTCTCTTCATGGTGCCAGAATTTCTGGTCTGAAGAGAAGTTGACGAAACGGAGGAAAAAACCTAAAAGGAGGTTAGTATAATATGCAGGTATCAATGAAGCAACTTCTTGAAGTTGGAGCCCATTTCGGACATCAAACCAAGAGATGGAATCCAAAAATGAAAAAATTTATTTTTATGGAAAGAAATGGGATCCACATCTTTGATCTTCGTCATACTCTTGATGCAATTGAAAAAGCATCGAAGATGATTGCTGACTTTGTAAGACAAGGTGAAATAATGATTTTTGTTGGAACAAAAAAACAGGCACAGGAAATAGTTAAAGAAGAAGCAGAAAGATGTGGAATGTACTATGTCAACGAAAGATGGGTTGGTGGTCTTTTAACAAACTTTTCTGAAATAAGAAAGAGAATTGATAGACTTGAAGAAATGATAAGAATGGAAGAAAGAGGAGATACATCAAAATTTTCTTATAAAGAACTCAAAGAGTTCAAAAAAGAAAAAGAAAAGTTGATGAAATTTTTTGGTGGTTTAAGAGGAATTCAAAAAATCCCAAAAGTTGTTTTTGTTGCTGATACTAAAAAAGATATAAATGCAATAAATGAAGCAAGAAAAGTTAAAAGTATAGTAATTTCTCTTGTTGATACAAATTGTGATCCAGATGTAGTTGATATTCCAATACCATCAAATGATGATGCAATAAGAGCAATAAAATTAATAACATCTGCTCTTAGTGATGCTGTAATTGAAGGAAAAGAAGGAAAAATAATAGAAATGGAGAGAGAAGAAGAAAAAGTTGAAGAACTCTTTCTTACAGATGAAAAGGAAATCGAAGAATTCATGAAAGAAGGATTCGATAAAGAAATTGAAAAAAAGGAGGAAGAATAAAGATGGCTAATATGGAACTAATTAAAGAACTTAGAGAGAAAACTGGTGCAAGTATCTCTTATTGTAAAGAGGCACTTGAAAGTTGTGATAATGATATAGAAAAAGCAACCGAATATTTAAGAAAAAAAGGTCTTGCTCAGGCTGAGAAAAAGGTAGGCAAAGAAGCAAGACAGGGTATAATCCACTCTTATATTCACCTTGGTGGAAGAATTGGTGTTATGCTTGAACTTAACTGCGAGACCGACTTTGTTGCAAGAACAGAAGATTTTAAGAAACTTGCAAATGAACTATGTCTTCAAATTGCATTTGATTCTCCAAGATATGTAAGTAGAGATGAGATACCAGAGGAAGAATTGAATAAAGAAAAAGATATTATTAAAGATCAACTTAAAGATATGAATAAGCCACCTCAGGTTATTGAAAAAATAATTGAGGGAAAGATGGAAGATTATTATAAAAAGGTTTGCCTTGTTGACCTTCCGTATATAAGAGATGATAAAAGAAAGGTTGATGATATAGTTAAAGATTACATTGCAAAACTTGGAGAAAATATTGTAATAAGAAGATTTATAAGATTTGAAGTTGGTGAAAAATAATATATGGATTATAAGAGGATACTGATTAAAATTTCAGGTGAATCCCTCTCAAAAGAAAATAGTTCAGAATATGACCTTGATTTTATAATGGACCTCTGTCGGCAGATAAAAAATATTCAAAAGATGGGGGTCCAGATCTCCATTGTTATTGGTGGGGGAAATTTTTGGAGAGGGGTTGAGGGTGAAAAAATTGGAGTTGATAGATCAACTTCTGATTATATTGGAATGATAGCAACAATAATGAATGCACTCTTCATTCAATCAGTTCTTGAAAGAATGGGACTTGAAACAAGAGTTCAATCTGCCTTAACTTTAACTGAGGTTTGTGAACCATATATAAGAAGAAGAGCAATAAGACATCTTGAAAAAGGTAGAATTGTAATTTTTGCTGCTGGCACTGGAAATCCATATTTCACTACAGACACAGCAGCAGCACTTCGTGCCTCAGAAATAAATGCAGAAGTTATTTTAAAAGGCACTAATGTTGAAGGTGTTTATTCTGAAGATCCAAAATTAAATAAAGATGCAAAACTTTTAAAATCAATAACATACACAGATTTTCTTATAAAAAATTTAAAAGCCCTTGACCCAACTGCAATATCTCTTTCAAGGGAAACAAATATTCCTTTAATTGTTTTTAATATTAAAAGTAAAGATTCAATAATTAAAGCCTTAAATCATGAAGAAGGAACCATTATAAAGGGAGGATAAAAATGAAAGAGATAATTCAGGAAACTGAAGCATTAATGAAAAAGGTTGAAAAAAATCTTCTTGAAGAATTTTCAAAAATAAGACTTGGCAAAGCAAATCCAATTATTCTTGAAGAGATTAGAGTTCTATATTTTGGTCAAAAACTTCCACTCAATCAAGTTGCGTCAATTAATATAATAAACCCACAAACAATTGCTATAGAACCATGGGATAAAAATATTATAAAAGACGTTGAAAGAGCGATAAATGAAGCAAATCTCGGCCTTAATCCTCAGATTGAAGGTGGAATTATAAAAATTTTCTTTCCACCTCTATCAGAAGAGAGACGTCAAGAACTCATAAAATTTATTAAAAAATTAACTGAAGAAAGAAGAGTTTCAATCAGAAATATAAGAAGAGATGCAATTGAAAAAATTAAAAGGAGTGAGAAAGATAAAACTCTTTCAGAAGATGAAAGTCATCGACTTCAGGATGAAATTCAAAAATTAGTAGATAAATTTAATGAAATTCTTGATAAGCACGAAAAAGCAAAAGAAAAAGATATCTTGGGTTAAGGAGTAATTTTGGAAAAAGATATCTTAATCCCTGAAAGCGTTGCCATAATTATGGATGGTAATGGTAGATGGGCATCTCAAAGAAATCTTCCAAGAATACAAGGACATAGAGAAGGCGTTAAAGCAGTTAGAAGAGCAGTGGAATTTGCATATAAAAATGGTATAAAAACTCTATCACTTTTTGCTTTTTCTACAGAAAATTGGAAAAGGCCAAGTGATGAAGTTATGTTTTTGATGAATCTTTTTAAAGAAACAATAGATAAAGAATTTGATGAAATTATAGAAAAGGGTATAAAAATTAAATTTCTATCAAGAAAAGATGAACTTCCTGATTTTATAATTGATAGAATAAAAAAAACTGAGGAAAAATCAAAATTAAATGAGAAAATGAATTTACTTATTGCTCTCAATTATGGTGGAAAATATGATATCGTTCAGGCTGTAAATAAAATAATTGAAAATGGAATTAATAAAATTGATGAAGATGAGTTTAATAAATTTCTTTTAAACTATCCATATAAAGACCCTGATTTACTAATTAGAACCTCAGGAGAGATGAGGATATCCAATTTCTTCCTCTATCAGATTTCTTATACAGAACTATATTTTACTGAAAAACTTTGGCCAGATTTCGATGAAAATGATTTTGAAAAAGCGCTAATTGAATATTCGAGGAGAAAGAGAAAATTTGGCTCAATCTGAACTTAAAAATAGAGTAATAGGAGCAATTTATTTTGGTTTACCATTCTTAATTTTTTTATATCTTGGTGGAATATATTTTAA
Organism: Caldisericota bacterium; assembly: GCA_039793425.1. Lineage (GTDB taxonomy): Bacteria > Caldisericota > Caldisericia > B22-G15 > B22-G15 > JAAYUH01. The sequence continues at coordinate 6,580 of JBAMLT010000181.1, forward strand.
ATTTTTTTTAATTTTATTATCTCTAATTTCAATTTATGAGTTACTTAAAATTTCAGATTCTAAAGAATACTATTTTTTTATTCCCTTAGTCATACTTCCATTTTTTATTGATAAAACTATTTCATTACTTATATTTATCTTTTATTCATATTTAATTTTTTTAATAAGAAATTATGATACTAAAGATTTTTTATCAAAAATCTCTTTAAATTTACTTTTTCTAATAATCACTTCAATACCACTTTCATATTTTTATGAAATAAGAATTGAAAAAGGTTTTAAATACTCTTTTCTTATAATAATTTCAATATGGATATCAGATATAATTGCCTATTTTGTTGGAAAAAAATTTGGTAAACATAAAATATTACCAAAAATATCACCAAATAAATCTTATGAAGGATTATTTGGTAGCCTAATTTTAACAACACTATCCTTAATTATAATCAATCTACTTTTTAATTTTTTCTCTTTAAATTTTGTCATTATCTTTTCAATTCTAATAGTGATTCTTTCATTTTTAAGTGATACATTTGAGTCTTTAATAAAAAGATACTTTGGGGTTAAAGATACAGGAAAAATAATAATTGGTCATGGGGGGGTTTTTGATAGAATCGATTCTTTTATTTTTACAATTCCTGTTATCTATTATATTTTATGAAAAATATATTCCTTATTGGAGCAACTGGTTCAATTGGAAAAAGTACACTTCAAGTAATTTCAACTCTTCATGATAGATTCAAATTGATTGGTATTTCAGCAAATTCTAACTTAGAAGAACTTTTTAAAATCTACTCAGAATATAAACCAAAATATATTTTAATAAATGATAAAGAGAAGGTAAAATTTATAAAAGAGAAAATAAATTCAAAAAATTCTGGACTTTTTGATGATATCTTTCCTTATGCTCTGATTGATGATGAAGTTGATATAGTTTTCTTTGCTTCAAGAGGTATTGATGATATTAAATGGATACTTGAAACAATAAAAAAAGAAAAAAAAATATTTATTGCAAATAAAGAATCATTTGTTTCAATAGGTGAAATTATAGTCAAAGAAATGAGAAAAAGAAGAATGCCTCTAATTCCCATTGATTCAGAACACTCTGCTATTTTTCAACTTCTTCTTGGTAAATATGAAGAGGAAATAAAAAAAATAATTTTAACAGCATCAGGTGGTCCATTTTATGATTATGATGAAAAAGATTTAGAAAATGTTACAGTTGAAGAGGCACTTAAACATCCTACATGGAGTATGGGAAAAAAGATAACAATTGATTCTTCTACACTTTTTAACAAAGGAATGGAAGTTGTTGAAGCAAATCTTTTATTTGATATTCCATATGATTCAATTGATGTAGTGATTCATAGAGAAAGCATAATACATTCAATGGTTGAATTAAGTGATGGGCAAATTTTTGCTCTTCTTTATTACCCTGATATGAAATATCCAATACAATATGCATTAACTTTTCCAGAAAGAGTTGAAAATAATTTTAAAAAATTAGAATTTAATGAGAAACTATCTTTTTATCCTTTTAATAAAGAAAAATTTTTGCCTTTCAAGTTAATGGTTGAAAGTGGTAAAGAGGGTGGAACAAAACCCTTCACAATAGTTTATGCAAATGATTTATTGGTTGACCTTTTCTTAAATAAAAAAATTAAATTTTTAGATATTGGAAAAATTTTATTTAAGGTATATGATAAAATTGAAAGAAAAGAATTTTCTATTAAAGAACTTGAATATTTAAAGAAAGAGATAGAAGATTTAATAAAGAGCGAGGTGAAACTTTGTACATAATTTATGCAATAATAGCATTATCAATAGCAGCAATGGCTCATGAATATGGTCATCTATTAATGGCAAAAAGAGCAGGTGTTGAAGTTGAAGAGTTCGGTTTTGGTTTGGGTCCGAAAATATTTTCATTTAAAAAAGGTGAAACAACTTATTTTATAAGATTAATACCGTTTCTTGCCTATGTAAAAATAAAAGGAATGGATGATAAAATAGATGATCCACAAGGTTTTTATAAAAAACCGTTATTAAAAAGATTTTTAACTATAGTTGGTGGTCCACTAAGCAATATTATCTTAGCAATAATAATTTTCTTTTTGTTATTTTCAATTTTTGGTGACTTTAATCATCTTTCAACAAGAATTGAAAAGGTTCAAGAAAATACCCCTGCTTATAATGTTGGTATTCAAAAAGGTGATAAAATCTTAATGATAAATGATGTTGAAATAAAATCATGGGATGATGTAAGAACTGAAATTGAAAATAGTAATGGAAATGAGATAAAGATAGTTGTTGAAAGAGAAGATAAAATATTAACCTTTTATTTAAATCCAGTAAAAAGTGAGGATAGATGGATAATTGGAGTTGTCAGTGGTTTTGTAAGGGTGAACATTTTTGACGCTATTATACTTTCATTTAAAGAAGTATTAAGAGTTATAGGACTTTTTATCTATTCTTTAAAACTGCTCATAACAGGAAAAGCAGTTGGAGGAGTTGCAGGTCCTGTTGGCATAATTAAAGTTGCATCAGATATAGGGCAAACTGCTGGAATGGTTGGTTTTATCTGGTTTGCTGGAATCTTAAATATTCTTCTTGCTCTTACAAATCTACTTCCAATTCCTGCTTTAGATGGTGGAAGAATACCATTTTTTGTATATGAACTTGTTACAAAGAAAAAGGTTCCCCCAGAAAAAGAAAACCTCGTCCATTTTATTGGATTTGTCATTTTAATTGGTCTTCTTTTTGTTGTGACATTTTTTGACATAATAAGATGGGTAAAATAAAGAGAAGTTTTTATATTGGGGATAAAAAAATAGGAGAAGGAGAAATTCTTCTTCAGGGAATGATAAAAGGAGATTTAAATAATATAAATTCTATTTATGATGAAATTGATTTAATGATAGAAGAAGGCGCTGATTTAATAAGAGTTGCAGTTCCTGATAAAAAAAGTATTGATTCTATAAAGAAAATTACAGAATATTCCAAGGTTCCAATTATTGCAGATATCCATTTTAATCCAGAACTTGCTATCCTTTCAATTGAAGCAGGTGTTAAAAAGATAAGATTAAATCCATCTAATATCAAGAAAAAAGAGGATATAGAAAAAATTGTTGAATTATGTAAGAAAAAAAATATTCCAATAAGAGTTGGTGGAAATATAGGCTCAATTTATTATGAAAAAAAATCAAAAGGTTCTTTAAAGGACTTAATAAAAAGTACAGAAAATGAAGTTAAACTCCTTGAGGATCTTGGATTCAAAGATATTGTAATTTCTTGTAAAAGTGACAATCCTCTTGATGTTATTAAAATTTATAAATATTTATATAGAAAATTTCCATATCCATTGCATATAGGAGTTACTGCAACAGGTAGTGATGAAGATGGAATTATAAAATCTACCATAGGTATAGGTAGTTTATTATTAGATGGAATAGGAGATACAATAAGAGTTTCTTTATCAAATGAATCTTTTTACGAAGTTAGATTGGCAAGGAAAATAGTTGAAAACTTAAACTTAAGAAAAAGAGATAGAATTGAAATAATATCTTGCCCTAAATGCTCAAGATGCAATAAGAATTTTGAAAAAATTTTAAAAGAAGTGAAAGAAAACTTTGAAAATCTAAAAATTCCAATTAAACTTGCAGTTATGGGTTGCGAGGTAAATGCTATTGGAGAATCTCAAAATGCTGACCTTGGAATTGCAATGACAAGAGGAAAAATTCTTTTTTTTGAGAAAGGCAAGATGATAAAATATCTTGAAGAAGAGGAAATTATTCCTTTTTTAAGAAAAATTTTAGAGGGAGAAACCGTTTATGTATCTAAGTAAACTATTTTTACCAATTATCAGAGAAGACCCAAAGGATGCTGAGACAATAAGTCATAAACTAATGATTAAGGCAGGATTAATAAGACAGATAAGTTCTGGAGTTTACACATTTTTACCACTTGGATTAAAACTGCTTAAAAAGGTTGAAAATATAATAAGAGAAGAAATGAATAATATTGGTGCACAGGAACTACTTATGCCTGCTCTTCTTCCAAGAGAGCCATGGGATGAAACAGGAAGGTGGGATTTATATGGAGACGAACTTTTCAAACTAAAAGATAGAAGAGCAAGGGATTTTTGCTTAGGGCCAACTCATGAAGAAATTATAACTATGATTATTAGAAATACAATAAAATCGTATAAAAATTTACCCATCTTACTATATCAAATACAAACAAAATATAGAGATGAAATTAGACCTCGTTTTGGAATATTAAGAAGTAGGGAATTTTTGATGAAGGATCTTTATTCTTTTGATGAATCATGGGAATCGCTTGATAAAACATATAAAAAAGTTTTTGATGCTTATAAAAAGATATTTAATAGATTCAATTTGAAATATTATGTAGTTGAGGCAGATTCAGGTGCAATTGGTGGAAAAATTTCCCATGAATTTGTTGCTGAATCAGAAATTGGAGAGTGCGAGTTTGTTATTTGTCCAAATTGTGGATATGCTGCAAATGTTGAAGCAGCAAAAAGTAAAGAGATAGAAGAAAAAATATTTGATGATGGCGAACTTACTCTTATTTCTACACCTGATATGAAAAAAGTTGAAGAGGTAAAAAATTTCTTAAATATTGATGAAGATAGATTAATAAAATCAATTCTTTATATGGTAGATGATGAACCTATACTTGTTCTAATTAGGGGTGATGATGAAATTAATGAGATTAAATTAAAAAATTATCTTAAGGCAAAAAATATTAGGCTTGCTGATGAGAATGAAATTGAAAAATACACAAAGGCACCTATGGGATTTGCTGGACCAATTGGATTTAATGGAAAAATTATTGGAGATTTAAGAATAAAATATTTAAAAAATGGAGTATGCGGAGCAAATAAAAAAGACTATCATTATAAAGGTGTATCATTTGGAAGAGATTTTAATGTTACTGAACTTATAGATTTAAGGAAGGTTAAAGATAAAGATCTTTGCCCTAATTGTGGTTTTCAAATGGATATGAAAATTGGAATAGAACTTGGTCATACTTTCCAACTTGGAACAAGATATTCAGAATCAATGAATGCATATTTTCAAGATCAGAATGGCTTTCTAAAACCATTCATTATGGGTTGTTATGGTATTGGTCTTGGAAGAATCATTGCAGCAACGATTGAACAAAATTATGATTCAAGAGGTGCAATCTGGACAGATACCTTAAAACCTTATGATATTATTATAATTCCTGTTTCAGTAGATAATGAAATATATAAAAAAGGCGAAGAACTTTATCATAAAATAAATAGTTTTGGTTTTGATGCTCTTTTTGAGGATAGAGATATCTCACCGGGTGAAAAATTTAAAGATGCAGACCTAATTGGAGTTCCATATAAATTAATTTTAGGAAAAACTTTTATAAATGAAGGTTTAATTGAAATTAAAAGAAGAAAAGATGATTTTGTGTTTAAAATTAAAGAAGAAGAAATTATTGATTTTTTAAAAGGTAAGATAAATGAAAATTAGTTTAATAATTCCAGCATACAATGAAGAAAAAACAATAGGAGATGTCATTTTTGTTGCTCAAAATAATCCTTTTATTGATGAAATTGTTGTTGTAAATGATGGTTCAACTGATAAAACTCCTCTAATTGCTAAGAAAATGGGTGTTGATTTGATAAATTTAGAAGAAAACAAAGGAAAGGGGTTTGCTCTTTTTGAAGGAGTTAAAAAAACAACTGGAGATATAGTAATTTTTCTTGATGCTGATTTAATTGATTTAAAACCATACCATATTACAGAACTCATAAGACCAATAATTGAAGAAGAATATCTAACAACCTGTGGCATTTTTGAAAAAGGAAGATTTGCAACAGATCTATCACACAAATTAACTCCTTTTCTTTCTGGTCAAAGGGCAATGATTAGAAGTTTATGGGAAAATTTTAAATATGACCCAGAAATAAGATATGGATTTGAAATAACACTTTCTGATTATTTTTGGAGAAATAAAATTAAAGTAAAATATGTTGTTCTTGAAGGTGTAACACAACTTATGAAAGAAGAAAAAATTGGTACAAAAGAGGGAAGAAAATCAAGATTTAAGATGTATAAAGACATTGCTAAATCTATATTTAGAATAGCAAAAGATAAATTTTAATTAATTGCTTTCTTGCATTAACATAATTTAAGGTAGGAGGAGTTTAAATGGAAGAAATTGTTAAAAGATTTGATGAGGTTGAAGAAGAAATTGTAAAAATGGAAGGAAGTAAGGATGCTTTTATTAGATGGCTAATAAGAGGTCCAAATTTTACTTTAAGATATTTCAGAATAAAAAAAGGTGGCTTTTCTCCAAGACACAATCATCCTTATGAACACGAGGTCTTTATCTTAAATGGTAAAGGAAGAGTTTACATTGATGGAGAAGAAAAGAATTTTGAAAAAAATTATTTTATTTATGTTCCTCCTGATAAAGAACATCAGTTCTTAAATACAAGTGAAGAAGATCTCGAATTTTTATGTATAATCCCAAATAAAAAATGAGACAAAAGTTTTAAAAAACCTCTATCTCATTTTTTAAAGATTAAAGTTTTATATTGGTTTTCTTAATTTATTTTAACTGAATAGAAATTGGAGTCACATTTCTAATATTATCTGATATAGGGCAACGTTCTTCAACTTTTTTGATTAATTCTTCAAGTCTTTCTCTTGATTCTTTTGATTTCAAATCTATTTCTACATTAATTTTTTTATAACCTGCTCTTTCAGAAAAATCTTTTCCCATGAATCTCATCGGATTTAATTCGCCTTTTAAATTAATCTTTAAGGAATCAATTTTAATATTCATCTCTTTTGCAACAACTTGAACAACTATTCCAAGGCAACCTCCAAGTGCAAAAAGTAAATATTCAACAGGATTAGGACCTTTGTCCTTTCCACCTAAATTTTCTGGCTCATCTATTAAAAGAGAAAAATTTCTTGTTTTTGCTTCAAAAGTTAATCCTTCCTTTAACACAACATCTGCTTCAAAAATTATATCTTTCATAAAAAACCTCCTTTTTATTTTTATACTATAATGAAAAATATTTTCAATAACTTTATTATATAATTTAGATATGAAAATATTTAAAGATAAAAGGTTTATTCTATTTTTAATTCTCTCGACTATCCTAATTATAAATTTTATTATATTTGTTCCAAAATTCATATGGGGTGATGAAGCATGGTCAGCCACCATATCATCAATGGGATTAATGGAAAGTATCAAGAACTCACTTAATGATTTCCATCCACCTCTCTATCATATTCTTCTTTCTTTTTTTCTTTATATCTTCCCAGATAGTAGCTTTTTGTTAAGGTTAATATCATTAATCTTTGGTATATTAACTATATATATAATTTTATATAAATTAAATATTTTTATTGGTGATTCTAAATCTAACTACTTATCAATTATTCTCACCTTTTCACCATTTTTTCTATATACATTTTCAATCGTGAGGATGTACCCATTAGCCATCCTTCTATCTACACTCTCGCTTTCCTCCTTTTTCCATATCAATATGGTGTCAGACACCAAAATGACATATTTTTCCACATATATAGCTTCTAATTTACTTATGATGTTAACTCATCATCTTACTATTCCTCTTTTTTTTCTTGAAGGCTTTTATTTTTTAATTAAGAAAAACCTCAAAGCATTAAAAATTTTTATAATTACATTTATAATTTATTTACCATTTTCATATATTTTTTATATTCAGTTAAAAAGAAGATTTGCTCTTTTAAGAGGATGGGGAAACATTTTACCTCAAGGTTTTATTTCAGATTTTTTTTCATATCTATTTTTAAATTCTAAAGGTGTTTCACTTATTTTAATTATTATATTCATAATATTATTGATTTTTGGAATGATAAAATTTAAAACTGATGCTCAAAAATTTTTAACGATTTATTTTTTATCTTACCTTTTAATGTTTTATTTTATTACAATAAAATTTGGCTCTCTTTATTATCACTATATCTCTTTAATAATTTTACCTGCATATTTTCTACTTACAGAGGGTATAATATTTTTTGAAAAATATAAAGAAAAGATTCTTTTATTTTTAATAATCATTCTATTTATTTTTACTCCATTTTCATTTATAAAAGCGTATCCAGAAATTAATGATATCCAGAATGAAATAAAAAATAAAAATGTTTTATTTCTAAATAAATATGAAATGTATAGATTTACTTTTAATATAAAGGGAGATTTTAAATTCATCATGAATTTACCTTTAAATAATTTTACTATTGATAATGAAGAGAAATTAAATTTTAGTATTGATATATTAAATAAAAGTGAAAGGCCTTTTATTTTTATCTATTCAGGTGTTGGAAGCGACCTTTTGAGTATCTATGATCCAAAAGGTAAATTGAAGAAATATCTTGAAGAAAAATCTGATTCAAAAAAATTAATAGGCATTTATTCAGAATATCCTGTTTATATATACTTTTTAAATTCTATGAAATAGGTATAATAAAACTATAGATAAGATTAATGAGAAGATAACGCTTAAAGAAACTTTCTTAATATAATATCCCCAAGTCATCTTTGTTCCACTTTTTTCAAGAATAGATAAAGCAATAACATTACTTGAAGCACCAATCGGGGTTCCATTTCCACCCAAATCTGTACCAAGAGAAAGTGACCATGCAAGAAGGCTTAAAGATATTGATTTATTTGTACTTATATTTTTTATTATTGGCACCATTGAAAAGGCAAGAGGAACATTATCAACTATACTTGATATAAATCCCGAAAAAACAAGAATTCCAGATGGTAAAACTTTAGTGTTTTTAATAAAATTTGTTATTAAATTTGAAATCTTACCTAAAAATCCAATTTTTTCTAATGAACCAACTAAAATAAAAAGTCCAATAAAAAATAAAAGAGTATCCCAATCTATTTTATCCCATATATTTCTAAATTTATTTCCATTCAAAAATAATGCAAGTGAAGCACCTATTAATCCTATTGTGCCTACAGAAATATTTAGTGTTTTATGAAGAGTTAGGAGTATTATTGTCAATAAAAATACAGAAATAGAAATAAAGAAACTATATTTATCTTCAATTTTAACCTCTTTAATTTTAACAATCTCTTTTTTATTTGATTTTAAATCTTTTTTAAAAATTAGTAAAAAATATAAAATGTTAAAAACAAGTATTATAATTGAAATAGGAGCAACATTTTTTAAAAAATCAACAAATGAAAAACCAAGAGAGGTTCCAATTATTACATTTGGTGGATCACCAACCATTGTAGCACTTCCTCCGATATTTGAGGATACTATATCAGTTAAAATAAATGGAACAGGATTAAATTCTAAAATTTTAGAAACTTCAATGGTTAATGAAGATATAAACATCATAACTGTTATACTATCCATAAATGCAGAAAGAAATGCAGTTAAAAATGATAGAACTATAAATAAAAGCAAAATATTTTTCCCAAAAATTCTAACAACTCTATTGCCTAAAATTCTAAAAAAATTAACTTCTTTTAAAGTAATTATAAGGGTGAACATTCCAAAAAGTAGTGTTATCGCTTCCCAGTTAACAAAAGAAAGTGCTTCATGAGGAGTTACAATTTTTAATAAAACAAGAATGGATGACGAGAAGAAAACAATTATTGTTCTTGGTAAAATATCAAAAATTATGAAAATATAGGATATTATAAAAATTAATATAGCGATAATCTCATTACTCATATTTTCTCCTAATCACAGATAAGAAGAACTGGTTTTTCAGAAAGTGTCACTGTACTTCTTACAATATAATCAAGTGAGAATTCTTTTATAAAAAATCTTAATCTATATTTAAAACCTTTATATCCTCTACTTCCTATTATTAAATCATTCTCTTTAGAATTATCTAAAATCGATTTAAGTGGATCATCTTCAGTAATTTTAAAATTAACGGAAACATTTAACTTTTCTGCCTCAACTTTAATCTTATTGAAATATTCATTTGCTTCACTCTCATTTTTAATCAAATATAAAACAGTCAAAATGCTATTAAAGTTTTTAGCAAAATTTAATGCAAACATTGAAGCCTCATAAGAAAAAGGACTTCCAGTTGTTGGATTTAATATTTTAGGAGTTTTTGGTGGTTCAATAAGAGAATTCATAATTAAAACAGGAATATGTGAATTTATTAAGATTTCTTTTGCAATACCTCCAAGTTTTAATCTTTTTACTCCAAGGGCAGAATGACTTCCAATAATAATTAAATTTATATTTTCTTTGTTAGCAAGATCAAAAACATTACTTACTACCCTTCCTTTTCTTATATTGATTTCATATTTTGCACCTTTTTTATTTAAGATCTCTTCATACTCTTTCATGGAATTTTCTATTAAATCTGATATATAATCTTCATATAATCTGATTCCTCTCCCAAGAAACTTTGTTGTATCAATAACAGAAAGAATATGAAAAAATGAATCAGGAAACATTGATGTTATAGAATTTAGAAATATTTTCCACTCTTTCGAGGGTTCAATAGAAACCAAAATTTTTTCAAATAATTTATTCATAAAAATTATTATATAATAAAATAGAAATTTTACTATTATAAAGGAAGGTATTTATGAAAATTTATTTTGCTTTTTCAATTAGAGGCGAAAGAAGGGACTTTAATTTAATTGATGAAGTTTATAACTTCTTAAAAAATAAGGGGCATAATATATCTACTGAATTTAATATAACTAATTCACAAACTGAAAAATATTTAAAAGATAGCGATATTTTTTATCGTGATATTGAAGCACTTGAAAAATCAGATATCTTACTTGCTGATGTTAATAAACCATCTCTTGGTGTAGGTTATGAAATTGCTTATGCAATAAATAAGAAAATTAAAGTAATTGCTTTTGTGAAAGAAGATGTTAACCTTTCAGCAATGATAAATGGGAATCCTGAAATAATTCTAATTAGATACAAAGATATAAATAATTTAAAAAACAAACTAAATGAATATTTTTAGAATAAGAGGTGAATTATGAAGGAAAAACTCTTTGAAGAGATTATCCAGATTGCAATTGTTGTAAAAGATCTAAATGAATCATTAAGAATTTTTAATGATGAGTATGGAATAGGTCCCTGGGAAATTTATAAGATTGATAAAAACACTACAATAGATATGAAAAGAAATGGTGATAGTAAGGAGTTTGAATATATTGTTGCAATGTATGAAATAGGTGATGTTGAACTTGAACTTGTTCAACCAATTGATGAGAATAGTGTCTATTATGAATTCTTAAAAAATCATGGACCTGGTTTACATCATATTGGATTTAAAATTAATGATTTTAATAAAGTGGTTGAATTTTTTAATAAAAAGGGAATAATTCCACATCAAAGTGGAATTTGGAAAGGAAAATTTTTTGCACACATGAAAACAGAAAAAGATTTAAATTTTGTTCTTGAAATTTTTAATAAGACTGAAAATTATCAAAAACCTAAGCCACTTTATAAATATCCAGAGGAGTAAAAAATGGAAGATATAATCTCTTTTGTAAAAAATATTGAAAATGAGATTATAAATTATAGAAGAGAGTTGCATAAAATACCTGAAGTTGGCCTATTTTTACCTCAAACAAAAAATTTTATTTTAAATGAGTTAAAAAAATTGAATATTGAAGTTAAAGAATATGAATCATGTTCTGGTTTAAGTGCTTTAATAGGAAAAAAAGAAGGAAAAGTTATTGCAATTCGCTCTGATATGGATGCTTTACCAATAAAAGAAGAAACAGGGCTTTCATATGCATCAACAAATGGGAATATGCATGCTTGTGGTCATGATGGACATATGGCAATTCTTTTAGGAGTTATAAAAGTTTTAAAAAGTTATGAGGAAAAACTTAATGGAAAAGTAAAATTAATTTTTCAACCAGGTGAGGAAAAAGAAGGAGGGGCAAAACTACTTGTTGATGAAGGAATTCTAAAAAACCCTGATGTTAGTATAGTTCTTGGAATACATGTTGGAAATTTTATTGATGAGATAGAAAATGGAACCATTGGTTTGTATAAAGGTCCTTTTATGGCTTCAATTGATAGATTTAAAATTAAAATTTTAGGTAAAGGAGCACATGGTGCAACTCCTCATAAAGGTATTGACCCAATTTATATATCTTCTCAGATTATTTTAGGAATACAGGAAATTATTTCAAGAGAGATTGAAATATTCAATCCATCAGTTATAAGTATTGGTAAAATTTCTGGAGGTTCAGCATATAACATAATTCCTGATTCAGTTGAAATTGAAGGAACAGTTAGAACTCTTAATAAGAAAATTAGAGAATATATTCCAAAAAGAATAGAGGAAATTATCTTGTCTATAGTCAAGGGCTTTAGAGCATCATATAATTTTGAGTATCATTTTGGTTATCCAGTTGTTGTAAATGATGATAAGTTGGTTGATAAATTTTATGAATCAGTAAAAGAAGTTATAAATGAAGAAAATATTATTTTTCTTAAAAAACCAACAATGGTTGGTGAAGATTTTTCCTATTATACAGAGAATATTCCAGGTTTATATATATTTCTCTCATCCAAAAAGGAAGAAGATCCCTACCCTCATCATAATTCTAAATTTGATATTGATGAAAAAACTTTATATATTGGGACTCTTATCTTATCAAAATTTACTTTAGATCTGTTAAGTTAAAATTAGAAAGGTCAGGAAACCTTTAAAAAAAATAAATTTAAGATCTCCTGACCTTAAAAATTTTAAATTTTATTAAAAATATGCTTTTCTAATTATTTCTTCTTTTCTTAACTCTTCTGATGTTCCCTGTGCAATAATCTGACCTTTCTGTAAATAATATCCATAATCTGTAATATCAAGAGCCATAACAGCATTCTGTTCAACAAGTAAAACTGTTATTCCAGTTTTATTGATATTATGAATAACTTCTGCAGTTTCTTGGACTAAAATTGGAGCAAGACCAAAAGATGGCTCATCAAAAATCATCAGTTTCGGATTCGCCATAAGCGCCCTTCCAATATTTAACATCGATTGTTCACCACCAGAGAGAGTGCCAGCAACCTGTGATAATCTTTCTTTTAATCTTGGAAAATGAGGAAAAACGAGTTCTTCTAATCTCCTTTCAACTTCTTTTGTATCCTTAACAAGATATGCTCCCATTTTTAAATTTTCAAGTACTGACATCTTTGGGAAAATTCTTTTTCCTTCAGGAGCAATTGAAATTCCAAGTGCAATCCTTTCATATGTTCTTAACTTTGTAATATCTTTACCTTCAAAAATTATATTTCCATTTACCACTCTAACAAGACCAAGTATCGCTTTAATGAGTGTTGATTTTCCAGCACCGTTACTTCCAAGAAGGGATGTACATTTACCCTTTTCAATTTCAAGAGAAACATCAATCAACATTTTTAAATTTCCATATACTGTTGTCACATTTTTCATTTCAAGCAGCAAATCTGTTCTCATTGTCCAACTCCTTACCAAAATATGCTTCTTTTACATCTATATCATTTGATACCTCTTCATAGGTACCTTCAGCAATAACCTGACCAAAATTAAGAGCATATACTCTTTCTGTTACTGTACCTATAACTTTCATATCATGCTCAATTATAAAAATTGTAACATTTTTCATTTCAGATCTTACTTTTCCAATATCATCCATCAATTCTTGAGTTTCATCAGCATTCATTCCTGCAGAAGGTTCATCAAGAAGAATTAATTTTGGTTCAGATATCATTGCTCTACTTATTTCAACCCTTCTTCTATCAATAAATGGCAAACTTCCAACTCTAACAAAAAGCTTATTAACAAGGTCAGGATTAAAAATTTTTAAAAGATGTACTGCTTTTTCTTTGTAATATTCAATTTCTTTATATAATTTTTTCCTGTTAAATAGGGCATCAAAATATCTTGATTTTTGTACGAAATGAGTACCTATTAATATATTATCAAGAACAGTCAAGTCAAAACATACTCTGCTTGTCTGATATGTTCTTGATAATCCTTTTACCATAATTTCATATGGTTCCTTGCCTGTTAATTTTTCACCTAAAAAATAAAAATTTCCACCTGTTGGTTTATAAAAACCTGTTATTACATTGAAGAAAGTTGTTTTTCCGCTACCATTTGGCCCAATCATTCCAAGAATTTCATTTTCATAGATTTTGATATTCACATTTTTAAGGGCATAAAGTCCACCAAATCTCATTTCAATATCTTCAGAATATAAAATCACATTCTTTTCCATTTTTAACTCTCCTTAGCAATAGATTCGTGATATTTTCTTTCTTTAAATGGAATAAGCCCCTTAGGTCTAAATATTAGTATTAAAACTATGAGAAGACCATATAGCATAACTCTGTATTCAGTTATAACTCTTAATTTTTCTGGAACAAGAACAAGAATAAAAGCACCAACAAGTACTCCGATTATGTTGTCACTACCACCAAGAAGTACAATTGAGATAATAAGTAGTGAGATTGTTAAAGTAAAGTTTGGTGGAGATATAAAGCCAATCATATGAGCATAAATAGCACCACCAACTCCCATAAAGAAATTACCAATTAGAAGTGTCATAAGTTTCCAAATATTTGTAGATACACCACATCCTTTTGCTGCAGGTTCATCATCTCTTATGTAATTTAATGTTAAACCTATCCAGGAATTATATAATCTTTGAAAAACAAATAGGGTGATAAAAAGAATGATTAAAACAAAGTAATAATAATTTACATAAAAGTGTGTTCCAAATGGTGCTTTTTGAAAATTATATCCAAAAAGATTTATTGGTGGTACATTCTTTAAACCCTGTGGTCCTCCAACAAAATCTAAATTATTAAGTGAAAGTACAAACATATAACCAAAAGCAAGTGTTATAAGAGCGAAGTATTGACCTCTCGTCCTGAATATTGGTATAAAAAGAAGTAAACCAAAAATTGATGCAGCTATACCTCCAATTGGTATAGTTAATATTGCTGGCAGTTTATAATGTAGGGCAAGATAACCTGCTGTATATGCTCCAACACCATAAAAAGCAGCAGAAGATAAGTTCATGACTCCTGTTGTTCCTGCTTGAAAATTTAGACCAAGAGCAACTATAGAAAAAATAAATGTTTGAATTGTTATAAGTAACCAATAAATATAAAGAGGCACAATGAGTTTACTTACAAATGGAAAAAGTATTAATAGAATTACAATAAAGAAAGTTGCAAATTTACTGTTTTTATTGAATATATTTGTAATATAATCAAAAGTTTTTTTATATTTTTTTGAAAGATAGAAGATAACTACTAAAAGCAAAATAGTTATTATTAATATCCACACTGATTCAATTCTAAAAAATATCATAAGATAAAAATAAACTATAAGTTCAACTAAAGCAATAATAAATTTATCAAAAAAACTACTTTTTTTCATCTTTACACCCTCTCAAAAACTTTTTCACCAAGAATGCCTGAAGGTCTAAATATTAGGAAAAGTATCACTACTGCAAAAGCAACTACATCCATAAATTCAGAACCTCTTGGTATAAATGCTGCTGATAGTGCTTCTGTTAAAGAAAAAACAAATCCACCAATAATTGCACCATAGATGTTTCCCAAACCTCCAACAACTGCTGCAGATAATCCTATAACTCCCATTAAAGCGCCCATATCAAAAACAACAGTATTGTAATAAAGACCATATAAAATTGCGGCAAGTGCTGCAAGAGCAGAACCAATAAGAAATGTAACATCGATTATTAAATCTTTATTAACTCCCATCATCAAGGCACACTCACCATCCTGAGCAACAGCCCTGATTGCAAGGCCCATTTTTGTTTTGTTAATGAAAAATGCTAAAACAAGAACCACTACAACTCCTATAATAAGGAATAAAATATTCTCATATCTAAATATGACGCCACTAAATTCAAAAGCTCCCTTTGTTCCTTCAAACAATTTATGAAAAAGTTCTGGAAATTTTTTAGATTCACCACCTCTTGGATAAAAAAGTCTTACTGCTTCTCTTATTGCAATACCAAGACCAAGGGTGGCGAGTAAACTCATGGTGACTGGTCCTTTTGAGACAGGTTTTACTGCTAATCTTTCAAAGACAACCCCAATTATTCCAACTATAAGCATAGATAGTAAAAAGATAATAATTATCATTCCTATATATGTAAAACCTGTTGCTGACATAACACCAAAAGCACCAATTAAAGTCATAGAAACAAATGCACCAACCATAAAAACATCACCATGAGAAAAGTTTAAAACATTAAGAACTCCTCTAAAAAGAGTAAAACCAACTGCAATCATTGAATATTGAATACCAAGCATAATACCGTTGAATAATATTTGTAATATAACAGCAAATCCGCTCATCAATCCTCCCTTTCTGAAATATAAAAAGGGCAAGGTTACCCTTGCCCTTGAAAATTTTCTTTATGGTTTCTTGTAGGGATTAACCCACTCTTTTCCTTCTCTATATGCAATACCTGGAAGAACTCTTTCTCCTTTTGCATATAAAGAGTCATCCCATGGTACCCATTGACCATCTTGACTTACATATGGAGTTGCAAGTGGAACGTCATTTTGTCCATATTCATTAAAATGAATTTTTCCGATGATATCCTCGTAATCGGTTTTGTTAACTTCTTCTATAACTTTTGCTCTATCTGGTCCAACTTTTTCAATTGCTCTCATAAGTATGTTTGCTGCACAATAAGCAAATGGTCCATATGCTTCTGGGGGCTCTTGATATCCAGCTTTATTATATGCTTCCATAAATTCTTTACCACCTGGAAGTTTTTCAACTGGAGCACCATCAAGCATACAGATAACACCTTCTGCATGTTCTCCAAGGGCATTGTTAAAATCATCTGATTTAATTCCAGAGGTTCCTAAGAATTGCGCTTTAATTCCAAGTTTATCCATTTGGAGTTTAATGTTTACACCCTCTGGTGTTAATCCACCAAAATAGATAACTTCAGGATTTAATGCTTTAATTTTTGTTAAAACTGTTGTAAAATCCTTCTGGTCAATAACAATTCCTTCTTCTGCTATTGGTGTGATTCCTCTTCTTGCTAATGCCTCTTTGAAATATTGAAGATGTCCTCTTCCATAATCTGTTGTGTCATAAATAATTGCAAATTTCTTAAATCCGAGTTTATCAACCACAAGTTGAGCATTTGCCTCATTTTGCTCAACTTGAGTTCCATTAACTCTACATACTTCTGGATAATCATTTCCATAAGTTATTGATGGTAAAACTGCTCCCCATACAACATTTACAACCCCGAATTTATGGAATACATCAGTTGTTGCAATTGCAACCATACTATTATAATGGGCTGCAACTGCTATAATTTCTGGATCTGAGCATGCCTTTGTGGCAACTTCAACACCCTTTTGTGGAACTCCTTCGTCATCGAATGAGACAACTTCATAAACATACTTGTTTTTCCCTGACTCATTCCATTGTTTAACTGCAAGTTTGAAGGAATTTAATCCACCAAGACCCATTTTTGCATACTTACCAGTCAATGGGCCAATAAAACCAAGTTTAACAACCTGCTTTTCCTTTTTTGTACACCCCACATTAAAAGAAACAAGAGAAACAACTAAGAGGAGAAGTAAAATTGATGTGATGATTTTTACTGATTTTTGCATAAAAACCTCCTTTTTTTCTTTTCCCTCAATACGCTCCAAAAAAATCTTGAAACTTTTCCCTCATATCCAAAACATTATCTCTATTTTAATTACCTTATTTTAATTTGTCAATAGGTATTTAAAAATTTTAAAATTTGATAAAAAATATAAAATTTCATAATATTAATTTATGTATCCATCATATTTAAATATTGGATTCAAAGAAATTAAAAGAAGAGGTCTTGAATTATTTAATAAACTATCTAATTGTGATATATGTCCAAGAGAGTGTAAAGTAAATAGAATTATGGGTCAAAAGGGTATTTGTGAAAGTGATTATAGATTATTCATATCTTCATACCATCTTCATTTTGGAGAAGAAAAACCTATTTCTGGATTTAATGGCTCAGGTACAATTTTTTTTACAAATTGCTCTTTAAGATGTATTTTTTGTCAGAATTATGAAATTAGTAATTTAGGTGAAGGTTATGAAATAGATATAGAAGGTCTTTCTAAAATTATGCTATATCTACAAAATTTATCTGCTCACAACATTAATCTTGTAACACCCACCCACTATCTTCCTCAAATTCTTCTTTCTCTTTCAATAGCAGTAGAAAATGGATTAAAGATCCCAATAGTTTATAACACATCTGGTTATGAAAAGGTTGAAATATTAAAATATCTTGATGGAATAGTTGATATATATCTTCCTGATGCAAAATATATGGATAGTGAAATTAGTTTAAAGTTATCAAAGGCGAAAGATTATCCAGAAATAAATGAAAAGGCATTAATTGAGATGAAAAGGCAGGTTAAAAATTATGAATTTGATGAAAAAGGTATAATTTTAAGAGGAGTTATTGTAAGACATCTAATTCTTCCAAATAATATTGAAAATTCAAAGAAAGTTTTAGAAATGCTTTATAAAAATTTTAAAGAAGATATTTTAATCTCTCTTATGACACAATACCACCCATGCTTTAAGGCAATTCATGATCCAGAAATTGGAAGAAGAATAACAAAAATTGAATTTGATGTAGTTTATAATTACTTTAAGAAACTTGGTTTTAATGACTCACTTGTCCAATTTCTCTAACCACCGAACAAGTGAGACAGTCTCACCTGTTCGGTAAAAAAGAAGATAAAATTAAATCAATAAATTTTTCTTTATTAAACTTCTCAAAACTCTTTAAGTCTTCTCCAAAAGAGATGAATAGAAATGGCACTTTATATTTTTCATAAATTGGTATCATAATTCCTGGTTTAATTGTTGAATCTATTTTTGTTATAAAAAAACCGGTAATATCTATAGTTTCCTTAAATTTATCAACCTGAGAATATAAATTTTCACCCTCAGTTGAATCAATAACTAAAATCGTCTCAGTTATTTTTTCAAAAATTTTCTCACAAACCCTTTTTATTTTTTTAAGTTCTTCCATCAAATTTTTCTTATTTTCAAGCCTTCCTGCAGTAAAAATAAAAATTTTTGTAAATCATCTATTTTTCACAAAGGTTAGTCCATCATAAACAACACTACCTGGGTCATCTCCTCTTTTTCCCATGAAAACATCAACTTTTATTCTATCTCCCCATATTTTTAACTGCTCATTGGCACCAGTTCTAAATGTATCTCCTTGAATAAATAAAACTTTATCCCCCTTTTCTTTAAAAAAATTTCCAAGTTTTGCAATGCTTGTCGTTTTACCACCACCATTAACACCAGCAAAAAGATAAATTGAGGTAGGTTCTATATTTAAATCTTTTTCGCTACCTTCAAGAGTATTTAATAAATAATTTTTTACTTCCTTAACTCCGCCTTTTTTGTAAATCTTCATCAAAATTTCTGAAAAATTTATTCCAAATCCAGAAAGTAATAAAAACTCCTCAAAATTTTCTATCTCTTCTTTTTTTGTTTTTATGAATTCAAAAAATTTAGGAAGTTTCATAAAGACATGATATCACAAATCTTGATTTTAACTACCGAACAAGTAAGACAGTCTACTTTGTTCGGTAGAAAAGGTGATATTATTTTAATTATGAAAGAGGTTAGGGAATTTAGAGAAATTGTTTATGGACCAGTTGATTCATGGAGGTATGGAAAATCTTTAGGAATAAATCTACTTGGAAAAGTAAAAAGAATTTGCACATTTTCCTGTATATATTGTGAATTGGGACCATTTTTGGTTAAAGAACTGAAGGAACTTTATTTTATAAATAGAGATATTTTTGTTCCATCTGATTTGATAATAGAGGAGTTTAATAAATTCAAAAATAAAATTTTTGATGTTATAACATTTTCAGGAGCAGGTGAACCAACATTAGCAAAAAATATAAAAGAGGTCTTGGAAAAAATAAAAGAAATAAAACCTGGTATTCCAGTTGTTCTTCTTACAAATGCCTCTCTTCTTTATCTTGAAAAGGTAAGAGAAGATATATTAAATTTTGATATTATTGATGTAAAAATTGATGCTATTGATGAGGAAATTTTTAAAAAAATAAATAAGCCAACTGAATCTATAAAAATTGAAAATATTCTTATTGGTATAAGAAAATTAAAAAAAGAGTTTAAAGGAAAATTTAATATTCAGATTATGATGACTCATATAAATTTAAATCAGATAGAAAAATTAGCAAAATTTGTAAGCGAGATTAAGCCTGATGAAGTTCACCTAAATACACCAACAAGAGAGCCCTGGAAAAAACCAATCCCTCCTGAAATTCTACTACCTTTAAAAAAATATTTTAAAGATCTTAAAGTTAGAACTCCTTATGATTATTTTTTTAATTATTAAATTTTCTAATTCCATTTATTGCCCTTGCATATTTTATATCAATTTCTATACCATCTAATGATACTTCAAATTTACCTAATTTTTTTGAAAATTTATGTAATTCATTTACAATTTTAAAGTTTTTATTTATATCAACTTTTGAATTTTTAATTATATTTTTTTCAAACTCTTCCCATCTTTTTTTGTTCTTTATCATATCTAAATTTTATCATAATTAAATTATGTTAGGTGTTATAATTTAAATATGAAAAGAATATTTTTTATAATTGTTTTAATATTATTTGTAATATTAACTTTTAAAACTTATTCAAAAAGTGAAAAGATTTTAATTGTTCATATTGAAGGAGAAATTGAACTTGGGCTTTCTAAATATGTTCAAAGAGCATTAAGTGATTTAGATGGAGTTAAAGGTGTTATTTTTGTAGTTGACACTTTTGGAGGTGCAGTTGATGCAGCAACTCAAATAAGAGATAAAATTCTTGATTTAAATTCAAAAGGAATCTTAACAATTGGATGGATAAAAGGAAGAGCATGGTCTGCAGGAGCACTTATTACTCTTGCAACCAAAAAAATTGTCTTTTCCTCTGGAGGAAGCATGGGTGCTGCAGAACCAATACCAGCAACTGAAAAAACAATTTCTGCTTTAAAAGGTGAATTTGAATCAACATGTGAAGCAAATGGAAGAGACCCAAAAGTTGGTGCTAGTATGGTTGATAAAGAGATAGAAATTGAGGGTTTGGTTAAAAAAGGCGAAATCTTAACTTTATCAAAAGATATAGCAAAAAAATATGGATTTTCTGATTTTGAAGGAAATTCAATAGATGAAATTTTAAAAGAGTTCAATTTATTAGGGTTTGAAATTCAAGACATCAACTATTCATTAACTGAAAAAATAGCAAGATTTATTACTCAAAGCACATTAAGAGAGATTTTACTCATAATAGGTTTTTTAGGTTTAATAGTTGAGGCAGCAACACCTGGGTTTGGAGTTCCAGGAACAATGGGGATTATTTCCCTTGCACTTTTTTTTGGAGGGCATATGATTGCAGGAGTTGGTAATTGGTTTTATGTAGGTTTATTTATACTTGGAGTGGTTCTTCTTTTAATTGAGATATTCTTAATACCTGGTTTTGGTTTAACAGGTATATCAGGAATAATTCTTATTTTTGTTTCTATTTTCTTTACTCTCGGTGGAGGAGTAAAAGCACTCTATTCTATTGGAGTAGTTGCAGTTATTCTTTTGATTTTGTTTATAATACTTCTTATTCTATTTCCTAAAATTCCAATCTGGAAAAAATTGGGTTTAAAAGAAAAACAGGAGACAGAAAAAGGCTACACATCCTATACAAAAATTGATGAATTAATAGGTAAAGAGGGAGTTGTAATAACAACTTTAAGACCCACAGGTACAATTGAAATTGATAAAAAAAAGTATGATGCATTATCTCTTGGAGAATTCATTGAAAAGGGAAATAAAATAAAAGTTATTAAAGTCGAGGGTGGTAAAATTATAGTAGAGAAAATTTAACACCGAACAGAGGAGACAGTCTACCTTGTTCGGTAATTTAAAATAAGATTTAGGAGGTGTTTTATGTTTGGTTTAGGAATTTATTTTACAATTTTAATCATCATCATATTACTTATTTTACTCTTCTCATTTATTCCAGTTGGTTTGTGGATTGCTTCAATTGCAGCAGGAGTTCCAGTTGGTTTAGTTAATTTAATTGGAATGAGATTAAGAAGGGTAGTTCCAGCAAAAATTGTTTTACCTTTAATTAAAGCAACAAAAGCGGGTTTAAAGGTATCAGTTGATAAACTTGAGGCACACTACCTTGCAGGTGGAAATGTTGATAGAGTTATTGATGCATGGATTGCAGCAGAAAGAGCAGGAATTCCTTTAACTTTTGAAAGAGCAGCAGCAATTGACCTTGCAGGAAGAGATGTACTTGAAGCAGTAAGAATGAGTGTAAATCCAAAGGTTATTGAAACTCCAATTGTTGCCGCAGTTGCAAAAGATGGAATTGAACTTAAAGCAAAAGCAAGAGTAACAGTCAGAGCAAACATTGATAGATTAGTTGGAGGTGCAGGAGAAGCAACAATTATAGCAAGAGTTGGCGAAGGTATTGTCACAACAATTGGTTCTGCAGAAAGTCATAAAGAGGTACTTGAAAATCCAGATAGAATATCTAAAACAGTTTTGGAAAAGGGACTTGATACAGGAACAGCATTTGAAATTCTTTCAATTGATATTGCTGACGTTGATGTTGGACAAAACATTGGAGCAAAATTAAGAATAGACCAAGCAGAAGCAGATAAAAGAATTTATCAAGCAATGGCAGAGCAGAAAAGAGCAATGGCAGTAGCAAAAGAGCAGGAGATGAAAGCATTAACTCAAGAGATGAGAGCAAAAGTTGTTGAAGCAGAAGCAGAAATTCCAAAAGCAATATCACAGGCATTTAGAGAAGGAAAGTTAGGAGTTTTTGATTATTATCAATTAAGAAATGTTCAGGCAGATACAACTATGAGAGAATCAATTTCAAAGATTTCTGAAGAAGAGAAAAAAGAGGAAGAAAAATAAATGAATTATTTTACCATAATAATAATTCTATATATAATCTTTTATGTTGTTCTTACAATCATTAGTGCTAAAAATGAAAGGAAAAAAAGAGAAAAAAGAAGGTTAGAATTAGAAAAAGAAAAGGTAGAAGAAAAAACTATTCCATATAAAGAAGATTATAGAAAAATTATTAAGAAGAAGTTAGAAAAAGAACCTGTTAAAATAAAAGAAAGTGAAGAAATAATACCTATTAAAGAAATATTTGAAGAAGAATTAAAAGAAACTTATGAAGAAAAATTGACGCCTGAAAAAATAGAAGAAGGAAAAATAACCCCAGAAAAAGTTGAAGAATTAACTCCTCATCTTTATGAGAAAGAGAAAATAGTTCTTTCTGAACATGAGAAAGTACAATTAAAATTAAAAAAAATCCTTACTTTTTCAAAAAATGATATTTTAAAAGGAATAATCTTTAAAGAAATCCTTACCCCTAAATTTAAAAAGTAAAAAGGAGTTTTAATTTTTTATGAGGTTTAATAAAAAGATAAAAGAAAAATTTAAAGAATTAAATGTTTTAATTGTTTATCTATTTGGTTCATATTTAACAAAAGTGATGAACTTTCAAAGTGATATTGATATTGGGTTTCTTTTTTCTGATGACTCTTATTCTAAAGATAGATTAAATATTTATACTGAACTCTATAAAATTTGTAGTGAAATTTTTAAAGAAAGAGAGGTAGATATAGTTTTTTTAAATGATGCACCTCTTACTTTAAAATTTGAAGTTGTAACAAATGGTAAACCAATATATTATGAATCAATTGATAAACATTATGAGTTTAAAGAGAGGGTTATAAAAGAATATATAGACTTTAAACCATTATTAGATGAACAAGATGAAGAAATTTTAAAAAGGATATAATGTGAATAGAATCCCTATTAATAAAGAAATTATAATTAAAAGAATATCAATTATTGAAGAGTGTTTGCAAAAATTAGAAAGATTTAAAAATTTAACTTTTGAAGAGTTTCTATCTGGAGAAAATTTTGCAATATCTGAACACTATTTAAGGAGAGCTCTTGAAGCGGAATTTGATATTGGAAATCATATCTTATCTAAAATTCCGGGTGTAAGAGTTACAACCTATAAAGAAATTGCAATTGAATTAGGAAAACAAAAAATCTTACCAAAAGATTTCGTTGAAAATAAACTCATAAAAATGGCTGGATATAGAAATAGGTTAATCCATTTTTATTCTGAAATCACAGAGGATGAATTATATAGAATCATAAAAGATGAATTAAATGATTTTAAAAAATTTTTAAAGTATATAAAACCCTTATTAAAAATTTAAAATTAAAAGAGTTAGAAATTTTTAAAACTTTATAAATTTTCTAAATAATTAAAATCTTATCCATCAAAATTAAAAAGGGCTGGGAAAACCCAGCCCTTTTATCTTTCACCCTAAATCCCCACAGGGGACCCTAAATTTACTCAGAGTCCCCTGCAGTTCCTATATGTATCTTGGAATTAGTACCAGAGGAAGTTGATTGTAACTACTTGATAGAGGGAGTTCCAGTCAACAGATGCACCAAATGCTTCTGCAACGAATCTAAGAGGAACAAATGTTCTTCCATTAACAATTACTGGAGCAACATCAAGTGTTACAACTTGTCCATCAACAATTGCAGTTGGGTTACCAACCTGAAGTCCAATGGTATGTACTGCAGATTTGAGTTCAAGTGAAATGTTGATTCCCTTTGTCTCAGGAATCCATTCAACTTGAGCACCGAATGCCTCAGCAATGAATCTTAATGGAACCATTGTTCTTCCATCTTTGATGAATGGGGCTGCTTCAAGTGGGTCACCATATGCACCATTTACTTTTGGTGTTGGGTTACCAATTTGAAGTTCAAGTGTTGTTTTCTTAAATACAACTACTTTTGCCTCAACTTTCTTTTCATTTCCAACTGCATCAGATGCAACAACTTTTACAAGGTTTTCACCATAATCAAGAGTAAGTTCAACCTCCCAGTAGTCATATGCAACTGTTGCTGGTTTATCATTAACCATAACTTTTGCATTTGCTTCAACTCTACCAGAAAGTTTTACTTTTGTTGATGTGACTGGTGATGGAAGAGCATTAACAGTTACTTCAGGTGGAACTGTATCAAGAACAACTTTAACCATCTTTTCTGTCTTATTTCCAGATTTATCTTTTGCAACAACAACTATCTCGTTTTCACCTTCTTTAAGTGTAACTTCTGCAGAGAATTTACCATCAGCACCAACTGTTGCTTCAACACCATTTACCATTACCATTGGAACTCCAGCATTGTCTGTTGCAATACCAGTAATTACTACTGTTGGTTTATTTGTTGGGGAGTTTGGCTTATCAACTGAAAGTTCTGGAGCAATTGTATCTGCACCAACAACAACAACACTCTTACCAGGAACATATCCATCTTTCATTGCAGTAATGAGTATCTCACCAGCTTCAGTAGGTTTAACCATGAATTTTGCAACACCATCAGCATCTGTTACACCAGAGAGATCTACTCCAGCACCATAAAGTGTTACTTCTGCACCACTAACTGGGAAGTTAGGTCCAGCTTCTGTTACCTTTACAACTACTTCTGTTTCAACTCCAACTACAAGTTCTCCCTTAAGTGTAAGTCCTAAGCCCTTTGCTGAGTCAAAGTATGGAAGTGGCCATGAAGAATTGCCAACTGGAGGTGCAATTCTCTGAGTACCCCTCATATCTGGAATATCGTGACCAAATGGAGTTGCAAGGTTATATCCATTGAAGTAATAGAATGGGTTACTACTTGCATTCCAACCATCTAAACCTTCAAAGGCAACCATTGTGTTATCTGGTGCTCTATCATCATATGTCCAGTAGAGTACTTCACCCGGAGAATTAAATGCAGTAAACCATGG
>JBAMLT010000182.1:0-4490 GCA_039793425.1 Caldisericota bacterium
TGTAATGAGAAATTATACGGAGGGATGATTAAAGTGATAGTTAACAATCATTTTGTATTGCATAGTTGTTATGCTAATGCCCCTCCTCCCCTTTTTTATTTATAAGTATTTTTTATGAAATATCATTGATCTTTACGCCAACTTATGGACGCTATACAATTTTTTTATGAGATAAATTTATATGAATGATTTTTCATGCCCTAAACATTCAAAATAAATCAGGGTGTTATATATGAGGGAAAACTTTGGATTTGAAATATTTGAATATTCATATGTAAATAGATTTTTTTTATATTTAAGGGGGGGTTTAAGTTGAATTCAAGAGAATGTTCTTTAGATATTTTTCAAAATAAATTAAAAGATGTAGCTAATGAAATTAAAAATAATAACTGTTTTTCTTGGATTAACCCCCATTCAAATGAAAAAAACCTAATAAAGGGAATGATCATAAGCCCAGATACCGATGGATTTGTATCAGCATTACTTTTAAATGAGATTTTTAATTGGAAAGTAATAGGATTTTATGACGGCAAGAGATTAATTCTGGATAAAAATTTTGATTTTAAATCTAATGATATCAAAAATAAAGTTGTTTTTATTGATATAGAAATAATTAAAGAAAACATTAAAAGCGTAGGACACCATTTATTACTATTTGACTCAAAAAAACCAAATGACAAAATTATAAAACTGACGAATGTATGTATTCAACCAAACAATTGGAGGAAAATAGATGCAAAAAATAGTTTCGAAAGGAAATATCCATATGGCACTTTTCATTTTTTATTATCTTTGATTTATTATTTAGATCCAGGAAATAGAAAAATTTCATTTAGTGAAGGTACAATAAAAAAGGCAATTACACCTACTTTATATATAGATGGGGTTTTTAAAAATATGTTTAATTATCCAGAAAATTGTTTAGATTGGTTAGAATATATGTCTAATAAAGATAATAACCACCCTTTAGAAAAAATATTTGGTTATCCTACAACACCTAAAGATTTAATGGATTTAATGAAAAATTTTTTTAGTGAAATAAATAATTTTTGGCGTAATAATAATAGAAAAAATAGAAAAAATGGAAAATTGAATTTAGAAAATGACATCGATGAAAATGAAAAAATTATTAAAAATACAGATAAAAAAATTTTAACTGATTATTTAAAATATCTTGCTGAAAAATATGACTGGAATTTCAACGAAAATTTATGGCCAGTATTTTCAAATAATTTAAATATTTATAATCTTAATAAAAATATAAAACAACTTTCCAAAAAAAATTACATTGAAATGTTAAGTAAAAGTAATCTTATATCATTTGCCATTACATCTAAATCTAGAGATGGCCTTGAATATACATTAGATGAAAATTCAATCTTTTAATTTTAAGTGATATAATCATCTATTTTTTTATTTTTATTTAATAGAATGTTATTAAATCTGTCATCATTTGATATTATTTTAATAATTTCTTCAAAATTGGTTTTAATTTTGTAATTTTCCATTATTTCAATTGTCTTACCATAAATAAATATTTTAAGATCATTTTCATCTAATTTAAAATATTTACTACTTTTTATTGAAGATATTAAATTCTCTATTTCTATCCAAATTTTTCCTACCGCCTCTTCAATTGAAATATGATTAATATTATCTTTGCTTCCTTTTTTACATACCCAAATGCTATCAAACACAGTTTTTTGGCCTCCAAAATGCCCACCACTTACATTTTCGCCATGATAAAAATGAATCTTTTTGACATATAATCCTGATCTTTTTACAATATCCAACATATCTTTCCATGATTTTTCATCTATATCATGAAATGTAAAAATAAATAATCCATTATTTTTTAGTTTTTTTGTAGATTTTTCAAAAATGTTAATTAATCCTTGTTTATAATTTTCTATATTTTTATTTTGAATTTTATTAACAATAATTTCATTTGGATCTTTTGTAGAATCTTTTTTAAAACAAGGATAATTTAAAACTTGTTTTAACCAAACATAGAAGAAATCATAAACTTCTGAATAATTAATACTATCAAAATAAGGAGGATCTGTGACGACTAAATCAAAATCTTTTTTTATTATATTATCTAAATTTTGAGCATCTTCACAATAAAGTTCCCATTGATTCTCGTTAATTGTCTCATCTAATTCAATTTTTTTTATTATTTTGGAATCGTACCTTCTTTCAAACGGAGAAAATAGATATTTATTACCTTCATACATTCTTCTGTATACTTGAATAAATGTACCTCGCCCAAACCTACTACCCCATATATTTTGTTCTAATGGGAAATATACAGGTGCAAAGTCCTTTCTAGAAAATAATGGTGTGTTTTGTTTCGCCCATCTTTTATCATAATAACAAAACATATTGTTAGATCTAAGATTTTCAGAAAAAGCTAGAAGAAATTTTTCTCTTATTTTTTCATCTTTTATTTTAGCAATGTTTTCTAACAATAAAGAATGAGCTAAAAGTTGCCTTTCATTAAACATTTGATACCAGTATTTGTAATTATGTTTTTTCATTTGATTAGTATTATAACCATCAGGAATTTTATCCCTAGGATAAAGTAAATTATCTTTTTTTGATTGAAATTCATTTATTACATTGTTCAATAATTTTAAATCATCATCATCAAATTTTTTGATAAATCTTTTGTGACAATGAGGACACCATCCATCGATTGCAAATGGTTCAACATCAGGGGGATCCTTTTTTAATTTTAATACATCTATTAATTTAAAATCTTTATTACAATGTGGGCATGTTATATGCCCATTTGCTACAACTCCAATATCAGGATTAAAAGTAAAATTACATTTAGGGCAAACTTCTAATTCACCAATGGTATGCCTTTTTTCAAATATTGTTCCACAATTGGGACATACAAATGTAAAATTTCTCTCATCTTTATCATAAGTTACTATGTAATCCTTAAATAATTTGATTTCTCTTTTACAATAAGGGCATTCAATTTTTTTAATCCAAAATGTATATATTGTTTCAGCATCATTTCCACAATAAGGGCATTTAGTTTTATACATATCTTTGATTTTTTTTCCAACTTCTTTCTCTAATTTTTTAAAAGTAATATCCAATTCTTCTGGCTCCACTTTAGTTAATTCATTTTTTGCAACGAACCATGGAATAGGATTAATTTCAATACCCACAACTTTTGCCCCTAACCTAGCTCCCTCTATTAATGTTGTCCCTCCACCACACATTGGATCTAAAATTAATTTATTATTTGTATCTGAGTCATTTTTATGAGATTTATAATATTCTTCCATTATATCTACTTCCTCATCTTTTAAGGCACTTAATATTATTAATCTAAAAACCGACCCGATTCTTCTTGCAAAAATTCTATGAACCATATAAATAGGTTTCAATGCTATTCTTTCAGGAACAGATATTAAATTTATCTCTTTAGTTGGAAATTTAGATTCAATATATTTATTATTTTTCATTTTATCGCCTCTATTTTTCATTATGTTTTTCCATATATTCTTTTAATGCCTTTTCTAATTCTGTACTTATTTTTCTTGCTGACCCATTTTTTTTAACAGCAAAACTAACCCATTCTATCCATAAATCCGAATCTATTGTAATTGAAGTTTTCTTTTTTGTCATTTATATACCACTATACCTATATACCATTAGAAGTATATAAATTTTAATGAGTATTTAAAATAAATGACAATTTTCATGGTATCTGGTTCATAAATTGTAATGTGTCCATGCCCGTTATTTGTGTGTAAATGCTTGTTGTGAATATGCTTGAATGCCCAGGCCAATCTTGTAAAATGACACATCATATAAAATTAATTTTTATGTTTTTCAGTACATTTTTCTTTTAATTTTTTATCTATTTCTTGGATTTTTTCAGATTCTTTAAAGTCTGAAAATCCATATCCTATTTTATCCCATCTTTCTTTAAATTCATCCTTCTTAAGATAATCTTTTTTCTCTATCCAGTATCCAACTTTATTATGAGTTAAATTATCTCTTACATCTTTTTTTGTTAATATATATGCAGTCGGTTCTTCATATACATTATTAATAATAATAAAAAAATCGGCTATTATATCATTTTTATCTTTGAAAGGACCAATGCTCTGCTCATTTGAAGATCCTTTACATTGTATTTTAATAGTTTTGTCTCCATTTTCGTTATAACCTACTATGTCTATTGATTTAGCATTTCTAATTGTCGGAAGTACATTCCATCCCATCCTTGAAAGTCTATAGCATGTGTAAAATAAGCCCATATTTCCTGTTCTTTGTTTATTACGAAATGTTACTTTTGCCATAGATATTACATTAAAATTAATAAATTTAAATTTTTACATTACTTTTATAGTTTGAAATGCTTTTTCCTTAAATAAGAGAAAGGTCATTTCAATATGTGCCTTTCTAAAGGAGGTGAAAGCATAAATAAAATGAATCTAGATTTGAAATGGAAATATCGTAGC
>JBAMLT010000183.1:0-4462 GCA_039793425.1 Caldisericota bacterium
TGATATATAAATCTGACATTTGTCGGATTATTTCCTCAAAAATATTTAAATATTGGAAACTCATAAGATAAAAATCATGGATAATGAATATTTAGAATTAGAAAATAAATTAAAACAATCTGCTGAAAAACTGTTGAAAATTTATGAAAATAAAAATGATGAAGAAAAAAGAAAATACTTAGAAGATAAAAATTATGTTTTAAATAAATGGCAACCAATATTTGACATAAATAATATTAATAATTTAACTCCTGATGATTTAATAAATTTTGCAAAATTTAAAGAAAATAGGCATTGGAAACATATATTAAGACATAAGAAAGAAGTTTTAGAAAATTTTGAAACCAATAAAGAAGCAATTCGAATTTTGGTAGATCAAAATCAAGGTCCGTGTAAAGAAAGATTAAAAAAAGCATATGATAAAGCTAAAGGTTTAGGATCAGCATTTCTTACACCTATATTATTTTTAGAATATCCAGAAGAATGTTCAGTTTCAAATAATAAATCTTATGAAGCTTTAAAAAATTTAAAATTAATAGATTTTCAATATAATGAAGATAATTTGATTAAAAATTATAAGATAACTAATGATTTAACTTTAAAATTAAAAGATTTAACCAATTTAGATTTATGGACTTTAGATTTTTTATTTGGTGAAATTACTGAAATTCAATCAGAAAAAGATCAAATGAATAATAAGAGTAACTATTGGATAGAAATAAAACATCCTAAAAAAAATGAAGAATATAAAGCTGGAGTAAATCTTTATAGTTCAATAGAAGGAAAAAATAAAAAGGACTATTGGAAAAATATGGATTTAGTTCAAAAAGATGATATAATCATTCATCTCATAATAAAACAAACACAGAATGATAGATCAATTGTGGGAATATCAAAAGTTAAAAATGAAGTTGAAAAAAATGAAATAAATAATGAGAGAAAAATAATATTATATGGATATATAGATTTAAAAATGCCTATTAAATGGGAAGAATTCAAATCAAAATACAGAGACAAATTATTAGAAATAAGAAATAAATATAGAGGAAAAATATTTTATAATAAAAACTTAGATATAAATCGAGAATACTTAATTAATGTTCCTGGTGAATTGATGTCTCTATTTAATGAGTTTTATTTAAATAAAACAGGGGAAAATTTGCCATATTTTAATATAATTTTAAAAACGCATAATGATATTGATATTCCAAAGAATATTATATTGCATGGTCCTGTTGGTACAGGTAAAACCACTTTAGCAAGATTTATTGCCAGCAAAATTATAAAGAAAGAAATACAAAACATTAATGATTTAGAGAACACAATAGAAGAATTTGAGAAAGGAAATATTAATGGGTTAGAAGGAATAATTGATATAAATAATCCTCAAATAAAATTCATCACATTTCACCAAAATTATGGATATGAAGATTTTATCATAGGAATTAAAGCATCCACAAAAGATGGAAATATCTATTATGATGTAACTCCTGGAATTTTCAAAAAGTTTTGTGATGAAGCAAATAAAAACAAAAAAAATAATTATGTATTGATCATAGATGAAATAAATAGGGGGGATATATCCAGAATATTTGGTGAATTGATATCTTTAATAGAAGCAGATAAAAGAGATGGATCAGAAAATAAGATAGAAGTTACTTTACCTTACAGTAATCAAACTTTTTCTGTTCCAAATAATATATATATCATTGGAACGATGAATGATACTGATAGGAGCATTGCTTTGTTAGATGTTGCATTAAGAAGGAGATTCAAATTCTTTAAGATATTGCCAAATAAAGAAATTATTAAAAAATGGGCTGGGGAAGATGACAATGGACTTATAACAAATGTATTTTCAGAAATAAATTCCAGAATTAAATCAATAAAAGGAGAGGATTGGCAAATAGGTCATGCATTTTTTAAAGACATTAATGACCCAAGTGTTGATAAAATTGAAATGCTACAAAAGATTTTCAAATATAGCATTATCCCATTGCTTATGGAATATTTTTACGGTGATATGGAAACATTGATAACAGGTATTCTAAAAGATTATAAATTTTTTAAAGAAAACAATTATGAATTAGATTACACTATTTTTAAACCTGAAAATAAAGAAAATTTCAAAAAAGTATTAGAAAAAAATAAACCAAATGAAGAAAAATGAAAGATTATTTAAAGAATGATAAATATGAACTATTTTCAATTTTATGAATATAAGAAATACGAGTTTAAAAATATAGGAGATTTAGGTATAATAGATATATTGAAAAATTTACCTAAAGTTGAAAACCTCGAAAATTATGTAACTATTAGTAAGGAATATTTAAAATTTAAACATTATGCAGGTCTATTATTTACAAAAGACACAATAATAGAAATTCTCCCTAAAATATGGGGTGATGAAAAAAAAGATATTGAGAAAAGCAGGAACAATTTTATTTTATTCTTTAGTTATGCATTTTTAAAACCTGAATATTTTGAAAAAGAGGCAAAATGGATAACAGAGAAAAAAAAATATTGGAACTTGTTAGAATTTCTTATTTATTTTTATTCTGAGACATTGAAGAGGGAAATAGAAAAAGGTTTATATAAAAAATATTTTAGAATTGAAGATGAAAATAAATATTTGAAAGGTAAAATTAACCTAAAAAAACAAATTAATAAAATTGATAAATCAAAATTTGATATTTCTTTTTTTAATTATGACGCAAATAATACACTAAATAATTTTTTTGGTTACTGTACTGAACTTTTTCTGATGAGAACAAAAGAAAATGAAAATAAAAGAAACTTATTTTTAATATCCTATATTTTACAAAATGAAATTAATAGACCTTATAAATATCAATTTAAGGATGAAATATTCAACAGACTTAATGAAAGGTTTGAATTTTCATATGATATTGCAAAATTAATATTAAATAAAAAAGAACCTTCAATTGGTATAAAAACTTCCTCACCAAAGACAATGATGTATTTATTTGATATGAATAAGATATTTGAAAAATTCATTTTTAACTTCTTAAATAGAAATAAAGAAAAAATTTTTCCAGATTTTAAGAAGGAAACTTTAAATTTGAAATATCAAGAAGAAAACGGATTTTTGTATTATATTGATAAAGATTTTAATAAAAAAGGGCCTCTAAGATTGTTAAGACCTGACATAATATTTGAAGGAAAACCTATTAAAATATCTGGAGAAAAAAAAGATAAGATTAAAATTATTATGGATACAAAATATAAAATTCTAAAGACTTTGGAAATAGATAAAAATGATGGGGATAAAGAAGAGGAAGATATATTTAAAATAAGTTCACAAGATCTATATCAAATATATACTTACGCTAAATCATTTAATTCTAAAGATAATAAAGAAAATATTAACTCTGAGAACAATATTTTGATTTTTCCTATAATTAATTCCAAAAGTAGAGTTGAGGTAAAAGGGCCATATTTATTTAATAAGGAAGGTAAAGAAAAATTGTGGATTATGGGAATTGATTTAAGTTTCTCAAGTGAATGGAATGAATGGAAGGAGAAATTAATTGAAAGTTTAAATGAAAATTTTTCAAATATAATTTTTAATAAAAACATTAAATAAATATATATAATTAAAAGAATTTTTGCAAAAAATTAATAATTTTATGTATTTGATTATAGTTATAAGCGAAAACTGCTTAAACCATATCTTAATCAATGTTACAGAGAGTCAGGTTTGAGAAGCACTAAATAATGTAGAAACTTTTTTAGGATCACAAATATTTCTATATATTTTAAAAATAATATTTATAATTCATTAATTTTTTATTTATGAACTGGCTTCTATCGATTTCAATAATGGTATTTAAATTAATCTATAAACATGAATGACTTAAACATTTCTTTAAATATTTTATGATTTTTTTATTTTTATTATTCTCAGTACGGAGTTTATTGAACAGCCTAACACATTTGGCATCGCGGCCCTTTTACTCAGACCTTTTGCATTTAGCTTTAATTTAATCCTCTGCCCTTTATTCATATATTAAAATTCATCCTTATTTAGTGTTTCATTGCATTCGTTTTATGAACCGGTTCGTGTCCATATACCAGTGGTATACGTTTAAATGCTCGTTATGAATATTCTAAAATATTAAAGTGTATATTTTCTGATTACGAATACAGCGTTCATTTTAAATTTTTTTATTCAATACCCAAGGTAAAGGAGCCGATGGAAAATGGAAGATATATTTTATTGAATTTGGAATGCCTTTTCTCATGTTTAAAGAAAAAACATTTCAAACTTAACATAGGTGTTAAAGTTCAAGGATACTTCATATTAAATGTTTATAAATAAAAAATAGGGGAGTGGGGATTAGCATGACAGTTTTATGATGATTAAACAAATATAAAGACCCTCAATTGACAAAATATGTATTTTGTCAATCATTTTATTATGGATCCTTGAGTTTATTTA
>JBAMLT010000184.1:0-2769 GCA_039793425.1 Caldisericota bacterium
CTTTTTAAATTAAAATTTTTGAGGAATCCGTCCTCAAGCGGGGTTAGAGTCAAAAAATTTTTAATAAATTTTTTTAGTTTCTTATCCTCTCTAACCCTTAGAATAAGAAACCTTTCTTTTTTCACTACCTTTTATCACCTCCTTTTTTTAGTTTTTAAGTTTAACCTTTGGGTGTCTCCTACCCTCTCTGGTTAAGCCAGCGGTTTGGAGTTACTACCCAAAATTAAACTCCAAATATAAATATGCAAATTTTATGCCAGAATTTTAATTAAAAAAGGATATCCTTTTCTAATAAAAATTTTATTTAACTTTTTTATAGTTTTTTTCTAATTTAAAAAAAGAATATTTTTCTGTATATTTTTTACACATAGTAAAAAATTTACACATATATTAATAAACTTTTTATCAAAATAGAATTTTCCATATTATTTATTAAAATTTAAAAAGTGAGGTTATGGTTTTAAAAGACAAAAATTTTATCAATTAGATAAATAGGATAGGAAAAATATTAGTGGAAAATACCGAACAAAGTAGACAGTCTCACTTGTTCGGTATTGACCAAGTAAGTTATATTGTAATAATTTAAATAACAGGGAACTGGGAGTCTCTATTCCAAGATGGGCGCCATGGAATAGAGAGGAGTTGGTGGCGCAACCGACCTGTTTTTTTGGTGCCTAAATTTATGGTAGGAGGTTAGTATGATAAAAAAGTTGTCCATTTTTTTAATCATTCTTTTTATTTTTAGTTTTATTAATGTTAATAAAATTTATGGAGAAGAAGAAAAAAGTTTTGAAATAAGTTTTAATAATCCATATTTTGTTGATTATAGTGATTTTTCTTTACCAGAATTTGAAAATTTTGATAATTTTATTTTAATTCCAGGTTCACCAATAATTCCCTACAAAATTTATAATTATGAATTTAGTTTAAACACAGAAATAATTTCTATATCAATAGAAAAAAAAGTGGATTATAAAAATTATTACAAATTAAATAAACCCCTACTGAAATGTCCTGAACCAAAATTGGTTTCTGATTTTCCAATAAATGAAACTTTTAATACATATGATAATTTTGAAAATTATATAATTGAGAGAACAAGAGATTCTTTAATTGTACATTTAAGATTATCCCCTTTAGAATATAGTAAAGATGACCTAAAAGAAGTAAATTTTTATAGTAAATTATTAGTTAGAATTAAGTATAAAATTTTAAGTTCATTTCCAGAAAATACCCTAAAATCAAACTATGATTTACTTATAATAACTCCACAGGAATTTCAGGATACTTTAACAACCTTCATAAATCACAAAAATCAAAAAGGAATTTTAACTACTACTTTAACTCTTGAATATATTAATTCAACATTTTCAGGTAGAGACCTTCAAGAAAAAATTAAATATGCAATAAAATATGCTCTTGATAACTGGAGTATTAAGTATGTTTTGCTAATAGGTGATTCTGAAAAAATTCCTCCAAGATATGTTGCAGTTAATGATGGAGAAGAGTCAACTCTTCCATCTGACCTTTATTATGCAGATATATATAATTCTTTAGGTCAATTTGATACCTGGGATAAAAATAATAATAATATATTTGGAGAGTATAATAGTTCAAATGGAAACATTGATAAACCTGATTTATATCCTGATGTTTCAATTGGAAGAATTCCTGTTTCAAATTTAAATGAACTTAATAATTATATCCAGAAAGTTATATATTATGAAACAAATAATATAGAAAGTTGGTTTAAAAAAACTCTCCTTGTTGGTGTTGCAACTTTTTCATATCCAAATTTCGCAGAAGGTGAATATTGTAAAGAAACAATAGCAACAAACTATCTTTCATCATTTCAAAATAACAAACTCTATCAAACTGACCTTTATCAAAATACATCTGACCCTACACCTACTAATATAAATAATGTTTTAAATAGCGGTGTGGGTTTTTTAAATTTCGCAGGACATGGTGGACCAACTGTTTGGGGAAATAACAATCCCTCAATAACTTGTTATAATGTTTCATCAAATATGAGTGGACTAAACAATGAAAATAAATTACCAGTAATATTTTCTAATGCCTGCTCAACTGCAAGATATGATGATACAGAAGCAATGCCAGAATACTGGCTTACATATTATATGAAAGGGGCTGTCGGATTCATTGGAGCAACAAGATTGGGATGGGCTTACACTGGTCAATGGTTTAATAATGGACTCATTGGAAAAATGGATAATCTGTTTTTTAAAGGTTATTCATTAAATAATAAAGATATACTTGGTGAAACTTGGCGATATATGATTTCAAATTATATAACAGAAAATGGTTATTCTTCTGTTCATGATTTTAAAACAATAACAGAACTTGGGTTATTTGGTGACCCATCTTTAAAAATAGGAGGTTATTCTCAGGAGCCTCCACCTCCAAAGGTTACACTGATTCAACCAAATGGAGGGGAGAGCCTTACTGCTGGAAGTAGTTATAAGATAAGGTGGGGTTATGAAGGGATATCTTCTGGGTATGTTAAGATTGAGTTATATAAGGGAGGAGTATTAAATAGAACTATCGTATCAAGTGCAGTAGTAACAGTGGGTGAGTATAACTGGAGCATACCAACAACTCAAGTTTCTGGAAGTGATTATAAGATTAGGATAACATATACAAGTAATACAGGGGTTTTTGATGAATCTGATGACTTCTTCACAATTGTTGGTCCTCCACCTCCAAAGGTTACACTGATTCAACCAAATGGAGGGGAGAGCCTTACTG
>JBAMLT010000184.1:2869-4422 GCA_039793425.1 Caldisericota bacterium
ACATATACAAGTAATACAGGGGTTTTTGATGAATCTGATGACTTCTTCACAATTGAACCACCTAAAGCAAATTGGACAATTCTTGTTTATTTAGATGGTGATAACAATCTTGAGAGTGCTGCAATTGATGATGTAAATGAAATGGAACAAGCAACTCTTCCAGCATCAATCAATGTCATTGTTCAAATTGATAGAGCATCGGGATATGACACTTCAAATGGAAATTGGACTACAACGAGAAGATATAAAATAGTACATGATACAAATACATCAACAATTACTTCACAACTTATTCAAGATATGGGAGAATTAAATATGGGTGATCCTCAAACATTGATTGATTTTGTAACCTGGGGTTATCAAAATTATCCTGCTTATAATTATTTATTAGTTTTATGGGACCATGGAAGTGGTTGGAAAAATTTGAATTTGTCTCAATCATTTAAGTGGGTTTGCTATGATGAAACAAACTATGATTACATTTCAATTGTTGAATTAAGAACTGCACTTAACTCAATTAATTCTACAACAGGAAAAAAGTTAAGTATAGTTGCTTTTGATGCATGCCTTATGGGAATGATAGAGATTGGTTATGAAATAAGAAACTATGTTGATATTATGGTTGCTTCAGAGGAAGTAATTCCTGGAGATGGATTTCCATATGATGATATTTTAATTTCTCTATCTACCAATCCAACAATGAGTAAAGAATCTCTTTCTTCATTAATTGTAAATAAATATGTACAATCTTATTCAGGAGGATCCCAAGGATATGCTTATGTTACTCTATCAGCAATTAATCTAAACAGTATAAATCTTCTTTCATTTAAAGTATCTGAACTAGCAAATTTATTAATAACCAACTTTTCAACATATAAAACACAAATAAATAATGCAAGAAATAATGCATTAAAATTTTCTGATTCAGATTATAAAGATTTATATCATTTTACAAGTTTAATAAAAAATTATATTTCAGACATTTCAATACAAAACAAATCACAGGAAGTTCTGGATAGTTTCTCATCAGTTATACTTTCAGAAGCACATACATCTTATTATAGTAATGCACATGGTTTATCTATTTATTATCCATCAAGTTATTTAAGTTCATATAGTAATTTACTATTTTCGCAGGACACATATTGGGATGAATTGATTCATATGACTTTTTAAGTTATTGCCTGCCTTCATTATACTTTAAAAAAATAGACTGTCTATTTTTGTAAAGAAAGTTTCTATAAATAATTACACTTTAAATTGTTAATTGATTACTTAAATAAATAGATTTATGCCTGATTTTTCTGCGAAGGAAAGGTAAGTGCCAACTCCTCCTTCTTCAATTCCATCAATTAACTCCTCTTTCTTTATTCCCATAAGGTTCATTGTCATTGAGCAAGCAATAACTTTTCCTCCATTTTGGATGAATGTTTTAAGAAGTTCATCTGGTGGCAAAACATTGTATTTTTTCATTATTCCTTTTATCATCTTTGTTCCAATTCCAAGCATATTCATCTTTGAAAGAGTGAGATGTTTTGCACCTCTTGGCATCA
>JBAMLT010000185.1:0-1851 GCA_039793425.1 Caldisericota bacterium
ATAACCTGAATGTTTCACTTTTACCACCATGTTTATGATTCGAATGCCTCCAATATCAATTTTTGCTTCTTTGTTCTCTCCAACTCTTCTATACTGCCGTCGTCTTTCTCTATTATGTGCAATTTCTCCAGCTCGATCATCGCCATTTCCAGTGAATATTTCTTGAGCAGTCCACTTTCCTTCATTTTTTTGAGCATTGCCAATCTCATTATTAGCGCTAGAAACAGTACAAATATGGTACCCCTGATCGTCTCTACACTCTTACCTCTCAATGGAAAAATCTCAAGATCGTTCTTTAACATTTCAAAAGCCTTTTCTATATTGTCTCTCTCTCGATAATACATCAAACACTCTAATCCCGTATAGTTCCCTTGATATACCAACAAAAATTTGCCCATTCGATGCTCTATTGCTGAGATCGCCTTGTCTCTTGGCTTTGCCATTATCTTATTATCTTTCACAATCACTTGCAGGTACTTTGAATATGTACCTGCGATCTCTTTTGCCCTCTCTATTACTCCTTTCCTCAATTCAAGTTTTTCGATCTGATCCCTTTTTTCACTGAGTTTCCTGTGAAACTCTTCTTTCTCTTCTCCCTCTCTCACCGGATCATAATAAAAATAACCTTTCAGATCCATATCCTCTATCCTCAACGTTACTTCCTTGCAAAACATTGCCTGCTCTCCATAGATCATCACATTCTTCGCTTTTTGAATCGTGCTCGAAGATTTTGCAAATACCGTTTTCACTTCTTTTCTTACCAGTGATGCTGCTATTATGTAATCAAACCTGGATATGCTCTTTAGATTTTCATACTTGAAAAATCCGCGATCAAGAACCAAAAGTATTGATGATATCAAGCTTCCAAGATTGTTTGCAAATCTTTCAAGTGTTACCATGTCTGGTATGCTGCCCGGATATATTTCAAACCCAAGAGGTATGCTCCTGATTTTCTCCATAACCATTGCCAGATTGATCTGTGGCAATTCTTCGTGATCTTTTGGATGCCCATATTCAAATATTGGCAACTTTGAATATGATGGAATAGAAGTGATGTCGTACAATATTGATTCTTTAGGATTTAGATTCTTTATCAGCTCCTTTGAAAAATCCCTGTATAGAGAACTTGATCCTATCTTATCTATTAATCTGCTCAGTTCAGAAGCTGATGGACTAATATTAAACAGTTTAGAAAGATATGTTCCCTGTAACCACAAAGCAGTATTCTTTATTGGCAGAGCTCTTACCACTTTTGCCATTGCTATGCTCAGAACAAGTTCGGATTCCTCCTTGTTCAAAAACTTCTCTAAGATTGTATCGATCTGCAGATCCTTTACAATCTTGAGCAGAGGTATAAAAGGGCCATAGATATAACTTGCTTTTGGAAGCGTGGATCTCACCTTTGATATTTTACCGTCTACCATCTTTCCAATGTACTTTTAATGGTACTTTGTATTCTTCAGCGCTGGATCGTAATAAGGCGTTCTTTCGTAATAGTAAACAATTCCGTTTACAACCTTGGATATTTTTTGAGGTTTACCCATAATGGAGG
Source organism: Caldisericota bacterium (assembly GCA_039793425.1). Classification (GTDB taxonomy): domain Bacteria; phylum Caldisericota; class Caldisericia; order B22-G15; family B22-G15; genus JAAYUH01. The sequence continues at coordinate 1,553 of JBAMLT010000185.1, forward strand.
TATATACCACCATTATATATAAACTCTTCTATTAAAAAGTATAAATGTGAAAAAGCAGGATAGTAAAGCAATTAGATAAGATAAATCAATTACATTTGAGAATTAGTGATGGTAAAACTGAGACATTCAGGTTAATAATACAATTAATGCAAAGAAGAGCATTGCTATATAACCGGATAATCCATGCCTGTCATGGATTCTTAATGGAAGACCTTCTAGATCATCTTTCATGATATGAAATGATTTTTCTATACTATCCCTAGATCTGTATATATCCAGTACTGTTGGCCAATCCATTT
>JBAMLT010000185.1:1861-4295 GCA_039793425.1 Caldisericota bacterium
ATAAAAATCATAAAAAATTAATTTTTCTAAAAGGATTTCTACTGAGCTTTATTTAAGAAAAATTTAAATTCTTTTTTAAGAATAAAATTATAAAATTTTTTATCAAAAAATAAAAATTTTAATAAAAATAAAATAAACCAAAATATAAAAGATATTATTTCTTCTTTTAAATATCTTATATTAAATTTAAAATTTTTAAAAAATATATTAAAAATATAAATAGATATATATTTATAATATATTTTAAATGTATTTTTATTATTTAATAAATAATTAATTTCTATTATTTTCTTTATTTTATCAAAAAATAAAAATTCTTGAATATTTGGATATTTTTCAATATAATCTTTAAATAAATCCTCAAAAATATTTATGAATTTTATTCTTTCTCTTAATTTTAATTCTTTATTTTGTTTATAATAATCGAAATTAAAAGTGAATATATTGCTCCAACTATTGTGAATTCTATATTTTGTTAAAATATTGTTTTCATGCAACAAATTAAAATTCGTAAAAAAAATTAATAAAAAAATTAATTGATCTATGTTATAATTAAATTTTATGATTTTTTCTTTAAAATTAATTATGGCATTTTTTCTTATTGAAATACTGCTATTATTACCTGAAATTTTTTTAATTAGAAAATAATTAAAATTTTTTTTGTCATTGTCTGATATATATATGTCCTGTGAATAATTCCTAATTATATGTTTATCGTCCTCATCAATACCTGATTGTGTATTATGATAAAAGCCTAATTTTAAATCGTTTTTAAATTTTTTATATATTATTTCTAATTTTTTTGGATAAAAAATATCATCGTCTTCTAAAAAAGATATTATTTCTCCATTAGCTTTTTTAATACCAATCATAATTTTTTTACTTAATTCAATTTCCTCTGTATAAATGTTTATAACCCCATTCTTTTCAATATAACTGTCAATTTTTTCATCTTTAAAATTTTTAACAACAATAATTTCATAAAAGGATTTATCCAAAGTTTGATTAATTACTGAATTTATGGCTTCTTTGAGGAATTCTTTCCTATCATGCGCTGTTATTATAACAGAAATATAAGGTTTTTTATCATTTTTTTCATCAATCATTAACTGTCTCACCACACCAAATATCATTACTTAAATTAATTTCAATGAAATAAAATTTTCTAAAATTAGGTGTCATGTATGATATCCCTTAAAGATCTCGTTCCTGCAAGTAAGAGCGAATTTTCCACTCACGTCCACTGTTGGTATCACAACAATAATATCATTATTTTTCTTTTTTGAATTCAACTAATCTGTAATTACCCTTTGGCCTCTCCCTCATCCATTTTATCAGTTTTTCCCCATCATCAAAATAATCGTAAAACTTTAAGATATTCTCAGGATCATTGCTTGTGAAAAGATTGTTCAGATGATCCATCAATGAGAAGAATAGGCGATCAAATTTCTCCACTGGGCAATTTAAAAGATTTGATTTTATCCCTTCACCCTGTTTTTCAATGATCATTCAAAAACTTAAAATAAAATAAATTTAAAAACCTATTGGTATGATACTTTTCCCATTGATGTGAATAATATTGTGAAATTTCACATAATGCCTTTTATATGAATAGGAGATGCACATATGTTGCATATTTTTGTCTTTCAATTGCACAAATACGCATATTATTCGTACTTTTAATGCACAAATATTGAACATTAAATACACTTATAATAAACACAATAATTCACATTTCATGTAAAATTTTTGAAAATTAGGAATAGGTGAAAAATCTCAATTTCATATCAAAAACATTGATGATCCACGAACAACTCTTCCCCATTTTTAAATGTTTTATTTTGAACAATCAGAAATTTTCATCAATTTGGGTATTCACATTTTATGCATAAAATACAAAGAAATTTTTTAAATATAACATAGATAATAGGGATATATGGGGTGAAGATAATGGTAAAGGTGATAGACGAGGACACGAAAAAGGAAATAATAAGGCTTAAGGGGCTCAATTATTCAAATGAAAAAATTGCAGAAAAACTTGGTTTGCACAGGAACACTGTGGCAAAGATTTTGAAAGATTTTAGTGACAGAAAGGAAACAGTAAAAAGCAATAATTCAAATGAGAATTTATCCCCATTATCTAAATATGAATCTTTGAGGGAGAGCCTTGAAAAAGAGGTGTTAAGTATAAGAGAATTATACGATGAGGATGAGGACTTCAAAACTGCAATGAACGACGAGGGATTTTTTTATATAAATGATGAAGCATATGTTTTTCTGAGTTCAGTTGATAGCATTTTACATGATAATCATATGAGCTATGACGATATATTGAAAATTATTAAAACAGCGATCAATATTAAATATATAGGCTTGACATTGGATGACATAATAAAGTTGGCAAAGGCCAAAGTAAACGTTAGAGATTTGACTA
>JBAMLT010000186.1:0-4162 GCA_039793425.1 Caldisericota bacterium
TATTTGTCAAGGGTATTAATATGATTTTTCATTTCCTTTTTTGTTCCCTCTCTCAACACCTTTTCTTCATTTCAATTATAATAAAAAAATCTGTCAAGGGGTTAAATTTTTTGCTTCTTTTCTCATCTTATTAAATTATAAATTTTATCAAAAATTTTTACCAAATTAATTAAAATAATTTGGAAATTGAATGTTTGAATTTATATTTTTAATATTTAAACTTTGAATTAATTTACCATTTTTATAAACCTCGATTCTTTTTTCTTTCTTTAAAATATTTATTTTTCCAATAATTTCACCATTTCCATTTGTTGCAATTAACTCATCATTATTATAAAAAATGTAATAATCTTTATAAAAACCTATATAGTTATCTTTAGGGCTTTCAAATCTTTCTTCTACTGAAGTATAATTTTCATTAAATTTTAAAGATTCAATAATCTCTTTAAACTCACCAATATTTAAATCTAAAGACCAGAGTAACCCTAAATTTTCTTGATTACAACAAAAATTTAAAAATATCTTATCATCCTTTATGAAGAAATTTTTATAAGGAGAATCTGAAAAAAGCCATGAAATTGAGTAATTACTAATTCCCTTTGTTTCAATAATTTTAATTTCATCTTTATTTATAGAGAGAATAAATAGTTTTGTAAGAATTTTATTTGATTTATTCATATCAAAAGAGGAATAGAGAAAAATAATTTTTAATTCACTATTTTCTTTTTCTAAAACTATAAATGGATAAATCTCTTGATCATAAACAAGATCATTAGGTAAGAGAGAAGGCTCAATATTATATTTATTTTTTAACACTATTTTTTTATCAATTTCTTCATAAATTTCTATAGATAAATTTTCTTGATTAAAATTAACTTTAATAGGATTATTTTTAAAAAGTGAAAATTGGGGAATTTCAGGTGGTGAAGAAAGATAAAGTTTAAGATTCATTTTATTGATTTCTTTTAAATTACAATTAAGATAAAATAAATTTTCTCCATCCCAAAAATATGGAAAAATATAAGAATATATTCCCTGTTTAAAACCTGAATATAATTTCTCATAGTTTAAATATATTTTTCCTTTATCAATATCCCAGTAGTTTATGAAAATTTCATTTTGGCTAAAGTCATCTTGAGTAAAAAAGTTGTTGGACAAAAATGGAACACAATTGTCCAATTTTATAGATTTGCACCCAGAAAAAAATATTATTAAAAACAAAAAACAAATGAATAAAATTTTAATCTTTTTAACCATTTTTAATAAAAAATAAGAAACCATATAGGAAAAGATAAATTTGGAAGTATATATTGTTTTCTATCATAAGTATGTGCACTGTATTTTAGAATTGAACCATCATTGTAGACAATAAGTGTTGTATGATCGGGATTTCCATTATTATTTTGATCCATCATGCATATAGAACCAGGCACTGCATAAGGTCTATAATATGTAAGATAGCAATAATTACTCCACATATAATTATTAAGTCCTATACAATTTATCCATGTATAAGTATAAGGTCTCCATGTAGAATCAGTAGTTATGCCCCCAGCATAGATAGATTGAGATACATAATTAGCACAATCAGCACAATAAGCATAATAATTTGGATTATAATAATTTACATCTTGATATACCCAATCATTAGGATCAGAACTACACCACACCTTTTTAGAAGTATTAGATGTATATATATTAGCATAATTAACATTAAGGATCGGATTGTAGTTAGATTTAACATCAGGTATTTTAATATTAGAATCCGAAATTATATCAATTAACATTTTATATGTTTCTTTCTCTATTTCTTCATAATTTTTTATATCTATTGATTTATCTATTTCAATAAAATTATAAAAAGGATCCTCAATAAATAGATTAAATTCATTTTTATTTAGAATTGCTTTAAATCTAATATTTAATTCTTGATTTTCATTTATATAATATGTTATATTCTCTTTCCAAAGTTTCAATTGATTTTCTAAAAATTTTCTTTTAATATCTGAAAGAGAACAACTTAGAGAAGTATCACTTAAAAATTTTTCATAGGCTTTTATAATTGGGTGATCTTCAATTTTATTTAATTTTAAAGTATGAGTAATTTTAACTAAAAAGATTTGATTTGAATTATCATTAGATTCTTTTATAAAATTAATATCTTTAATATAGTAAATATTTTGAAATTTCTTATATATAAAATTTTTAATTTGTTCTTTTGCATAATTTTCTATATAGTTCTCATCTCCTAAAACCTTATTAACTTTTTCAACATTTATAATTGTAAATGTTGAAATTAGTCCTAAAATCAATAAACTAACTAAAATCTTTTTCATTTTTTACCTCCTTATTTTAGATTTTTAATTTCTTTTTTGTTCCTCTCTCGCCTCTTTTTTCATCTCTATTATAATTCAAAAAAATTTGTAAAGTGGATTAATTTTTTTGTTACTCTATCAACTCATTTTTCTTATAAATTTTATTAATATATCTATTAAGATTAAAAAAGAAATAAAGATAAATAATACATTTATCCAATTTTACATTTTTATTTTTCTTTAATCACCTTCTTAATTTTATAAAATTAAAATTTTATTTTATCTAAATTAATAGCAATAAAACTTATACCAACATAACATTGTTTAGTAACTAATAGTATTGAATCTTTATAACAATATTCAATAAGTCTTATTGGAAATTCATTATATTTAAAGATTAATTCCTTTGAATCAATATTATAGCACAAAAGTATAAGATCTGATAAATCAGGATTCTTATAAGTAGCGATAAAAAGAAAATCTTTTGTTGCAAATAAATCTGAGATTTCGCCATCTTTCTGAAAATTATATGATTTAATGATTTTTTTACTATATTTATCTATTAATATCCCTTTTTTTACAAACTTATTCCAAATGTTTATTCTGTCTTCATAAAAATCTATGTTTTCTATTTCAAAATCTATATCAATCTCAAATTGATTTGATACTTCTTTTTTATTTAAATCAAAAAATGTAAATTTATAATTATTAAATTTTCTCTCTATAAAATATAATTTATCTAATTTATCCTCTTCGTAATCCTTATAGAAACTATATAGATTATCAATATTTATAAACTGATTTAATTGAATTATCTCTTCTATTTTTCCATCTTTTGAATTAATGATAACTATTTCACTATTTTTATTTAACACTGCATATGGATCAGGGTCTTCTTTTGTTATGAAATAGAATTTCCCATCTAATAAAGATATAAATTGATAATATTCTTTTAACTCTTTACTCCAAGTTTTACCAGTAATAAAATCTGAATATTCAATATATGTTTTATAAACTTTATTTCCATTTTGAAGTCCCATCTCCATATTGAGAATTGGATATGTAGTTAATTTGCCCATCGGTTTTTTATTTTCTTTATTAAGAAATAGTATTATTATTGAATAAACTCTTGTATCAATAAAAGAGTAAACTTCTATTGTTTTATAACTAAGGGTAACATTAGTGATTAATTGACCAACAATAGATTTTATATTTTTAAAGTCATCTTCATTTAGAATTTCTGAAAAAGAGCCTTCACCATTATAAATATTAAATTTAATATTTGAAAATATTAAATATGAATCTTTCATAAAAGGTCTATAAGAAGATGGATAATTAAATGGAAAGTCTTTTACATACATTATTGGTACTTTTTCTAATTTAAATTCAAAATTTTCTTTGTTTTTTAAAATTTCTATATTCTTTCTTTGAATTAAATAGTTATCTTTTTCAACTCTTATTTCATATTCTCCTTTTTCAATTTCAGCATCAATTGGAGTTTTACCAAGATTTATCCAATCTGAATCTTTATATTTTGATAAACTTTTTATAAAAACTTCTGCTCCATCTGGCTCTGAAATAATTTTTACTACAACTGATTTTTTTAGGAAACATCCATTGTTTATTATTATTAAAAATATAATTAATAGACTAAGGAATGTTTTGTTTTTCATAATCTATATGAATATTATGAAAAATAGATTCATTGCCATAGAAAACATGAAATTCATCAGGAATAGGATGATTCGGATCATTTAATGAATATCTACTATGAGAATCACAAAGTGGTGAACCAGTATAATATTCAAAAGCAACAACAATAGCTGCATGATCAGGAATGTTATTAT
>JBAMLT010000187.1:0-29514 GCA_039793425.1 Caldisericota bacterium
CTATGGTTCCTACATTCAAATGAGGTTTGGTTCTTTCAAACTTTTCTTTAGCCATATTCTTTTACCTCCTTAAAATACTGCATCCATTCCCCTAACTCTCTTTATGATCTTCTCATAAACTGCCTGGGGAACAATTTCATATGAACTAAATTGCATATTATAACTTGCTCTACCCTGACTTAATGATCTTAATTCGGTTGCATAACCAAATAACTCTGACAGTGGTATATGAGCAATTACTATTCTTAAATTTGCTTCTAACTCAATATTATTAACTTTTCCTCTTCTTAGAGATATACCCTGCAAAATATCTCCAAGATATTCTTCAGGAGTAATTATCTCTACTTCCATAACAGGCTCTAATAAAATTGGATTAGCCTTTTTTGCTCCATCTTTAAATGCTTTTGAAGCAGCTATTCTATAGGCTATTTCAGAAGAATCAACTGGATGATATGAACCATCAATGAGTTCAACTCCGATATTAATTGCAGGATATCCAAGCACTATACCTGTCTCAAGAGAACTTTTAATTCCTTCTTCAACTGCTGGAATAAATTCATCAGGTATAGCACCTCCTTTAATTTTATTTTTAAAAATAAATTTCTCTTCTTTTACTGGAAAAATTTTTAAAACTACATGTCCATAAAGTCCTTTACCACCACTTTGTTTAATATATTTTCCCTCCTCAACAACTTCTTTAGTTATAGTTTCTCTATAATTTACCTCTGGTTTTCCAACCCTTGCTGAAATGCCAAATTCTCTTGTCAATCTATCAACAATGATTTCAAGATGTAATTCTCCCATACCTGAGATGATTGTTTGACCACTTTCTTCATCAAACCTTAACTTAAAAGTTGGATCTTCAAGAACAAATTTTCTTAAAGCAAGCGAAAGTTTATCCTGTTCTGATTCACTCTTTGGTTCTATCGCTATAGATATTACTGGTTCAGGGAATACAATTTGCTCTAAAACTATCGGATTGTTTTCATCGCATATTGTATCTCCTGTAGAACTATCTTTTAGACCAACTATCCCTCCTAATTCTCCTGCTTTTAATTCTTTTATATCTTCTCTTTTATTTGCATGTAACCTTAAAATTCTTGAAACTCTTTCTTTTCTTTTTAGAGTTGAATTGTAAACATAGGATCCAGAATTTATTTTCCCAGAATATATTCTAATATAATGTAGTTGACCTATATATGGATCATTCTGAACTTTAAAAATTAAAGCAGATAATGGTTCATCAACAGATGGTTTTCTAAAAACCTCCGAATTATTTTCAGGATTATAACCTTTTATAGGTGGAACATCAACGGGCGATGGTAAATAGTCAACTATTGCATCCAGTAGAGGTTGAATGCCTTTGTTTTTAAGGGAACTGCCAAATGTTAAAGGGAAAAAATATCCTCTATTTGTTCCATTTCTTATTGCTTTTTTTATTTCTTCATTTTCAATTTTTTCTCCATCAAGATATTTTTCAAGGAGAATATCATCTGATTCACAAACTCTTTCAATTAATTGATTTCTGTATTCATTTATAAATGAATCTATCTCTACATCGCTTACTGTATACTCTTCTCCCATTCCACCTTTTTCCCAGAGATATTTTTTCATTTCAATTAGATCAATAATTCCTTCAAAATCTTCTTCTTCACCAACTGGAAGTTGTATTAAAAGTGGATTTATATTTAATTTTTCTTTAATAGAATCTACTACTCTTTTAAAATTTGCACCTATTCTATCCATTTTATTTACAAAAATAATCCTTGGTACTTTATATTTTGATGCTTGCCTCCAAACAGTTTCAGTTTGTGGCTGAACTCCTGTGACTCCTTCAAGTATAACTATCACTCCATCAAGAACTCTTAAGGATCTTTCAACTTCTGCGGTGAAGTCCACATGGCCTGGTGTGTCAATAATGTTAATAATAAAATCTTTCCAAAAGCATGTTGTTACTGCTGATGTAATTGTAATTCCTCTCTCTTTTTCCTGGATCATATAATCCATAGTTGTTGTTCCTTCGTCTACATTACCAAGTCTATGAATCTTTCCTGTGTAATATAATACTCTTTCTGTTGTAGTGGTTTTACCAGCATCTATGTGTGCTATAAAACCAATATTTCTAATTTTTTCTATATTATATTCATAACTATCCATTACCATCTAAAGTGTGCAAAGGCTCTATTAGCTTCTGCCATTTTGTGAGTTTCATCTCTTTTTTTCATGGTGGCACCTTGATCAGACAATATATCGAGCATTTCTTTTGAAAGTCTCTCAATCATTGTTTTTTCGCCTCTATCTCTTGCAAATTTCACAAGCCATTTAAGTGCAATTTTTATTCCTCTCTGTGGTTCAACTTCAACAGGAATTTGATAAGTTGCACCACCAACTCTTCTTGGCTTTAACTCTACAAGTGGCCTTGCCTTTTCAAGAACTTCTAATAAAGCTACATCTCCTTTTTTACCAGTTTTTTCTTCAACAATTTTTAAAGCATTATAAACAATCTTTCTTGCTTTCTCTTTTTGACCACCTAACATTATCTTATTTATCAATTTATGGATTAGAACACTTCCATAAACTAAATCTGGTTCAATTTCTCTTGGTTTAACAGAACCTTTTCTTGGCACTATTCACCTCCACTCTTTTTTGGTCTTTTCGCACCATATTTTGATCTTCCCTGATTTCTTGATTCAACGCCTGCGCAATCATAAACACCTCTTACAATATGGTATCTAACACCTGGTAAATCTTTTACTCTTCCACCTCTTACAAGTACAACTGAGTGTTCCTGTAAATTGTGTCCAATTCCAGGAATATAAGCAATAACCTCTCTACCGTTTGATAATCTCACTTTAGCAACTTTTCTTAAAGCGGAGTTTGGTTTTTTAGGGGTTGTTGTATATACTTTTATACAAACTCCTCTTTTAAAAGGATTCCTAACTAAATCCTTAGAACGGGTTTTACTTATAACCTTTTCTCTTGGTTTTCTTATTAATTGATTAATTGTAGGCATAAAACCTCCTATCCTTTATCTAAAAACCTGGGCTTATAAATCAAATAAGTCCCTTATAATCAATTCACACTCTATTTAAAATAGAGCAGATTAAAATTATACATATTTTTTCTATTTTGTCAATATAGATGTGTAAGGTTATAATTATTATAAAAGATAGGAGATAAGAAATGCAAAATAAATTATTTGATTCATCAACAATTGGATTTATATTTGCAGCAATAATATTGTTTATATTTATTTTTATAAAAAATCCAGGACTTGCTATTTTTTCTACAAAAAATGGTTTTACTATCTTTCTAAAATACTCCCTGATAATAATTTCTTCTATGCTTATAGCAACATATATTCAGGCTTTAATACCAAAAGAAATAATAATGAAATTTTTGGGTAAAGAATCTGGAATAAAAGGAATTTTTATTGGAACTATAATTGGCGGGTTAACTCCTGGCTCTCCTTATGGTGCACTACCTCTTTTTTCTGGAATTATGAAAATAGGAGCAAGTTTACCAGTAATTGTATCTATGGTTAGTGCCTGGGGTTTATGGTCTATTGGTAGAATTCCTTTTCAAATTGCTGTAATGGGTTTCAGATTTACGCTTATACAGGTAATAAGTAGTCTATTTTTACCTATAATATCGGGTTATATTGCTTTAATATTACAGAAAATACTTAAATAATTTTATGTCTTGTATTTATATGTATAAATTACTTCTTTTTTTATAAGATTTTTAATTTTCTCTTCTGAATAATTAAGGAGATTTTTAAGTATCTCTTCAGTATGTTCACCTAAACTTGGAGCATGGGTTCTAACTTTTCCTGGAGTTTCTGATAATTTGAATGGTGAACCTATTATTTTAATTTTTCCTATATCTGGTTGATTTAATTCAACAAGCATTTCTCTATATTTTACTATTGGATCACTTACAACTTTATCAATAGTGTTAATTGGTGAATATGGCAGATTATTTTTTTCAAAAATTTCTTTCCATTCTGAAAATGTTTTAGTATTAAAAACTTTCTCAAGAATAATATTTAATTCAGTCCTATTTTCTGTTCTGTCTTTATTCGTTTTAAATTTTGGATTATCAATTAAATCATTTCTCTCTATTGCTTTACATAATTTTAACCATAATGAGTCATTACCTATTGGGACTATTATCCATTGATCTTTTGTTTTATAACCCTGAAAAGGTGTAATTGTGGGATGTTTTGTACCAAGAGGTCTTGGAATTTCACCTGTTACAATGTATCTTAATATTGCATTTTCAAGTATGTATATCAAACTATCAAGCATTGATATATCAATATATTGACCAATTCCTGTTTTTTCTCTTATATAAAGTGCTGTTAAAATAGAAATGGCACAATGATGACCTGCTATAATATCACCTATAGATGTTCCTACTCTTACATATTCTCCTTCTTCTGTTCCTGTTATGCTCATCAATCCACTATATGCTTGAACAACCATATCATAAGAAGGTTTGTTTCTATATTTAGGTAATGTGTCATTTCCAAAACCACTAATTGAAGCATAAATAATATCTGGTTTTATTTTTTTTACTTCTTCATAAGAAAATCCAAGTTTTTTGATTGTTCCTGGTTTAAAATTTTCAATCAAAATATCTGATATTTTTATTAAATCATATAAAATTTTTTTTCCTTCATCTTTTTTTAAATCAATCACAACACTTTTTTTATTTCTATTCACACTAATAAAATATGCACTTTTCTCTTTTATGAATGGCCCAAATTCTCTTGAATCGTCACCCTTTGGAGGTTCAATATGAATTATTTCTGCTCCTAAATCACCAAGAATCATTGATGCAACGGGACCTGCAAGGACATGACTTAAATCTAAAACTCTTATATTTTCCAATTGATTTTTCATAAAACCTCCTACAATAAATAATGTTATTTTAAAGGTTCTGAATGTATGGTGACATTTGCTCCTTTAATTTCATTTTCTATTGCTTCTTCTATTCTTGTAATTTTATCATGAACTTCATTTAAGGTTTGATCACCCTTTAATCTTATATGAAAGGTTATTTCAATCTGGTTTCCATAATCATGAATATGAATATGATGAACATCCTCAACATAATCAAAATTATAAGCAATATCATTAATTTTTTTCACCAAATCCGCTGATGGTTCTTCACCAATTAAAAAACTACTAGACTGTAGAATAATTGAAAATCCTGTATAAGCAATTAAAACTGAAACAGCCATTCCAAAGACACCATCAAGAAAATAAAGACCAAATTTAAAAGTAAAAAATCCTACTATTATTAATAAAGTGGCTATTGAATCGCTCCTATGATGCCATGCATCAGTTTTTAGAGCAAGTGAATTTATTCTCTTACCTAATTCAAGTGAAATTAAAGTTAGGAATTCCTTAATTAAAATTGTAATAAATAAGATTAATATGGCTATGTAATTTATATCAATATTAACAGGGTTCTTAAATCTATCTAATGAGGAGATAAAAAATTCATAACCAACATATATTAAAATTATTGCCATAAGAATTGAAAAAATTTTTTCAATTCTACCATGCCCAAATGGATGTTTTTTATCCGCCTTTTTAGAAGCAAAATAAAAACCAATAATTACAATTATTGAGGTTAAGATATCAGATAAAGTATGAAAGGCATCGGCTTTTAAAGAAATAGAATTTAAGGTGTTACTAAATAAATATTTTATTAAGAAGATAAAAAAATTAAAAATTGTTGAGATTATTCCTTCAAAAAAACCAAAATTTCTGTTTTTATCTCCTTTTTCAAGTTTAAAAATTTTAATAATTGAATCTATTATTTTTTCTTTCATTAGTTTCAACATTTTATTCCATAATTAATTTGTGTCAATAAAAAAAGGGGAGGAAAACTTTCCTCCCCTTAAAGTTTATAAACTTTTCTTAATCTTCTACATAGACAATTCTTCCTTCAACCTGAGGATTGAGTGGTGTATGCTTTTTAACATATTCAACAAAGTCATCTCTCATCCAGTTTCCTGTGGGCCAGAGAGAAGATTTTGCATTCTTAAATGCAGTATATCCATCTCCTCCATTAGCCATAAAATCATTTGTTGCAACTGTATAAATTTTATTAAGGTCAAGTGGTTTTCCATTTATTAAAACTTCAACAACTCTCTTCATCGGAGGATTCTTTTTATTTACTTTAACTACTAAACCTGAAACTTGAGGAAATCTTCCAGCACCTGCTTCAACCTGTGAAAAACCATTTTCAAGAGCATCTAAAATATCCTTGCCTGTTAACTCAAGTTTTACTATTACATTATCAAATGGAAGTACATTATAAACATCTCCAACTTTAACTGGTCCTTTCTTTATACTTGCTCTAATTCCTCCACCATTTGTTATTGCAATATCAGTTTTTGAAATTTCTCTCATAAAATCAGTAACTAAATTTCCAAGATTTGTTTCTTTACTTCTTACATTTGCTCTTTCACCATCAAGGTCAACCAATGCTTCACCTATCACAACATCCATTTCTTTTTTAAGTTTATCTTCATAAGGAGTTATCATTGCCTTAATGTCAGCGTTTTCTTTGATAGCATCAGTTATAGGAACAAGAGTATATCTAAAATTAACAAGTTTTGAACCAGAATAAGTGTTCTCAAAATCAAGATAAATTTTTCCTAAATTAAGCCCTTTTTCACCTGTTTGAACAATATAAACTCCATTGACAATATCTGCTTGTTTTAAAACAGTATGAGTATGACCTCCAATTATTAAATTAATTCCAGAAACAGTTGAAGCAAGAGTTTTATCATCATCACCTGCTCCATCATTATATCCAAGATGTGAAATTGTAATAATAAAATCAGAACCATCCTTTTTAAGAGTTTCTACCATCTGCTTTGCAGTATCTATTGGATCGAGTATCTTTAATCCTTCAATTCCGACTGGATTTACAAGAATTGGTAACTCTTTTGTATCCAAACCATAAAATCCAAGTTTCAAGGTTGAGAATTCCATCGTATCATATGCTTTAGGAGCAAATGTCTTACCAGTTGATGTATCAATTATATTTGCACAAAGATATGTATATTTTGCTTCATTTATTCTTTGTTTTGTTACCTCTTTACCCCAGTCAAATTCATGGTTACCAAAGGTTGCATAATTATAACCCATTGCATTATATATTTCAACAACATTCTGACCTTTAAAGAAGTTTGCAATATTTGCTCCTTGAATATGATCTCCAGCATCAATTAAGATAGTATTTGGATTCTTTGCTCTTTCTTCTTTTACTATCGTGTATATTCTTGCAAGTCCTCCATTTTTAGCATCAGTTCCACTAATATAACCATGGAAATCATTTGTATGTAGAATTGTTATTACTGGAAATCTTGCATCAACAATCAATTTAATAACTTCTCCTAAATTTAAATCTTTCTTTGGCTCAAGTTTATTATTAATTGGCTTAATAATTCCTTTAAGAATTGCCCAACTAAAAGCTTTTTTTGCCCATATGGATACATCTTTTCCATCTTCATATTTATCAAGAATTGATGTATCAACAGTTTGTGCTTCTTTAAGTCCTCCTACAGTATATACAGTTAAAAGAACTGCCTCTTCTTTAGTTACTGGAAGTTCTGGGAAGAAAGTATTGTAACCAGTCAATATTCCATAATCAACTTTGAGTTCTGCCTGAGTAAATTCTGTTGATTTACTTAAAAGATATAAGAAATGATTTTTAGTTATCTTTTTCGATGTATCTATATCATAAACTGCATATGGATATGTATCTATTTTTACATTTCTAAAGAATGTATCAATTGTATTTTTAAGAGGGTCAAGTAAATATGTTGGATATAATTTCCAGTTATTATCTACTTCTGGTTTAATATATTTTTCTTTTTTAATATATTCTATTATTAGATTTCTAATCTCTTCATCTGATTTCCAAATTAGTGGTGCTTTTGCTAACATCGTATATCCACCACCACCATTTCCTCTATAGTTATTAACAGCAAGTTTAAATTTTTGATTCATTGAAACGGGTTTTCCTTTATATGTCATCTTAATAACTCTTTCTCCAATTGGCTTTGTTAAATCTATTTCATACTCAATGCCTTGAACAGTATCAAAATTATATGCCCTTATGTTTGGATTTACTAAAGGAGTGTCTGTTTTTCCAAAATCATAGGTGTTGTAATACCTATAAGACCACTCAAGAGCATCTTTTAAATCCTTTCCTGTAACTTCTTTAACCCATAAAGTGTTCTCATAAATATAAAGAGAATAGATATCTCTGACCTTTATCTCACCTTTAGGAAATATTGGTGGAACAGTTGGAAGCATAGCAGCGATTGAAACATCTGCACCTGTTACATCAAGTTGAACCTTGTGAATCAAATCAAGCATAGCATTATCTTGAAGACGACAAAGAGTACCATCAATTGTTTCAACTGCTTCACCTATTGGTGAATCTACATATTTAACTGCCTTCTCATGATATTCTTTTATTAAATCAAGAATTTCAGGTGCTGCTTCAACCTTATCATCAACAGCTAAATTTACTCCTTCCTTTTTAACAATTTTCCATTTATCACCTGATTTTTCAAGAGTGATATCAAGTTTTGCAAGTGCCTGACCCCAGTTAGAAGGTTGAACACACAAAACTCCATTTCTTATAAATGGAGCAATATTATAGTGATCATGTCCTGTTATCAAAATATCAATTTCAGGATACTTTTGAACAATTGCATCAGCAACATTTCCCTCTCTTAATGGCTCTATATATTTAAAGTTCTTTGTATCATTTCCAAATTCAAAACCCATATGTGCCGAGACAATTAAAATATCAACTTGAGGCCTTAAGAATTTAACCCATTTACCAGCAGTTTCAACTGCATCTTCAAAAATATGCCCTTTTAGATTATATGAAGGAGTTACAGTATTTGTTTCAGTAGTCGTTATTCCAATAATTCCAATTTTTACTCCATTAACCTCTTTAATGATATATGGTTTTAATGGATATTGACCTGTTGAAGTATTAACCATATTTGCTGATAGAATTGGAAACTTTGCTTCACCTACTACTTTCATTAACCAATCAAATCCATAATCCTGAATTTCGTGATTTCCTACAACCATAGCATCATAACCCATATAATTCATTGTAAGCATCATTGGATGAGTTATATCTTTTTCAATCTTTGTAAAATAATATGTTAATGGCGTCCCTTGAATAACATCACCATTACTTATTAGTATTGAATTTGGATTCTCACTTCTTGCTTGTTTTATCAAAGTATAAACTTTCGCAAGACCTCTATTTGCTGATTTTAAAGTGTAATAATCTATTGGATAGACATTTCCATGTTCATCAGAAGTTGCAAGAACAGTTATTTTTAATTGATTCTGTGTAGTAGAATTGTCTAAAGAAACTGAAACTTTTGTCACTCCAAAAACTAACATTAGGAATAAAATTGTAATTAAACTTTTTTTAACAAAATGTTTCATTTTAAACACCTCCACAAATTAATTTTTTTTAAAATTTGCCTACTCTTTCTCACCTCCTTTTAATATCCTTATTTTTATTATATACTCTTTTTATAAAATTTTTACATACTTAATATTTCCTTAATAATTTAATATTATATATATTGATATGAAAATTTTAATTGTAGAAGATGACAAAGAAATTGGAAAACTCATCAAACTCTACCTTTCAAAAGAAGGATATGAAGTTATTATTTCAGAAACTGCATCCTCTGGATTACAGAAATATTATGAGGAAAATCCAGATTTAATAATACTTGACCTTATGCTTCCCGATTTTTCAGGGCTTAAAGCATTAAAAGAAATTAAAAAAGAAAAAGATATACCAATTATTATAATAACTGCAAAAGGAGAAGAAGATGATAGAATATTGGGATTCAAAGAAGGAGCAGATGATTATATTACAAAACCATTCAGTTTTAAAGAATTAGTTTTAAGAGTCAAAGCGGTTCTTAAAAGATATGGAGAAAAGGATATTATAAAATTTAAAGATCTCGAAATCTATCCAAAAGAATATAAGATATTTAAAAATGGTAGAGAGTTAAAAACTTCAACTCTTGAATTTAAAATATTTTTAACACTTTATAAAAATATTGGGAAAGCACTTTCAAGAGATGAAATTCTCGATTCAATTTATGGTTTTTATGGAGAACCAGTTATAGATAGAAGTATAGATGTTCATATTGTAAACTTAAGGAAAAAACTTGATGATGATTCAAAAAATCCAAAATATATCGAAACAATAAGAGGTGTAGGATACAGGATGGTGAATAATGAAAATTAGATGGAAGATAATTCTTTTCTCAGTTATGATCGTATCGGTGGCAATAATATTTATTTTAATATTCTTAAATTATTCGATACCACAAAATTTTGATAGAGCATTAAGAATGCATGGACCACCTCCTCTTTCTGAACCAGGCCCTTTTCGAAGAACTTTTCTTGATGATGTTAAAAATTCATTGATACTTGGGGGTATTTTTTCAGTTATTATTGCAATTATTATGTCACTGATTTTTTCAAAAGTTCTTGAAAAACCGATAGTTGATTTGAAAAATGCTACAAAAAGAATTTCTAATGGAGATTTTAATTTTGTTATAAAAAAAGAATCCAATGATGAAATTGGTAATCTGGTTGATGATTTTAATGTAATGATAAAAAAATTAAATAATCTTGAGAATATAAGAAAAGATCTCCTTAATCAAATAACACATGATCTATCAACTCCCCTAACTGGAATTTTAGGATATATTGAGGCAATAGAAGATAAATTGATATCTGAAGATAAGATAAACGAAACATTGAAAACCATAAAAGAAGAAATTGATAGTTTATCGATTCTAATAAATGATTTAAGAGAATATTCTTTCATAGAATCTGCGAAATTCAAGTTGGATTTAGAAGAGATAAATCTGTCTGATGAGATAAATAGGTCTTTAAGTATTGTGAAAAATAAATATAATAAAAAAAATATTAATTTAATTTTTAACTCTCAGGATGCATACATTCAAGGTGATAAAAGAAGAATAAGTGAAATTTTTAATAATTTATTTGACAATGCTTTTAAATTCAGTAAAGATAATGGAAATGTTTATATAGATTTGAAAAAAGATACAGAAAAGGTTACTGTTACCATAAAAGATGAAGGAATTGGTATTGATAAGGAAGATTTACCTTATATTTTTAATAAATTCTTTAGGGGTAAAAATTTAAAAGATGCTGATTCAAAAGGTTATGGACTTGGTTTAGCAATTGTAAAAGAACTCGTTGAGGCTCATAAAGGATATATTTCTGTAAAGAGTGAAAAAGGAAAGGGCACTGAATTTGAAATAACATTTCCTTTAATCAATAAGTGAATTCTCTCCAGAGAAAATTTTCCCACCCGCTTTCAGTAAAAAATGTAAGATTTATTGGAAAATAATATGGAGGGAAATATATTGAAAATCCATTTAAATTTTCATCAAATGTTTTTAAATTTAAAATAACATATTCGCTTAATAATTTATCTAATAATTTTAAATTTTCTTCATCAAGAAGATAAGAAAAAAGTGAATAATAATCAACATATTTCAAATTTAATGGTATTAGACATTTCTCTCTTAAACTTTTAACATTATCAATCTTTTTATTTTTTGTTATAAATTCTTTTGTTAAATTTAGAATATCAACGCTTTTAATTGTTTTTAAAAATGAAATAGAAACTTTTTCTTCACCTTGTGAGCCATTATTATATGAATCAAAATATGATTTTGTTATTTCTTTACCAATATCTATAATAGATAGTTTCTCTAATGAAATATTATTCAATATATCATCATAGGGAAACCCATCCAATGGAACATATGCCTGAGAAGCAATTATATAGTCAACATAATCTTTCAGTTCATATGAAACTTCAACTGTTTGCATAAAACAAGCATCAAATATTATTATATCTATTTTTCTATTCTTCTTATCATATATATTTTTTAATGACTCTTTAATCTCTTTAATGGTTAGATAATCTGTTGTAGTTTCATCATAACAAACCCCTTTTCCTTCTGTTCCTTTAAAATTTCTTCCGTCACCATGACCCCATAAGGTAAGTATAATATTTTCTGGATTATATCTATTTAATGAAAAAAGAATAAAATCTGTTAGAACTTGAGGATCTCCTGTATCAAGATTATTATATATTTTTAG
Source organism: Caldisericota bacterium (assembly GCA_039793425.1). GTDB lineage: Bacteria > Caldisericota > Caldisericia > B22-G15 > B22-G15 > JAAYUH01. Next base: position 12,231 of record JBAMLT010000187.1, read on the forward strand.
TTCTTTTTCTATTTTATTATCAATTTCAAAAATTTTTGTTTCGTTCTCTCCATCAAGTAAAATAAGTACCCTTGTATTTGAAAAAGAACTATTTTTAATTTCAAGAATATCTCCCAGAGCATGAGCATAAAGATCATTATCTGCTGCCATATAGATTATAAAAAGATTTTTAACATTATTACTTTTGACTGGGGTAATAAATAAAAGAAGAAAAATTAAAAATATGAAAAGTTTATTTTTCATAAATTATGGTAACTCCTAAATCAACAGGATTCCAGAAAACATATGCACCAAGTGCTTCAACTACAAATCTTACTGGAACTAAAGTTCTACCATTTATTATTATAGGTGGTGAATCAAGAATATATTTTTCTCCATTAATATAGGCAATTCGATTGTTAATCCACATTAATATCACTTTTTCAGGGAAAACTATTTTAATGCTTAAATCAGTACTATCCCAGTAAATATCTCCACCAAAATTTTCTATTATAAATCTTAAAGGAACCATTGTTCTTTTATTAATTATTATAGGGGGAGTTTCAAGTTCAATCTTTTTATCATTAACATAACCAATTGAATTACCTATCCAAATTTTTAATACTAAGGAAGAAATTTTAAAGATATGTATTTTTTTCTCATAGGTATTATTTTTTTCATCATATTCATTTACATTATGACCACTATCTATTTGAATTACTAAAGTTTTGTCTCCTTGTAGAGTTTGATTTTGATTAGAAAAAACTTTTTTTGATAAATCCAAAATGAAAGTTGTTTTTATATTACCACTATCTTTTATCTCAACGACCTTTGTTTCAATATGAGTATATTTTGATGGAGTATCCCAGAAAATTGAAACAAGGAAATTTAATGGATTATTTGGGTCTTTATAATTTTTCGCCCCTATTTCAATATCAATATTAAAAATGTCATTTTCGAAAATTATTTCTTTTGATAAATTGACATTTTTTATAAATAGGTCTAAATCATTTTCACTTTTTACAGAATTAAATACACCTGTAATTAAAATTAAACTTATCATAACTAAAAATATCTTTTTCATTTTTTACCTCAATATATTTAGATAAAAATTTCTTAAATTTGTTTCAGAAAAAATTCAGCAATTATTACTGTCTTTTTACCCTCTCTTTTTATGGATACATTGAGGTCATCTTCACTTATTTTGATATATTTTAATACCATTTTTGAAAAATCTTTTTTAAGATCATCAAGTTGTTTTGGTGAAAGAGTTAATCTATCAGAATCAAGAACAAAAGATATCCTATCTTTAGCAACTTTGGCACTTTTTCTTTTAAATAACCTCACTATTTTTTCTCCCTCTTAAAAAAGTTTGATATTCTATTAATAAAAGATTCTTTCTCTTGATATATTGTTAAAGGAATGTCTTCGCCCAAAATTCTCTTCACAATATTTCTTAATTCTCTTCCTCCAATTGAAGAATCATTAAGAATTGCTGGTTCACCAATATTTGTTGAAATAGTAATATAAGGATCCTCTGGAACAATACCAATAACTTTAATTGATAGAATTTCTTCTATATCTTTCCAATGGATCATCTCACCCTTTTTTACCATATCATACTTCACCCTATTTATGATTAATTGAGGGTCAAAAATTTCCATGGATTCAAGTAGACCAATAACCCTATCTGCATCTCTAATTGCAGTTATTTCTGGAGTTGTTACAATAATTGCTTCATCGCTTGAAAGAGTTGACATTCTGAATCCGTGCTCAATACCTGCAGGTGAATCCAGAATAACATAATCATATTTTTTCTTAAGATCATTAACCACCCACTTTAAGTCCTCAATTTTTACCTCTTCTTTTAATCTTGTTTGCGCTGCAGGTAGTAAAACAAGATTATCTTTAAATCTCTTATCTTTAACAAGAGCCTGTGATAATTTACATGTTTTATCTATAACATCCATTAAATTATAAACTATTCTGTTTTCAAGACCTAAGATAAGATCCAGATTTCTTAATCCAATATCAACATCAATTAGGGCTACTGTTTTCCCTAAAGATGCTAAACCTGCACCAATATTACCAACTATAGTTGTCTTACCTACCCCACCTTTTCCAGATGTTATAACAATGCTTTTTCCCAATATCCCTCCTTTAAATTAAAAAATAAATTATCTTTTTCTATATTGTCTTCTTTTTCTTGCTGTATGAAGTCCGGGTTTCTTTCTTTCTTTTATTCTACTATCAAAAGATAAAAGGCCTTTAGATTTAAGTACCTGTTTTGTATTTGAATCCAATTCAACAAGCGCTCTTGAAATAGCATGTCTTATTGCTTCTGCTTGAGTACTTATACCACCACCCTCAACCTTTACATCAAAATCGTAAATATTCTCTTTTCCTGTAAGTTTTAATGGCTCAAGTACTTTGAGTCTTAAATATTCAAGTGGAAAATATTCATCGAAATTTTTGTTATTGATAGTTATATTACCTTTTCCATTTGATGCTTTAACTCTCGCAATTGAAGTTTTTCTTCTTCCACTGATTAAACCAATCATTCTTCCTCCTTATATGGTAATGGGTTTTGTGAATTATGTGGATGCTCCTTTCCAGCATAAACTTTTAATCTTTTCATCATTTTATATTGTAATCTATTTTTCGATAACATTCCTTTAACTGCATCTTTTATTGGTTTTTCAGGATGTTTTTTAATTAACTGATTAAAATTATACTCCTTTAATCCTCCAGGATAACCTGTATAATGATAATATTTTTTTGTTTCTACTTTATTACTTGAAAGTTTAATTTTTTCTGCATTGATGACAATAACATAATCTCCACAATCTGCATATGGAGTATAATCTACTTTATGCTTCCCCATTAATAATCTTGCAATTATTTCAGATAATCTTCCTAATGTTTTATCTGTGGCATCTATAATCCACCAATTTCTTTTAACTTCTGTTGGTTTTATGAAAGTAGTTTTCATATATCCTCCTTAAACAATCAATATTCTAATATATTTTATCTCTTTGTCAAGTTGAAATTTTTTATTAAGAATTCTTCTCCTCTTTATATATTTCTATATAAGCATTCACAACTTCTCTATCATATAAAATATCTATATTCTGTGTAAGTTCTTCGATAACCTCATCCATTTTATGTGCTGGTCTATATGGTCTATGAGATGACATAGCATCAACAACATCAGCAACTGATAAAATTTTTGATTCCAGTAAAATTTCTTCTTTCTTGAGTCCCAATGGATAACCAGAGCCATCTAATCTTTCATGATGCTGCAATATTATTTCATGGATAGGATATGGAAAATCTATATCTTTTATAAGATCACAACCTATTCTTGGGTGTTCTTTAACAATTTCAAATTCAACAGGAGTTAATTTTGCAGGTTTTGTAAGTAATTCAATTGGTAAAACCATTTTCCCAATATCATGGAGTAAAGATGCATATCTTATAGTTTCAATCTGCTCATAAGATAAATTCATTTTTTGCGCAATTTTTACTGCAATATCTGCGACCTTTTTTTGATGTCCAGCAGTATAGGGATCTTTATATTCTGATAATTTTGTAATCAAAAGAATCACATTTTCTGCTGTTGTTTTCAATCTTTCAATATGTTTAATATTATCGATAGCAATACCCAGAGTATTTGATAAAATAGAAAGTTTATCTAAATCTGAAATATTAAAAGCATTCTCTTTATCATAATCAAGCCTTAATAATCCAATTACTTTATTTCTAACAATTATTGGCATAATTATGTGAGATTTAATGAATTCTGTTTCTTTTAAAATTATCCATCTATTATCCTTAAAAGTATCATTTATTACAACTGGCTTTTTGTTTATAATGACTTCTTTTTCAATAGGAAAGTTATCGATATTCATCTCAAAATTTTTAACAATATCCTCAATCCCATATTTTTCATAACCTCTTATAGCAACATTTTTTAATATAGAACCATCAATTAACGCAATATTAGATGAAGTTGAAGGAATTAATTTATCAACTTCTTCAAGAATTGTCTGAAGCAGAGTTTTTAAATCTCTTGAAGAATTTAAAATATCTGTCATTTTCTTGATATTTTGCTGAAAATAAATTTCATCTTTTAATGAAATTATAACTTCATCCCTTTCTTTCTCTCTTCTTTTTAAATGAGTTATATTATTAGCAAACCCGCAAATACCAATTACATTTCCATTTTCATCAAATATTGGAGATTTAGTTGTTCTAAAAATTAACTCCTCATCATTAACAATTAATCTATCTTCAGTAGTTTGAGGTTTTTTATCTTCAATTATTTTTTTATCTATCTCTCTTAAATAATTTGCCTCTTCTTTTGAAAAAATTTCATCATCCTTTTTCCCTATAATTTCTTTAAGTGGTCTTTCAAAAATATCTGAAAATGCTTTATTTGCAAGAAGGTAAGTTCCATCAAGATCTTTTACGAATATTATTTCATCAGAAATATCGAAAACTTTTTTTAATAACTCTTGACTTTCTTTTAATTGTTTTCTAACTTTTAAATCTTCTGTTATATCCAAACCAGAACTTAATAAACCTGTTATATTTCCATATTCATCTTTCATATTACTATTTTTCCAAAGTATCATCCTTTCTTCGCCATTCCTTGTTTTGACTGGATTTTGATGAAATTCATATTTTTTAATATCGCCTTTATTTATTTCAGAATAAAATTTTTTGAGTTCTTCTTTGTAATAATCTGGAGTAAAATTTTCAACCCAGTTTTTACCAATAATTTCATCTTCACTATATCCAAGTATTTCACAACCCTTTTTATTTATCATTAATACATTACCATTTAGATCTTCTAAAACAATCATAACTTCTAAATTATCCATTATATTTTTTATAAACTCTTTTTCTTTTTTTAAACTATGATTAAGGATTTTCTCTCTTGTAATATCAAAAATTGTAATAAATATATATTTAACATTTAAAATCCTATCTTTGAAATAATAGATGTTTATTTTAATGCAAATTTTATCACCACTTTTTTTTGTATATGGAGTTTCAATATTTAACTCTTCTATTTCACCGTCAAAAAATTTCTTTAGTTGAATCTTATCTATATTAAAATTAGTATCATTAAAAATCTCATCAAAACTTTTTCCTATAACATCTTCCTTATTTAATTCAAGAATTTCTAAGAATTTATTATTAACAAAGAATATGTTTTTCTGATAATCAAGTAAAATCATACCTATTGGAGAATAATTGAATATTGAGTCATATTTATAATTATTTTTTTGAATCTTATCAATTTCATCAAATCTTTCTTTTAATATTTTCTCATTATAATAACTAAAAGTATTTTTACCAATATTTTTTGCATAATACATTGCAAAATCTGACTTTTTAATAAGTTCATCGAGTTCAACTCCATCATCCGGGTAAATTGCAATGCCAATATTAACTCCTAAAATAAATTCATTTTCATCAATTTTAACTGGTTCATTAAAGGAGTTTATGATTTTATTTGCAACACAGGATGCATTTTTGGGATCGTTAAGATCGGTTATAAGTAAAACAAATTCATCTCCTCCTATTCTTGATATTAAATCGCACTCTCTTGTATTTGATATCAATCTATCTGAAATAATTTTTAATACTTTATCTCCTATATTATGTCCATAATTATCATTTATGAATTTAAATTCATAAAGATCAATAAAAAAAATTGCTAATTTATTATTATACCTATCATGTCTTGCCTTTTCTATCTCAAATTTTTCCTGTAAAAAAATCTTATTTGGTAAACCTGTAAGAGGGTCATGTATTGAAAGATACCTTAACATTTCTTCATGCTTCTTTCTTTCACTAAGGTCTATATATAAACCGATAACACCATTAACCTCACCATTAATTATTATTGGCGAAGCAGAAATTGACACAGGAAAAGTTGTTCCATCCTTTCTTTTCCTTATAGTTTCAAAGTTTATATATCCATTAGTTAAAGCGATCTCATCAAGTTTTTTCCCTTCTTCTATAAGATCATCAGGGTGGATTATTCCACTATTTAAATTTTTTCCTTTTATTTCCTCGAGTGAAAATCCAAATAGTTCAGTGAATTTAGGATTAATATCAATTATATTTCCATATTTATCTATATATACTAATGCTTCGGGGCTATTATAAAAAAGGCTTTTAAATTTTTCTTCACTCTCTTTAAGAGCATCTTCTAAACTTTTTTTATAGTTTTCTTCTATATTTCTATCATCCATATTAATAATTATAATAAATTTATTATAAATTTGTAAAATTTTTTTGTTATTGAAAATTATGATAGATTTAGTAAAATTGGAGAAAGGGCGGCGTAGCTCAGATGGTCAGAGCACACGGCTCATACCCGTGGTGTCGTGGGTTCGATTCCCTCCGCCGCCACCATTAAAATGGATTTAATTAAAAAAATCAAAAAATTTATTTTAGACAACTCTTTGATTGAAGAAAAAGATAGAATCCTTATTGGTTTATCAGGTGGTCCTGATTCTATCTTTTTATTATATTTTCTATATTACAATTTTAATAAAAAACTCATAATTGCCCACATAAATCATAAACTAAGAAAAGATGATTCAGATTTAGATGAAAAATTTATAAGAAAAATTTCTCAAAAGTTAAAGATACCTTTATTTGTAAAAAGAGAAGATGTAAAAAAATTAAGTATTGATAGTAAAAAATCAATTGAAGAAACTGGAAGAGAGGTAAGATTTTCTTTTTTTAATAAAATTTTGAAAATTGAAAATTTTAATAAAATTGCTCTTGGTCACAATTTAGATGACAATGTTGAAACAGTTCTTATTAATTTAATTAAAGGAAGTGGGGTAAAAGGATTAACTGGCATTCCTGAAAAAAGAGAAAATATAATCCATCCAATAATAATTGCAAAAAAAGAAGAAATATTAAAATTTTTACAGGATAACAAAATTGAATATAGAATAGATAAAACTAATCTTGAAAAGGATTTTTTAAGAAATAAAATAAGAAACTATCTTTTACCAATTATTGAAAAAGAATTTAATAAAAATTTTAAAGAAAAACTTTTATCTCTTTCAAATATATTAAAAGTTGAGGATAAATTTTTAGATGATTTTACTGAAAATATAAGTAGTAAATTATTGAAATTTGAATATGATAACATAAAAATTGATCTAAAAAAATTTAAGAATTTACACCTATCAATAAAAAGAAGATTGATTAGAAAAGGAATTAGTTATCTTTGTGGAGATTTGAGAGAATATCCTCTTGAACAGATAGATAAAGTGATATCTCTTGAAAATAAAAAAACTGGAAAAGAATTTGAACTTCCATTAAATATTGTTGCTATTAAAGATAAAAATGAAATTATAATAGAAAGAAAAAATTTTATAAATGGTGATTTTTTTGTTGAAATTCCAGGTTTAGGTTCCTATCAAGAGATAGGTATGAAAATTGAACTTTTTTTAGTTAAAAAAATGGCAAAAACAAAAGAAAAATTTACTTCTTTTCTTGATTATGATAAAATAGAGTTTCCACTTAGAATAAGAAAACCTGAATTTGGAGAAAAATTTCAACCTCTTGGCTTAAATAAAGAAAAGAAAATTCAAGATTTCTTTACCGATAGTGGAATACCAAAAAATGTTAGATGGAATTTACCTATTCTATTTGATAAAAAAGGTGATATATTATGGTTAATTGGAGTTAGAATTTCTGATAATTATAAGGTAACAGAATTAACAAAAAGAATCATTTGTATTAAAATAAAATTGGAGGACAATAGATGGATAAGGATATTCAAAAGATTCTTATAACAGAAGGAGAAATTAAAAAAAGAGTAGCTGAACTTGCAAAAGATATCTCTAAAGAGTATAAAGAACTATTCCCTCACCTTATTTGTGTTTTAAAAGGAGCAACAATTTTTTTAACTGATTTAATAAGAGAGATGAATATATATCTCTCTTTAGATTATCTTGGAATTTCTTCATATGGTGCATCTACTAAATCTTCTGGTATAATTAAGATAACTAAAGATCTTGACCATTCAATTGAAGATAGACATGTCCTTATTGTTGAAGATATAGTTGATACAGGTTTAACTTTAACATATTTAAGAGAGATGCTTACTGCAAGAAAACCTCTTACCTTAAAAGCCTGCGCATTACTGAATAAAAAGGTAAGAAGAAAAGTTGAAGTTCCTGTTGAATTTTATGGATTTGAAATACCAGATGAGTTTGTTGTTGGTTATGGTCTTGATTTTAATGAAAAATATAGGAATTTACCATATATTTCTGTTTTAAAACCAGAAGTATATATGTATGAGGTGATGAAATATGAAAAAAAGTGAAAACAATATTTTTAATATAATTAGAAGTTTAATACCACTTATATTAATGATAGTTTTTATCTATTTTATGTACAGTTTTTATTCAAATGCTACAACATCCAGCATTGAAAAAATATCTTATACACAATTTATTACAAAAATTAAAGAAGGAAATATTCAGGAAGTTACAATAGATGGTCAGAATGTAAGTGGAACATATGTTAATGGAAATAAATTCTCAACAACTCTTCCTCCTTTTGACGATCCAAATTTACCAAATCTATTGATTGAAAAAAATGTAAACACAACAATAAAGCCAACATCCAATAGTGGCACATGGTGGTATATATTAAGCAATATTGGATCGGTTATTCTAATTATTTTCTTCTGGATGATAATGATGAGATCTCTTTCTGGAGGAGCAAATTCTCAGGTATTTAATTTTGGAAAAAGTAAAGCAAGATTGTTCATTGAAAATAAACCTAAAATTACATTTAATGATGTTGCAGGGCTTGAAGAAGTAAAAGAAGATCTTCAAGAAGAGATTGAATTTTTAAGAAACCCGAAAAAATTTGCCTCCATCGGAGCAAAAATACCAAAAGGCGTTCTTCTTGTTGGACCTCCAGGTTGCGGTAAAACACTTCTTGCTAAGGCAGTTGCAGGAGAAGCAGGTGTTCCTTTTTTCAGTGTTTCTGGTTCAGAATTTGTTGAAATGTTTGTTGGAGTAGGTGCAGCAAGAGTGAGAGACCTTTTCAATGAGGCGAAAAAATATTCACCATGTATTATATTTATTGATGAGATAGATGCAGTAGGAAGACAGCGTGGAGCAGGTCTTGGTGGTGGTCATGATGAAAGAGAACAAACTTTAAATCAACTTCTTGTTGAAATGGATGGTTTTGACCCAAATATTGGTATTATAGTAATTGCAGCAACAAACAGACCTGATATACTTGATCAGGCACTTCTAAGACCAGGTAGATTTGATAGAAGAATTGTAGTTAATGTGCCTGATGTAAAAGAAAGAGAGGCAATTTTAAAAATTCATACGAAAAATAAACCTCTTGGTCCTGATATAAATCTATCAACACTTGCAAAAAGAACAGCAGGTTTTACAGGAGCAGACCTTGAAAATCTTGTTAATGAAGCAGCATTATTAACTGCAAGAAGAAATAAAAATAAGATAACAATGGATGAACTCGAAGAGGCAATTGATAGGGTGATTGCTGGTCCTCAAAAGAAAACAAGGGTTGTTTCTGATGAAGAAAAAAGAGTTATTGCATTTCATGAAACAGGACATGCTGTAGTTGCAGACATGCTACCTCATTCAGATCCTGTTCATAGAATTTCGATAATCTCAAGAGGTATGGCTTTAGGTTATACTCTTCAACTTCCACAAGAAGAGAAGTTTTTAAGAACAAGAGAGCAACTTTTATCAGAAGTTACAACACTACTTGGAGGTAGAGCAGCAGAGGAGTTATTCACTTTTGATAAAACTACAGGGGCAGAAAATGATTTAAGAAGAGCAACTGAAATTGTAAGAAAAATGGTTACTGAATTTGGAATGAGTGATAAACTTGGACCTTTAACTTTTGGTAGAAAAACTGAATATGTATTTTTGGGAAGAGACATTGCTTCAGAAAGAGATTATTCTGAAGAGATCGCTTATGAAATAGATAAAGAAGTTAAAAAGACAATCGAAGATTGTTATGAAAAAGCAAAAAATATCCTTAAAGAGAATAGTGAGGGAGTTAATAAGGTCGTGGAAGTTCTTATAGATAAAGAAACAATTGAAGGCGAAGAATTAAAAAGAATTCTTGAGGATATAAAAAGAGAAAAAGTTGCTTAAAGTTGTAAGTTTAGATCTCTGGGATACAATAATTGAAGATGATTTAAATTTAGAAGATAAAAGGGGAGAGATAAGAATTAAGAAATTATATGAATATCTCTCCCCTTTAAATATTTCTATAAAAGAAGTAAGTGATGCATATAATAAAATGAGTGAATGGCTTTTTTCAACTCAAAAAGAGACTCAAAAAAGCATTAATGTTTCTCAACAGATATATTTTATTTTTAAACAGTTCGGAACAATACCAAATAGTCTTGTTTTAGAAGATATAAAAATGAGTTATGAAAGTGCAATTTTTGAAGTTCCACCAAAGATTGTTGATAATGTTAATGAATTTTTAGAAAAATTAAAAAGATTAAATTTGAAATTATGTATTTTATCAGATGCTGGCAGAACACCAGGATGGGCTTTAAAAGAGATATTAAATAGGTATAATTTACTACATTATTTTAATAAAATTTTCTTTTCAGATGAAATTGGATTTGTTAAACCCAATAAAAATAGTTTCAATAAAATAATTAAAGAATTTAATGTTAAAAAGGAAGAGGTTGTTCATATAGGAGATAGTATTGAAAAGGATATAATTGGGGCAAAAGAGTTTGGTATAAATTATATACATTTCTCAAGAAAAAATAGTGAAAAAATTGAACCATCTGGAAGAAGTTTTGAAGAGATTTATGATATTTTAACTAAGAATTTTATAGTTGAAACTTCTCTTTTTTAACCCATTGTTCTCTGGTCTATTAAACCCCTATATCTTGCAATTCTTAAAGAAAAATTAAAAAATAAGAAAATAATTATAAAATAGATGATATTTTCAAAGATTAATAGTGATAGCATATTATTGATACTCATATTCATAAAATAACTATTCCATCCTTGTCCTAAAAGTATTTTTCTCATTCCGTCAATCCAAACTGTTTGGGGAATATATATTCCAATTTTTCCAATAAAATTTGGAAAGGTATTTATAGGAAAAATTGCTCCAGTTAAAAGAAGAAAAACTCCAGTTGCGCTTTGTGTTAAAAACCAACCTTGTCTACTTATTAAAAAATTTATTCCAGCAAAAAAATACCCAATGATAAATAGAGATAATGAACCCACAAATAGAAAGATAGGAAAATAGATATACCAGTATGGCACAGGGGTAAATCTTACTTTTAAGAAAATAAATCCAAAAATTATTATTATAAAAGATGAAATTGTAGTTGTTAAATATTTTGCAAAACCTCTTCCTGCAAGAAACTGAAACATGCTTACAGGAGAAATATAAACATATTTTAAGGTTTCATAAAATTCTCTGTCATCAATAACTGTCCATGCTATTCCAAACAAAACATTTGCTGTATAAAGATGAAGAGCATTTCCAATAACTAAATGAGGTAAGGTTTCCTGAATTTTTCCCTGAGAAATTATAATATACATTATTATCAAAATAAAAGCACTTGATAATGGTTTAGCAATTGAATAAATTAGAAATAGAAATGGATCTGTCCAGTTACTTTCAATTTTCCATCCAAGATAAAAAGATGATTTAAAATCATTTAGAAATTTTTTAATTATTCCCATCTTATTGTTAATTTCCCCTCCTTTCTTGCAAGATATTCCATTTTTTTAAGATAAAAAACCGCAAGTATCATATATATGACTGTTAAAAAAATAAGAATTAAAATTTCTATATTTACTGATAGAAAACCAAAAAAAGAACCCTGTTTAAAAAGAACCTGTCTTAATCCATCAAGACCAATTGTTAATGGAATTAAAGATGAGAAAAAACCAACTTTTCCTAAGAATTTAATTGGAAAATACATTCCACTTACAAGATAAACTGGCTCTTGAAAGAATTCTGAAAGGTGCCATGCTTCTCTTCCCCAAATTAAATATAAAGATGCAAGTGTCATCCCTAAACCATACAAAGAAGATAAAGTTAAAAAGAAAACAAGAATAAGTTGTGTTAAATTAATCAAACTAAAATCAAGTTTAAAAATTAAAGTTCCTACAATTAGGGTTGCAGCTGCTCTTAATGATGTTGCAAACATTCCACCTATACTCATACCAAAAAGAATTGATATCAATGATATTGGACTTGAAATGTATAGTTGAAGATTACCGCTCATTCTCTCCCAATAGAGTTGTGAAGCCATATCCCATAAGACATTTAACCAAAAAGCACTCATAGCTCCACCAAGTACAGCAAAACCTAAAAAATCTTTTGATGCACCAAGGAATTTATAAAGAGTTCCATAAGCAACAACTGATAAAAGTGGAAGAACAATATCAGCAATAACCCAGGAGTATTCTCTGTTTGCTGCAATTACTCTTGGGTATGCTCTTCCTAATACTGCTCTTATATTTCTAATAAGATATTCTTTCTTCATCTTCTTTCAACTCTTTTCCAACAATTTCAATAAAAACATCTTCAAGCGTTGGCTCTCTCTTTCTGAAAGATGTTAAAGTAAAACCATTATCTTTCAAGTAATTAAATATCTCAACTATTTTTCCTTCATCTTGTATTTGAAATTTTATTTCAGTTTTTCCATCTTTTAAAGGATTTACTGTGAATTTTGTAGTATAAGGTATTTCTTTTAATTTCAAATAAGATTCTCTTTCAAGTTCAATTGAGTAAAGAATTTTATTTTTAAGAAGTTTTTTTAAGCCCTGTGGAGTATCAAGAGCATGAATTTCTCCATTATCAATTATTGCAATTCTATTACATAATTCATCAGCTTCATTTAAATAATGCGTAGTTAAAAGTATCGTTCTATTTTCTTTTTCTTTCATCCATATCTTAATGAATGTTCTTACAGTTCTTGCTATTTGAACATCAAGGCCAAGAGTTGGCTCATCAAGAAATAAAACTTCTGGGTCAGATAAGATTCCTCTTATTATATTCATTTTCTGTCTCATGCCTGTTGATAATTTACTTATCTTTGTGTTTGCATCTTCTTTAAGACCAAAAATTTCAAGATATTTATCAATATCTCTTTTTGCTTTTTTTGATGGAATTCCATAAAATTGAGAAAACATCCATAAATTTTCTTTAACAGTTAAGATTCCATATCCAGCCCATTCACCTCCACTTACCATATTTATTTTCTCTCTTATTCTTAAGGTTTCTTTTTCAACATCATATCCTAAAACATATGCCTTTCCTGAAGTTGGAAGAAGAAGAGTTGTTAAAATTTTAATTAATGTTGTTTTACCTGCTCCATTAGGTCCAAGAAGGCCAAAAATCTCTCCTTTATTAACTTCAATATTAATATTTTTTAAGGCTTCAATAACTTCTTTTTCCTTTTTATAAGTCCTTCCTAAATTTTCAGTTTTAATTGCAATTAATTCATTCATCAATGTTCTCCTTAAAATAAACCATATTATTATACCATTAAAAATCTTGACCTTGACATTTTAAAATTTAAAATTGAATTTAGGAGGTGGGATTATGAATGGAATAATTTTAAGTTTCTTTTTGAGTTTAATATTATTAATAAGATTTCTTCCTTTATCGTCTTTAACAAATTTAATTATAAACATCATAGTAGGAGTTTTGTTTTTCCTTTTAGGATTATCAGAAGCGAGCGAAAAGGGCTGGAAGGCTTATTTAATATCAATTGCAGGAATTTTGTTTATAATCTTCTCTTTCTTCCCAAAATTCAGAACTGGCTTAAATTATACATTGATTACAGTTATCTTGTGTTTATTGATCATAATAGTAGCATTATATTCAGAAGTAAAATTATTCAAGTTTAGCAAAAATAAGTAATTTTTTTATTTTCTTCTATAAAATTAATGAATTGATCTACTAAAACTGGATCAAATTTTTTGCCTTTATTTATTTTAATTTCATCTAAATTTTTATTTTTACAATAATCATAAATAATTGAAAATACTCTACATTCAACTGGAATTTCATCATTTTTTAAATTAAGAGGAAAACCATTTCCATTCCATTCTTCATGATGTTTTAAAATTAAATCTGCTATCTTTGATAATTTTTTTGAATTTATTGCAATTCTATACCCAGTATGGGTATGTATTTTATTATCATAAAAATCTTCTTTTTTGTTAATTGCTTCATAACTTCCAAAAGTTTTACAGATACCAATATCATGATACTCAATTAAATTTAAAAGATTTTCTTTCTTTTTTTCTGAAAGTTTAATATATGTTGAGAATTTTTCAGCAATATTTTTCATTTTTTCAATAAGAGAACTATCAATATAACCCTTTAAAATAAGATCTCTTTTTAACTTATCAATTATTATTTCTTTATCAGAACCTTTTTTTGTTAATTTCATATTGTACATCATATCATCGGCTTCTTTAAATAATATTAAAGGGTCTTTTTCTTTTCTATCTAAAATTGAATAACCAATTGAAATATTTATTGGAAATGTTCCAACTTTAGATGAATAAATATTTAATTCTTCATAAATTCTATCTATCATATTTTTGATAGTATCTTCATCAATATTTTGTAATAATATAACAAATTCATCTCCTCCTATTCTGGCTATAATATCACTTTCTCTAAAAATACCCTTCAAAATTTTTGCAACTTCAACTATTGCTATATCACCAGTATCATGACCAAAAGAGTCATTAATATATTTAAGATTATCAATATCGCATAAAATTATTGATAAAGATAAATCTCTTGATTTACTCAACCTTTCCATTTCCTCTTCAAAATAAAATCTATTATAAAGACCTGTTAATGAATCGTGAAATGAAATATATTTAAGATTATCTTCATTTTTAACTCTCTCAATACTATTTATTATTATGTCACCAAAAATTCTTAAAAATAATTTTATAAAATCATCATACTCAATTTCTTTATTAGTTACATTTTCAAATCCAATAAATCCTCTTAAGGTAGAACCATAAATTAAAGGAATAAGTATTAAATAATTAATTGGATAATCAAAAAGTGGATGGGTTGAATCTTTATTAACTTCTATTATGTTTTCATATCTTATATCCGTATTTATATAAGAATTTAAAACTTTATTACTTATTTTTTCATAATTATCTTTATCCCATTCATAAATCTCTTCAATTTTCTTTCTATTGTTTGATAAAATTAGTGTGTATATTCTATCAAAAAATAAGATTTTACCAAGTTTTTCAAAATTCTTAATGATCATATCTTTAATATTTTCAGATTCAACTGATATTAAATCAAGCGCTATTTCATTTATTAATCTTTCAAGTTTTATTCTAAAAGAAAGTTTTTCTTCATATCTTTTTATTTCAGTTATATCTGTAAACATACCTTCATAAAAAAGAACCTTTCCATTTTTATCTTTAACTGCTCTTGAATTTTCTAAAACTATGATTTTTGAACCATCTTTCTTTTTTAAAACAAGTTCTATATTATTAAAGATACCTTTCTTATGTATCTCTTCTAAAAACAGATCTCTATCATCTGGATTATAATAGAGATCTTTTTTAACATCCAATTTTTGTA
The DNA here is from genome assembly GCA_039793425.1 of Caldisericota bacterium. Classification (GTDB taxonomy): domain Bacteria; phylum Caldisericota; class Caldisericia; order B22-G15; family B22-G15; genus JAAYUH01. The sequence continues at coordinate 27,873 of JBAMLT010000187.1, forward strand.
ATTCTTCAAAAGAATCATAACCAAGCATTCTTATAAAAGATTTATTTGCATTAATTATTCTTCCATCTGGTGTACTCTGAAATATTCCTTCAACTGCATTTTCAAAAAGAGATCTATATTTTTCTTCACTTTCTTTTAGTTTTTCTTCATATTCTTTAAAACTCTCGATTATTTTATTAAAAGATTCACTAAAATCTGCAATTTCATCCTTTCCCTTAACCTCCAACCTTTCATTAAAATCAAGTTTATCTGCAATAATTTTCATTTTTTTGATTGTATTAGTTAATGGATCTATAACCATTTTTCTTAAGATAATTATAAATACTGATGTTAAGGTGAGCCCTATAATTAAGAAAATTATTAAGAAATAATTTAAAGTCATTCTCCCCTGTGAATATATATCTCTTGGAAAATCAACTCTTAATATTGCACAATTGTTATTAAAAATATCTTTTAAAGTAAAATAAGCATTAATTTTGTAATTGTCAACAGGATTGATATAAATATTAGTACCACCTAACTTCTCTTTCGCAATTATATAATCTTTAGGAAGATATTTATAATTGTATGAAAAAAGAGTTATGGGATATCCTAATAATTTTGATATATTCCAAATTCTATCTGGTGTTAACAAATATCCCATTGATATATATCCATTAAAAGGTGATTTTAAATCGCTTGTTGTTATTGTTTTAACCGAAAAAACTATAACTTCTGAATTGATAGATAAAATGCCTTTAAAATTTTCTATATTTTCAACATTATAATTTTTTATATTTTTATTTATAATCTCTAATAAATTTTCTGGAAAATCTTCTTCTTTACTTGTGATAAGATTATAATATTTTTTATAAACAAGATTTAAATTTTTATCTAAAAAAATCATATAATTTATTCTTAAATTTTCAAATGTTTCATCAACAAGATTTGATTCTATATAATATTTATTTTTGGTCTGAATAAAATTATATGTATCATCCCAGTAAGCCCAATCACTTAAGATTTTATCAAGATTTTCGATATCTTGATTAAAAAGTGAATTAAATCTTTCAATATTATTTTCAACATATCTATTTTCAGATTTTAAATATTCATTTAATATTATTCTTGAAGGTATAATATACCCTAAAATAAAAAGAATAAAAAAAATTGTACCAATTATTAAACCATTCTTTACTCTCAGGGTCATTTTTCTAATTTAATTTTAATATATATCACAATAAAAAAAAGATTTCTAACTCATTGATAAATTTTTCATAATGTCTATTATCACTCCCAAGATGAAAAAAGGAGTTTCAATCCCTCATAGGCGAGCTAAAAACTTAAAAAATATCAGAATATTGCAAGAGAAGTAAAACTCCGTTTCAATCCCTCATAGGCGAACTAAAAACATTTGAAAAAAAAATTTATTGAATTATATCAAGGTATGTTTCAATCGCTCATAGGCGAACTAAAAACTTAACAATAGCACAATCTGCCAAATCTCCGTTGAGAATGTTTCAATCCCTCATAGGCGAACTAAAAACTTCTCTACACAAACCAAAATCTGACGAAGGAACAAATGTTTCAATCCCTCATAGGCGAACTAAAAACCAAGTGGAAAGGGAATATCGTCAAGAATTTTTACATAGTTTCAATCCCT
>JBAMLT010000188.1:0-4088 GCA_039793425.1 Caldisericota bacterium
AGAATTTTTGCATGAGCGTAAGGAGGTGTTAAAATGGCAGCATAAAGCATATTCGGAATTTTAATATCATCAAGAAAAATCGCTTTACCAGTTACTTTTTTTATAGCATCTGGTCTTTTTATATTTTTACCAACATAATTGAAATTATTCACATATCACCTCCAGGTATCTAATTAAATTATAACAAAAATTATTTAAAAAATTTTATTTGTTGATAATTGAAGGTAGATTCTTTATTAACTTTTTTAATTCCGCTGGAGTTTCTCTTGGATCTGGTTTTAATAGTAAAAAAATTACATTTGTTTCTCTTGTATATCCTATGTGTCTTATATTATTAAAATTCATAGATTTTTTTACAAGTTTTTCAAGATCATTTATATCATCTTTATTTTTATAAAAAATATAAAATTTTTTGTTATCATAAGTAACTATCTCTTTTTTATATGTTTCTATATTATCTAATTGAGGACCAGGGAAATAAAAATTTTTTTTAATGATATGAGCATCATATCCTAATTTTTCTTTTAATCTTAATAAAATATATAACCTGTCATGTTTTCTTGTTATTAAAGATATAGGAAAGTAAAGTAAACTTTGTCTTGGTAAAAGGGTTAAAGACATTTGAACTTGCTTAACAAATTCATCTTCTAAATCATATTGAACTTTAAAGCCAACATATCCCCCAATATATGTATATAATTTATCTTTTGGTTTTAAATTTTCTTCAAATCCTCTAATATAATATCTCATCAAAATAACATTTAATTTTCGTCCCTGAAAAAATTGTAAAGATACCACACCTCCAAATACAAGAATAAGTAAAATTATTTCACCTTGTGACATTTAAAAATCTTCCTTTCCAGAAAGAACTATTACCTCTGTAAAGCCCTCACTGTTTAATAAATCAACGATTTTTTTTGCAAGAGAATTCATAATATATGTTGATATTAATGTATAACTTGGTGAAAAGTAATCTGGATAAGATTTTTTTAATCTAATTATTATTCTCGTAAAATCAATTTCAATCTCTTTAATATAATCGCCAGTAATCAAATCCAGACCAGTTGTTGGTTCTTCAATTTTTGATAAAATTTTTTTAATTCTTTTTATTAAATCTTCATCACCTATTGTTTTCATATCATTAAATAATTATCATAAAATTTAATTAATTCTTCAATACCTCTTGGTGATTGTGAAAGAAGAGGTATATCCTTTATATTAATATTTTTAATTTCATTTCTCATTTTTTCAGTTACTCTATCCTGCTCAATTATTTTTCCCTTTATAACTTCAGGCGGATTATCACAAATAAGATATTTATTCAAATAGATATTATTAACTTTAATATCAAAATTGTTTAGTGATTCAATAATTCTTTTAGTTTCAAAAAGAGCAAGATCTTCTGGCATTGTTACAATATTTATTTTTGTTAAACTTGATTGAAAAATATTCATTAAATCTTCCATTTCTTTGTTATATTTAACAAGTTCTATCATAATTTGGTCTTCTTTTTCATCTGATGTTAATGTTATAACTTCGTCTTCTATTATTGCTTCAGTTTTTCCTTTAACATTTTCAACCATTTTTCTTCTATCAAGTATTTTTCTTCTAATATTCATCAATCTTTTTGACCACAATAGAGTTAATCTTGGTAAGGCAAGAACTCTTGTTGTTATTCCAGTTGGAGGTGTATCGAAAATTAAACCATCATAATCTTTAGAATTTAAAAATTTTTTTATTGATTCAAGTACAGCATATTCTTCTATTCCTGGAGAATATCTTAAAATATCAAAATATCTATCAAGATTAAAACTGCTTAGATATTTATAAGTATTTCTCATATTTGTTGCAAGATCATTTAGATATTCTTTGATCATTTTCTCTAAATCAACTTCAATAGCAAAAAGATTATCAGTTATTTTCTTTATTTTGTTGGAAAGTTCGATATCAAAAGCATCTCCAAGATTGTGTGCAGGATCAAGAGATGCGATTAAAAATTTTTTATTTTTATTATAATGTGCTAAACCAACTGAAAAACTTGCAGATATTGTTGTTTTGCCCACCCCTCCTTTTCCAAGAAAAAAATAAATATCCATAAAACTCCTTTAATCTATATCAAACATCCCTGCTGTTTCAGCAAAAGCATCGTCAAGGCTTTTACTTCTTTTTATCATAACAAAAATTTCTTTTTGCATGAATGGTAAAATTCTTAAAATAATTCCTGTTGGTGGAGATGGTATACCTGCAAAAGTACCCATAGTAAGAAGTGCAAAAATATTTTCTATCTCTTCCAGTTCTTTTTCAATAAGGGAGGTCGAAACCTCCCTTAAACCTATGTCTAATCCTTTAAATGTCTTTTTAAGGAGGTCAAAGAGTTTTTTCATTAAAATTTTTTACTTTGTTTCTGCTTCAGGCAGTGGACCTTTTCTCCAACCAGCCAAAAAGTCAGTAACAAGAATAACATTTAAAGCAAGCATAACAACTGTAAATCCACCAAGCATATATTTATTGAATGCAACTTTAATTGATGGAACAACAACTATTAGATACCAGATTAAACCTATTGTTACTGTTATCCATAGGAAAAGTGCAGGAATAATAACTGCCATCTGCCAAGCAGGTTTTGCCTTTTGGACTCTTTTAACCCAAATTGCAGCAGTTATCATTGCAATTGATGCAAGTAACTGGTTTGAACCAGCAAATCCTGGCCATAAAACAGTATAACTTCCGCCCCAGATTAAAAGAAGTCCAAGTCCTGCAGCAATAATTGAACCTACCCATTTATCAGAGATAAATTTATAAAATCCTTCACTAACATTCTTAACTGGTTCCCAAATTTCACCCCATGCATATCTTGCCAATCTTACAGATGTATCAAGAGTTGTTAAAACAAATGCAGATACCCATAAACCTGCAAATGTACTTCCCACTGATTCAGAAAGACCCACTGCTGTTGTCATTTTTCCAAATGATCTTGTCATAACACCAAGTGCACCACCAACTGTATTTGCGGCAGCCAAAAATTTATTTCCAAGATATGCTTTATCTGTCATAAGTAGATTTAAATCAATACCAAGTTCTGTTAATTTTCCAGAAACACCTTGGAAAACTGACATTCCGAATGCTGCAATTGATGTTATTACAAGTGTTGATAAGAATCCTTCTGTAAACATACTTCCATATCCAACAAAAAGACCAGATAATTCATTATCTAATTGTTTTGAAGATGTGCCAGATGCAACAATTGAGTGGAATCCAGAAAGCGCACCACATGCAATAACAAGAGGTACAGTTGGCCAGAATGGTGATGGTTTTCCTCCAACTGTTATTGCATTAAATATGGTAAATGATGGCCAATTAAATCCTTTAAAAGCAAAGATAGCAGCAACAAGACCTAATATTAAACCAGCCCATAAAATATAAGCATTAAGATAATCTCTTGGTTGAAGAAGAATCCATACTGGAAGTGATGCTGCTAAAACACAATATACTGCTAAAATTACATACCATGTTTTTGGACTTGCAATTTTTATGAATGGGAAAGCATATCCAATATATAAGCATATTACAAGCATTATTATTCCTATAATCGATGCAACAGAAAATGGTAATTTTGTTCTATAAAGTAGGACTCCTTCGATTAATGCGATAAATATGAAAAGAACAGATGCTGTTGCAATAGATGGATTTGCTACAGCAAGACCTGTAAAAACTCCCATGAATGCAGAAATAACAAGAAGTAATGCAAAGTAGATAAAAAGTTCAAAAGAATATTTTGTTCTTGCTGTCATTAATTTCCCAGAAACCCATTGAATTGATTTGCCATCATATCTAACTGATGCCATTAAGGCAAGGTAATCATGAACACTTCCAATAAAAAGATTACCAAGCCAAACCCATAGAAGCCCAGGTAACCAACCCCAAGCCATTGCTATTGCAGGACCTGTAATTGGACCTGCTCCAGCGATTGATGCAAAATGGTGACCATATAAAACCCATGGTTTTGCAGGAACATAGTCAACATTATCCCTTAATTTAACTGCAGGAGTTGGTCTATTTGGGTCTGCTCTTACAACTTCTTTTTCTAA
>JBAMLT010000189.1:0-4057 GCA_039793425.1 Caldisericota bacterium
TAAAGAATGAAAGATAGGGGGTATAAAAAGGAAATAATTTCAGGATATCACAAGTTTGTTTTAAAAGTAAAAAATTTATAATAGAAATTCATGATTATAAATATGGCCATTTTAGAAAAAGTTAAACAAGATATAAAAAATAAAAGTAATTTTATTTCAAATATTGCTAATACATATAGTAGTATTTATAAAGCCTGTATGGAATATATAGATAATTCAATAGATTCAGCATATGATAAAAATATTAAAAATGCCCAAATAGAAGTTAATCTATATAAAGATAAAATACAAATTATCGATAATTGTGGTGGTATGTCTCCATCAGAATTGGGTAAATTGGTTTCAAATATAGGAGAATTAAAAGACAGGAAGCCTTGGACGAATGGTCTTTTTACATTTGGGATAAACGCAGGACGAGCTTTTGTTAAAAAAATAGAATTTCAAAGTAGAAAGGAAGGATATGAAGAAGCAACAATTGTTATTAGAGATGATATTAAAGATGATGAGACAGTAGAAGTTAAAGAAGCAGAAAATAAATATTTTACCAAAAATAATGAATATGGTACAATTGTTACTTTATATGAATTTAAGAAAAATAATTTAAAAGGAAGAGGATATAATTTTAACAATGCATATGAAAATTTTTACAAGGAAATTCAAGAACATTTCAGTGAAGTAATAAGAAAAGGAAAGGTAAAAATTAGAATTTGCTATTTTGGGAAATTAAGAAATGGATGTAAGGACATAGTTCCTATTGATTATGAATCAATTGAAGGAAAACATATAAAAGAAGATATACTAATTATAGATTCTAGTAATATTCAAAAAGGAGTAATACATGTAAATATAGTAATATCTGAAAAAAAATTATTTATAGAACCTGGAATTAGAATCATTGTTAAAGATAGGCAATTAAATTTTATACATAATCTAAATAGTTATAAGAGATTTTTAGAGGAAAAAAAAGATAATATTGACATATGGAAAGGTGAATTAATAGCAGGATATATTGATTTAAATGTATTAGAAAAGCCAATTATAACAAGGGATGATTTAGATACCAATTCTGATACAATAACACAAACATTTGAAATAATATATAATATTCAAAAAAAGATAAAAGAAATTGAAGATAAAATAAAAAATGAAAAAAACATGGAAAAATATAAAACATTTTCAAACGTTATTTCTGAATATATAACTAAATTTTTCAATCAATGGAAAATACCTAATTATAAGCTCCTACCTTCAACTGTTTTATTTAATGATCAACAATCTAAAAATGGATTTCAAAACTCAAAAGAGACAGGAACTCCTAATCCAAGAGGAGATTATAATATAGAAAAAAAATATTCTGAAAACAGAAATGATAAAGATGGTGGAGATGGAGGTAATGGAGGACATAATAAATTTCCTGAAAAAGGAGATAAAGATGAAAAAGGAAAAGAAATAGTTTTGCAACAAACACCAACCACCCCTGAAAAAATACGAGGGTTAGAAATTACATTTGAGAAATTCGAAGGTAATCCTAATCGAGTCATTGATTCAGGAGATAGATTATCCATAAATACAGAACATAATGATTTTATTACTCATCATGGAAAAGATAGTATAGAAAATATAGAAAAAGGGGTACACCCTCAATTTATTTCTTACATTTCATTAATCTTATCGCCATATTTAATAAAAAGAAAAATAGAAAAAAATCCAACAGAAGATATATTCTCACCAATAATTATGGGAGAACAGATTATAAATTTATCTATAGACCTTGAAAATTATTTAATCCAACAATTTCAATTAAATGAGGTATCTTATAATGATGGAAAATAAAAAAATGAGATATATCTTAGAGAAAATTGCATATTACAACTCAATATACAGATCTAAAAATAAATCTCCAATTGAAAAGCTATTAGCTTTATGGGAAATAGGAGATATATTATTAAAAAATAATATTAAAAATCCCCATAGTTTGGGTTGGGAAATTCAGAGAATGACTGATGGAATTATTAAAAGACCTACAATATTTAGAGGATACAAATATAGGCAAATATGGAGTACCAAAGAAGATCTTTTAAGAGATTGTGAAGGATTAAAATCTTTATCAAATATAGTTGACTCAATACCTTTTTTGGATCCTAACCAAAAAAATAAGTACAATATTTCAAGCTCTGATATGGCACAATTAAAAAAATCCATTAAAAATTTAAATCGTCAAGAATTTATTGAATTTATAAATAATTTAAAAGAAAAATATAGGACAGGGCAACTTGGAAGAAAGCAAAATAGAAATAAATATTTAAATGAAATTTATCAAATATATCAATTATTTATGAATGTTTACAAATTATTTTCTGAAGGAATGAAAGAATCAAACTACCAATATCGTGAAACTTTAAGAAATAATATATGCAATAAAGATCTTGATAACTTAGTTTTAATATTATCATCTATAATATTTCATAAAAGTACAGATTTAGATATAAAGAAAATTACTTTTAACACAAAGGTTGAAGAATTTAATAAATTAGGTTTGACTTTTAAAGCGATAATTCTTAATAAAAATCAAATATTTCAAAATAAATTAGAAAAAATGATACCTAAATCTAAAATGATCGATTTATTGGATATGTTAAATTCCATTAAAAGTGAAAAAGATGTAAAACAGTATAACAAAAGGAAAAACATTAAATTAAAAATATATTAATATTTTCTAAATATAAAAATATATTCATGTGTAATAATATTATGATATTTATTTTTATTTTCACTGTTTACATAAAAAGTTGTACTCTTATCATTAAACTGAGCTTTTATTATAATATCTATTAACTCAAATTGATTTTTTTTGAAAAAAATATCTTCAATATAATAATTTAATGGTATAATTTTATTATTTTTTTTGACATCTCCTATTTGAAGAGCAAAAATTCCTTTGGGTTTTAAAAAAATAGTTGCCTGATCTATTATATTTGTAAGCTTATTTAAAAAATCTTCTAATTTATTAATATTTGAAAGATCCTGAGGATTTTTATAAGTATATCTTAAAGAATTAAAATATGGGGGGTGTGTTAGTATTAAATCAATCGAATTTTCTTTAATATTTTCTTTTTTTAACAATTCTGAAAGTCTTAGTGAATCACCTAATATTAATTTAGGTTCAAATTCTAGTTTTAAATTATTAATAAATGTTTTATAATTTTCTTCCTTCATTTTTTTTATTTTGTATTTAGAAATTTCAATGGCATATGGATTAATATCAATCCCTATACTTTTCCTATCTAATAACCAAGCTTCTATAACGGTAGTTCCTCCTCCTAAAAAAGGATCCAAAATTAAATCACCTTTATTTGAAAATTTTTCAATTAATAATCTTGGTACTTGGGGTGGCCAATTCCCTCTATACTCCCCCGAATGAACTGCCCAATTGCCTCTTTTTGGAAAATACCATATTGTTCCCTTAGGTACTTGAATTTCTTGATTATCTGGATACCATTTTTTAACTTCTTTAATTTTTTTTATGGGTATAACTCCTGAATTTATACTTTTCTTTATTTCATTTTCAACAACAGACCAAGTAAATAAATAATAACCATTTTTACTTTTGTAATGTTTAATGATTTTTTGTGGACTAAATCCTTCTTCAGTTAATTTTAAGAAATCTTTGACAACTAATTCCCAAGATAAAGGGTGATCTATCTTAAAATGTTTAACAATACTTCTATCTAAAACTTTACCACATGGACATTTTATTTTCCTCTTTCCATTTTCATAATATACTTCACAATCTTTTATATCATAAATTTTGTTTTCCATATTTCTTACCTTGTTAAAAATAGTAATACATAAAAATATTTAGATCTTTTTGTAAAATGGATGCCAATATTTTAGATAGTTTGAAATGGCCTTTTTTCATTAAATAAAAGAAGGAGGTTTTCAATATTTGCCTTTCTCAAGCAGGAAATAGTATTAGCATTGATGGTACATATATACATAAAAAATTTGCAATTTAAAGTTATCTAAAACTTTTTTCTAGAATCCTATTGATTTATCT
>JBAMLT010000190.1:0-28804 GCA_039793425.1 Caldisericota bacterium
GACCCAGAACCAAGAGATGTTACTGTAAGAATAATAAGGAAAGAGGTTCCATAAAGACAATAAATCTATTAATAATAAATTGTATTTACATTTGATTCTTTGATTTTTCTTAAATTAGGAATTTTATATGCTTTACAAATTTTCCTAAATGGACATCCTTCTAATAATGAGATTCCAGTTATATTTGTAAATGTGTTTTGATTATCTTTAACCCCATCGCATAGTGGTTCATCTTTAAGACAGATACTTCTTCCTAAAGACCAGAAAATTTGATCGATTTTATCAATATCAACCTTTGTTTTTAATGATAATTTTTTTACTCCTTCACCTATAACTTCTCTCAATTTTAAATCAATGGTCTGAGGTATTCTTTTATTTTCAATAAATTTTTTTATTATTTCTTCACTCAAATTAATGATACCCATTCTTAAAGTAACTCTTTCAAGATGATAATCGACAGGAATCCAAAGATTTTCAGGATCATTCACTTCCCAGAATCCAACCTTTTTTGCGATATTTAAAAAAAGATATGTTTTTTTATTTAATGGATCTATATATGCTTTAAATTTATGAAATAGTTTAATCATATCAATTTTATTCTCTCTTTTTATGTAACCATCTGATAATCTATTTATTTCAAAAATATCACCCTTAAAATCTCTTTTTAATATAAAGGCACAGTTTCTTAAAAGTTTTGCTCTCTCATAGTATCTATCACCAGAATTACCTAATATCCTCTTTAAATCACCTCCATTTATCTTTTTCATTTTATCAACATCTATGAAATCGCTATCTTTTTCAAACTCATTTTTAAAGGAATTTAACAAATAATCCCAACCCTTTAAGAAAACTCCATTAATTTCTCCTGAAAAATTTTGAGTTTGATGGCAAATTGCATCAACATAAAAATAAAGAGTTAGTTTTTTTCTTGCATCAATTAAATTTTTTGCCTTTTCAATTCCAGGAAGGAGATTCAAATTTAATTTTATATCTTTTAACAGTTCAGAAAGTTCATTAATTTTTTCATAAACAATTTCAAACATTTATTTCCTCCAATCTTTTTAATAACTTCTCCCTTTTTATATTAAGTAAGCCATTTATTCCAAAATCTTCAATTACAAATGAAGATAGAATTACTCCATATTTCAAAGAAAGATAGGGATCTTTATATTGTATATAAGAACCAACAAATCCTCCTGCAAATGTTTCTCCAGCACCAGTTACATCAACAACATCAACATCAACATCAATAGCATCTATTTTAATAATTTTTCTCTTTTCAATATACATTGCTCCATCTTTTCCAAGTGTTATAACTACCCTTTTACCATTTTTGACAAAAAAATTTATAACATCATTAAAATTTTTTTCACAAGATAAGGCAAATGCTTCCTCTTTATTTAAGAAAAAAAGATCACTTATTTTAAATATCTTTAAAACCATTTCTCTATCTTTTTTTATCCTTATTAAATAAGTTCCAGTAGAAACAAATGCTCCACATTTTTTAAAATTCTCAATAATATCTATTTGATTTTTTATATTTGAGATAACACATACATGAACATATTCGTTTTTTGGAAGATTTTCATATTCAATTATTTCGTCATCTTCATCTAAATCTTTTAAGTAATTTGCTTCAAATTTTTCATTATAAACAATATGAAAATTGAGTTTTTTACCTTTTTTTAAATATTTCATGTCAACAAAATTTGATAATCTATTTTTAATATTTTCATCAATATCATCTGAGATATAACCAACTGGATAGGTCTTAACTCCTGTGATTGATGATGATAAAGAAAAATAAGCACCACTTCCTCCAACGCAATATTTTGAAATACCTTTATGATTTTCAATTAAATCATAGGTAAAAGAGCCAAATGAGTAAAGAACCTTTTCAATCATAAAAAAATTTTATCAAAATTTCAATCTAAATCAAAAATAGAAATAATTTCATTATTTTTTAAAGTTAAATTATCTTTTTTAATAATCATAAATTCAAAATCCATTTTATTTAATTTATTCATTATATCTTTTAGCGATACTTTACTATCAAGAACCAATATCTTCCCTTTTTCACTTGTATTTTCTTTGAAAATGAGTTTATTTAGTTCAGTTATTTTTAATTTACCATTTATAATTTTCTCTATTTTCAATTCTTTAAAATTAATATTTTTAATATTTTCTCCGACTATTTCAATTTCTATATGAGTTATTAAAGAAGAAAGTGAAATTGAATTTTCTTCTATTTCTTTTATCCTTTTAATAAAAAGATCTTCGGGAGTTACATTGTTTATTTTGGATAAAATTGAGTTAATATCAAAATTTTCTTCTATAATAAAATCAATCAACTCACTTTCACTATAAACTCCAACAGGTATCGCGGGTGAAAAATCTTTTATAACTTTCGGGTTATAACCTTCTGTGAATTTTAATTTTAAACCACTTCTTCTTAAAACTCTTTCCCAGAGTCTTTCAATATCAAGGGTTGAGATAAAAATAAGAGAACCAATTTTTTCATACTCTAACCGAATTTTCATTTTAAATTAAAACATACTCCACAATTTGAGCACCTTTCTAAATCCATAAAACACGCTTCTGTTATTTCTCCTAATTTACTTTTCTCTCTTTCTTTTAATAAAAACTCTTTATCAATTCCAATATCAATAAAATCCCATGGAAGTTTTTCTTTTAATGCGAAACCATTAAGAACTTTATCAATTGTTTTAAATTTCTTTTCTTTTAAAATCTCTTCCCATACCTCAAAATGAAAATTTTCTCTCCAGTTTGAAAATTTTTCACCTTTAAGATAAGCACCATAAATTAATTCTGAAATTTCTTCATCACCCCTTGAAATAATTGCTTCAATAAAAGATTCTTCCCATCCTCTATAATTTAAATTCACATTTTTAATTCCATTTTTAATGATTTTAATCTTTTTTATAAATTCATCTTTTGATATAAACTTTTCCCATTGGAAAGGCGTAAATGGCTTTGGAATTAAAGGGTTTATCGAGATTGATAATTTTAACCCTTTATTTTCATCTTGTATCCTGTTTATAAGTTCAACAATTCCATATATATCATCATAATCTTCATAAGGAACACCGACTAAAAAATATAATTTAATTTTTTTATATCCCTTTAAATTTGCTTCTTTAATAACATTTAATATCTCATCATCTTTTATTGGTTTATTCATAACATTTCTTATTTTTTCTGTTCCACCTTCTGGGGCAAAAGTAAGAGTTACTTTTCTACCTGTATCTATTAAATCAAGTAGTTTAAGTGAAAAATTATCAATTCTTAATGAAGGTAGAGATATAGTTATTTTTCTATCCTTTAATTTTTCTTTTAATCTAATTAAAAGTTCATCAATTTTACTATAATCAGATGTGGATAAAGATAAGAGAGATATCTCTTCATATCCAGTATTTAAAAGAAGGTTATTTGAGATTTCCAATATTTTTTCAACACTTTTTTCTCGTCTTGGTCTTTTTTCCATTCCTGAGATGCAGAATCTACAACCTCTATCACAACCTCTAAAAATTTCAACTACACCTCTATCATGTATTACCTGAATATAAGGAACAATTGGTTTTTCAGGAAAAAATGAATTTTCAAAGTCACTTATGAACCTTTTTTTAATAATTTTCTTACTTAATTCTGGAATATAAATTCCTTCAATTTCATTTAATTTAAATAAATAATCGTCCCTATCTTGTTTAAAATTATCAAGGATTTCATTAACAACCTCTTCTCCTTCACCAATAACAAAAGCATCTATAAAGGGAGAAAGTGGTGCTGGATTAAGCGCACAAGGACCACCAGCAATTATCAAAGGGAATCCTTTTCTATCTTTTGAAAAAATACTCACTTCACTAAGATTTAAGATATTTAAAACATTTGTAAAATCAAGTTGAGATTGTAAACTGAACCCAACCATGTGGAAATTTTTTAATGGTTCTTTAGTTTCAATAGAAAAAAGTGGAATTTTGTTTTTCAACAAATATTCTTCTAAGTCTAAGCCAGGTGAAAATAATCTTTCGCAATAACTATCTTCTCTTTCATTTATTAGATGATAAAGAAGGATTATCGCTAAAGAAGATATGCCTACTTCATATAGATCTGGATAGATAATTAAAAATCTTTTTTTACCATCTGGATTCTTATATACTGAATTCCATTCCCTACCTATGTATCTTCCTGGTTTTTGAAAATATAAAAATTCCTCATTTTCCAACATCAATTAACTCTTTTTTAACCTCTGGGATTTTACTTAATGATAATGATAATAAAACAAAAAGAAGTCCATTTATGATTGAAACAACAATGTTAAATGGAATATTTATTGTATAAATATAAATCCATGTCTGTTTTAAATTCAAGCCAGTATAGATTGGAACAAATAGAAGGTTCGCTGGTATCATAAAAATAATTCTAAAAAGTATGCCAAAAATAATCGATAAAGAGAAACTTAAAACAAAACCAGTTTTTTTAATTTTTTTAAATAAAACTGAAGAGAAAAAAACAAAAGGAGTAACGGCAAGAAAATTCATGACAGATCCAATTATTCCGCTTTCCTGTTTTGTTAGATAAAACAAAATAACCTTAACAAGTGTTACAAGAACACCCATTATAGGGGATATAAAATATGCAGCAAAAAGTGAGAAAACTTCAGATGGGTCAAATTGAAGATAAGGAGCAGAAGGAAAAATTGGAATCTGAATAAAATACATTGAAACAAAGGCGAGAGCAGATAAAAGGGCGCCTAAAACAATCTCTTTTGTTCTTTTTTTCATATTATCCCTCCATATTGTACTTCGGGGAGGGATCCTTCTTTCATCCGGACTTTAACCGTCGGCTCAGGAATTTCACCTGAATCTGCAGAATTTTAAAACTCTTTCTGCTCGTGGGCTAAGGTTTTACTTTTTTAGTAAAACCTATTACCACCGGTAGGGAATTTCACCCGACCCCGAAGGTTTATAATAAATTATATTAACATACATATCAATTTTTTCAACCCACTGTGGAAAACTATATCAATATGGTGTCTGACACCATATTGATATTTAGGGGAGAGCAGAAAGGTAAATGTTAGCATTTGATGTCTTAATTGATACAGTTTCTCCACCACTATTTAATTTTCCTTTTAAATAGTTTTCTCTTAATGTATCAACACTCAAATCCAAATCTTTAACATCAATTTTTCCATTTGATGTTTCAACTTCAAGACTAATATTCAAATCACTTTTAATATTTGCATAGATTGAACCATTTGATGTATATATCCTTGCACCACCTTCTCTTATTTTGTAAATATCAACTTCTATTTTTCCATTTGAAGTTTTTATATCCCCAACTTCTTTTGTTCTTCTAATTTCAACAGTTGCATTTGATGTTTCAACCTGCGTTAATCTTTCACAACCATCAACAACTATTCTTCCATTTGACGTATTTAAGGTCGCATTTCCAATAAGGTTTGTAATTTCTATTCTTCCGTTTGAAGTATCACATCTTATATTTCCACTATGACCAATAACTTTAATATATCCATTAGAACTTTTCAGATTTGAATCGCCTCTTAAATCAACTATTTCAATGCTCCCATTTGAAGTTACAATATCATTTAATATAACTTTATCAGGAACCTTAATATTATAGGTGATTGAAACTTGAGGGTTTTTGGTTAATTTTATACTGTTTATTTTAAATTGATCATTTTTTATTATTTCTATTTTTACATTATTAAGTTCACCCTTACCAAGCAAACTCTTTTTTTCAGCAAATATGGATATATTATTTTCATTCCATTTTGTAATTGTTACACTACCATTAAAATTCTCAATTGATAGCGATGTTTCTTTTTCAATAGGATATGTCTCTTCAAATTTTTCAGTAAAAGGTGTTGGTATTTTTTCAATGCAAGATAGTGTAAAAATTAAAAATATAAACAAAAATATTAAAGTAAATTTCTTAATCATTTTAACCTCCTTAAACTTAATGTCATTTTTTATTATATCATCTATAAAAATTAAGTTGAAAATAAAATATAAATAAATTAATATTAATAAAATATTTTGTGAGGTGATTATGGAAGAAAAAGTAAGAAAAGAAGAATTTAAAGTTAGTGGTGATGAACTTTTAGGGTTTGTTAAAAAATTGATTCATGAGGGAAATATTAGAAGGATTACTGTAAAAGATAAAGATGGAAATACTCTTCTTGAAATACCATTAACAATTGGTATTGCAGCATCGATTTTAATACCTGTTTGGGTTGCAATTGGTGCTATTGCTGCTCTTTATACAAATTATATTATTGTGATAGAAAAAATAGAAAAATAAAACTAATGGAGAAAATTTACAAAGGTGATGGCTTAGATTTAATAGATCTTTTTTATTCAGTTACTCCAGAACTTGAAGTTGATATTGCTAAATGGCAATGGAAATATTTAAATAATCCTTTAAAAGAAAATTTAATTGCTATTTATGAAGAGAATGGAAAAATAATTTCTCAAGAAGCAATAGTACCTCTAAATTTTTATTACAAAGGAAATATTGTAAAAGTAGGTCATTCAGTAGATTCGATGACCCTTAAGGAGCATAGAGGAAAAGGAATTTTTAAAAAACTTGCACTTCTTACTTTAAAAGAAGGTAAAGATAGAAGATACTCATTTTTCTATGGTTTTCCAAATCCAAATTCAAAACCAATTTACTTAAATAAACTTAACTGGAAATTGGTTGGAAATATAAGAAGATGGATTTTTCCTCTTAATCTAAATTTTCTTTCAACAAAGATCAATTTAAATTTTTCATTTTTTAATCCACTTTTCAAAATAGGAAAAGGAATGATTAAATATAAAGATAAATATGATAAAGTAAATAATTTTTCAGAAGTTTATGATTATTCAAATTATATATATAAAAATTATGATATGTTTATTTTAAGAGATGAAAATTTTTTGAACTGGAGATACTTAAATCATCCATATTATAAATATGATATTTTTAGAAATACAGATAATCTTTTTGTTTTAAGAATAAAAAACATTGACATTAAAAGAGGTACAATAGAAGAATTTTTAATAAAAGATGAAAAATCTTTTATAGACACACTCAATTTTTCAATTAAATATTTTTTAGATAATAATGTTGATCTTGTCGATATATGGATTAAAGAAGGTGATCCTTTAGAAAAGATATTAATAAAAAAAGGTTTCATACCATACAACAAAAAACCAATAATAATTTATCCTTTTGATGATATTGATTTAAATTCAAAATATTTTTTAAATTTTTCAGATCTTGATATAATTTAATAAAATAATTAATTCAGAAGGTTTTTTATGAAAAAGTTGGTCCAGATTTTATTAATTTTTCTTATTTCATTTTTAATGGTATCTATCAATAGTGATATAAGAGGTGAAGATGTTAAAAAGGTAATTAAACTTCAGATTGGTAATAAGATTGCTTATATTGATGGGTATCAACTGACACTTGATGTCCCTCCTCAAATAATCAGTGGAAGAACAATGGTTCCAGTAAGATTTATAAGTGAAGGTTTAGGTGCAGAAGTGGGATGGGACGGAGCAACAAAAACTGTAACAATAACAATGGATTCAATTGACTATTTAAATAATCAAATCAAAAACCTTAATGATGATTTAACTAAAAAAGAAAATTTGATAAAAGAAAAAGATAATAAAATTGAAGAGTTGCAGATAAAAGTTAACAATTTTGAAAATACAAAAGTCAGAGTAACAGGTGTAACAACATTTAAAAATTTGGTTGATAATAAGTGGAGTGATTTTACAAATGAGTTTAAATCAACCGATGAAGGTATATATGTTGGAGCATATCTTGAAATGGTTAATGATGCAACCTTCAATTTAAATATAAATATTTATGATCCATTCAACAATTTAATTTTAACTACTAAATGGGAAAATCAGGAACATAAGAAAGGTGAAAAATGGAATTATAGAACTGGTAAATATTTTATTAAAGATTACCTTATCGGTGCAATTCCAGGAGTTTGGAAAGTGAGAGTTTTAATTGATAATAAAGAAGTTGGACTTTATAAATTTACAATAACTAAAGATGAAAGTTATAAAGTTGATAAGGCAGAGTTAATCGAGGCTTTAACTTGTAAAAATGTTGCTGAAGGAGTACCACAGGATGTAACTCAAACATTCTTAAAGAATGATGAAAGAGTTATAGTTTTCACAAGATTCAAAGCATTGATAAATTGTGGTTTTAGAATTAAATATAAATTTTATGATCCTCAAGGCAATTTCTATACAGAAGTTTTCATTGATATAAAAAGTCTTGATAAAGATAAAGATACGTGGACATGGAGTTCAATTAAAATTAAAGGATTTACTCCTGAGAAAAATCCAGGAGAATGGAAATGTAAAATATTTATAGATGAAGATTTTGTAAAGGAGTTATCTTTTAATATAGAATAACCTTAAACTACTTATTAAATCTAATTTCTTTCATCTGATACATTTTATTATCAGCAATAGAAAGAAGTTTATCTAAATCTTTTGAATCTTCAGGAAAACTGGAAATTCCATATGAAAAACCTATTGGAATATCTTCTGGGTAGAATGATTGAAGTTGAAATAGTTTATACAATCTCTGAATAACTTCATTGGAACTCTTTTTATCAAGGCCATATAAAATCAAACAGAATTCATCACCACCATATCTTGTAACAATATCTTCTTTTCTTAAATTATTCAAAAACCATTCTGCTATTTTCTTTAAAAGTTCATCACCAATCTTGTGTCCAAGAACATCATTGATAACTTTAAAATTATCAAGATCAAGAAAAACAATTGAAAAAGGTTGTTCATTTTTTATCAAATTCTCAATTTTTTCAATTAAATATTTTCTATTAAAAATATTTGTTAAAGGATCTTTATATGACATTTCAACAGCCATCTCCTTTTCATTTAAAATTATTTTTTCTCTATATTTAATTTTATCAAACATTTTTTTAAAACTACTTGTTAAATAACCTATTTCATCGTTCTTAGAATAATGTAAATTTATATCAAGATTTCCTCTTGATACTTCTTTCGTTGCTTTTGCTAATTTCTCAAGAGGTTTAAGAATATATGTTATTAATAGAATATTAATCAAAAATGCAGAGATGATTGTGGATAAAGCACCAAAAAATATTCCAGATATAATTGTTTTATTTATTCTTGAAGGAATGTCATCATATTTATGAATATGTACTTTAGCAATTTCCTTTCCTTCGTTATCATATAATGATAGAATTGTACAGATATAATTATCAATATATTGGTAAGATTTCTTAGTATCTATAAAATTAATTCTTTCAAGATTTTCACTTGTTGAAATATAATTATTCTCTGTTATTATTGCAAAATCTATTTCAAGATAATCTTTCCATTTATTTATTAGACTTTCATTAATAATAATCCCAAAAGTTAAATATGCATTAAAAAATTTTTCCCCAGAACTATCAAAAACTGGAGAGGTTGCAAAAATTACAGGTAAACCATTGATTAATTTAATACCAGAAAAATTTTTCCTCTCTTTTAAAATAAAATCATTAGCGTTTATGTTCAATGATGGTGTATCAACTATCACTTCACCATCATCTTTTATTAATAATATCAGATTATAATTGAAATTTTTTCTAACCCAGGGATCAAGATTATCTTCAATCCATTGTTTATCTTGATTTATAACGCCTTCAATACCCATTTCATCCCAGAAAGCATAGTCTTTTACATGTAATTCTAAACCCCTTTTTTCTATCTCAATCAGATTTGAAAAGTTATTTCTATAAAGTTCAGCCCTTATTTTTATATTATCATCAAGAGTTTTCCTTGATAACGAATAAATAAAAAATATTATTGACAAAACTACTAAAAAAATAATAATTGCATTAATAAAAAATAATTTATGTTTTACTTTCATTTTTTAAATATATTTTACACTTTTTTTATAATTTTTTGAATTTCTCATAAAGTGATGAATTTTTAAACTCTTTAATGATTAATTTTGAAATTATTATTATTGGGACTGTAAAGAATAGTGAAACAGGTCCAAAAATAGAACTAAGAAAAATCATAGTTATAAAAACTATAACTGGCGAAACATTAAGTACAAATTTTGACCAGACAAGTGGGTAGACAAAAAAACTTGTTATCTGCTGCTGTGCAAAATAAAAAAATGTGAAAAAAAGAGCAGTGAATGGGGAAACAGTAAATGAGATTATTACACCAAGAAGAAAAATGAGTATCGGACCAATGTATAAAATAACTTCTGCAACTGCTGATAAGAATCCAAGAGTACCTGCATAGGGAATTTTTAAAATAAGAGCAAATATATAAAGAGAAACTCCAATAATGAGAGATACTATAAACTGTCCAAGTAAATATTTTTTTAGATTGAAATTCAGTTCATTAAAAAAATTTAAAACTCTATTTTTATATTTTCCAGGGATTTCATCAATTATCCCACTTAAAAATCTTTCTCTATCAAAGATAAAAAATACTGAAATTATAAAAGCAAATACAATTTCAATAAAAATTTTCAAGGTTAAATTGAGGAAAGAAAAGATATTTGTAACAATATTTAACATTATACTTCCAAGGGATTCATTTAGGGATGAAAAAATTTTATCAATATCTATTTGAATGAATTCAAAATCTTTAAAAACTTTTCTTAAACTTTCAATTATATTTTTTAGAAAATTAGAGAAATTTTTTGATATTCCTTGAAAGTTCGAGATAATTTTACTTACTTCATTAATGACTGGTGGAATAAGAATAAAAATAACAAAACCTAAAAAGAGAAGTACAACAATTATTGATAAAAATTTAGAAATTATTAAATTTATTTTTTTTGAATGGAAAAAAGTCGTTAAAATAGAAAATATATAGGAAAATATAAAAGTTAGAATTATTAAGATTATATAATTTTTGAGTTTTCCCAAAATAAAAATTAATAAGACAAAAATTAGAATTGTTATTAAAATTGTTAAAACTTTTTTAATTAAAGATTTTTCCAAATTTTTTATTTCTCTTCTTTCTCTTCTTCCTCTTCTTCTTCAATCTGAATTAATTTACCACCAAAAATCTCTTTTCCCTTTTCAATCACCTCTTTACCCTTTTCATAAATAATTTTTCTTGTTTCAGTTCCCTTTGCTGGTGCAAATAAAATTCCTAAAATAGCACCAACAACCAGACCTGTTAAAAAACCTCCAAAAAAATTATCATTTCTTTCACTCATTTTTGCCTCCTTTTTTCGTTAAAGATAGAAATATTTCTATTCCCTTTTTTATACCATAAAATAGGGAAACATATTTTCCTATTTTATTAATAGATCCACTTCCTGAGAAAAGAAGAAGTGGCGATATAGAAGATATTAAATTTGATAGATTTTTAATATTAGTGGTTGTTGATTCTATATTTTTCATACTCTTTTTTATTGTAGGTCTTATCTCTTTAATGAGTTCTTTTATCTCATTTGTTAATTCTTGAACCCTTTTTGTTATTTCTCTTATATAGATTGATAAAACAATGAAAATAATAATTATAAGTATTGAGTTAATAATAGTTAAAGTTAGTATTACATAGATCATTCCGTTCATTTGAACAACTCACTTATCGAAGAATGCGACTGCACTCTTATAATTGCCTCTCCTATAAGAGGAGCAACAGAAATTATTTTTAATTTATTAAAAGTATCACCATTTTTAATTTTTAAAGTATCTGTAACAATTATCTCTTCTAATGGTGAATCATTCAATTTTTTTAATGAATCATTACAGAAAATTCCATGTGTTGCTGCAGCATATACTTTTTTTGCTCCTTTATCAAGAAGTATATTTGTTGCGTTTATCAATGTCCCTCCTGTATAAATTCCATCATCAATAATTATAGCATTTTTTCCTTTAACTTCACCAACAAGATCCATTCTTGCTATTTCATCTGGTTTTTCTCTTCTTTTTGCAAAAATAACAATTGGTGCATGGAGTCTGCTTGCAAGAGAATTCGCCCTTGTAACTCCTCCAACATCAGGAGAAACAACAACAACATCAGATAGATTCTTTTTTATGAAATAATCAGCAAATAGTGGTATTGCTGATAAATTGTCCGAAGGTATATCAAAAAATCCTTGAATTTGTCCTGCATGAAGGTCTATTGCAATAAATCTTGTAGCACCAGATGCTACAATTAAATTTGCCATAAGTTTTGCACTGATTGGTTCTCTTCCTCTTGTTTTTCTATCTTGTCTTCCATATCCATAATATGGTGTAATAGCACTTATTGCTTCAGTTGATGCTCTTTTCAATGCATCAAGAATAATGAATAATTCAAGGTAGTTATCAGAAGGAGGCTGGGTTGATTGAATAACATAAACATTTTTTCCTCTGACATTTTCATTTATGATAACTTTTATTTCACCATCTTCAAACCTACTAACTTCAATTGCACCAAGTTTAATTCCAATATAATCACATACCTTTTTAGCAAGTTCGATGTTTGAATTACCAGCAAAAACTTTAAAATCATTATCCATTTTCATTTTTTAACCTGCCTTCTTTATTTATTTGTTTTGCTCTTCCAAGAGCAAGAGTATATGGTGGAACATCTTCTGTTATAACAGAACCTGCTCCAGTATAACTTCCCTTTTTAATAAAAAGTCCACCTTCTTTTGCAACAAGTATAGAATCTGAGCCGATAAATACATCATCTTCGATGATTGTTGGATTTTTTTTCTTTCCATCATAATTACAGGTTATTGTTCCTGCTCCAATATTTACATTTTTTCCAATAGTTGCATCACCAATATAAGATAGATGTGGTACTGCACTATTTTCTCCTATTTCTGATTTTTTTATTTCAACAAAGGTTTTTGCTTTTGAACCCTTCTTTAACTTTGTTCCATCTCTAATACTTGCAAATGGTCCAATTTTTACATTGTCTTCAACAATTACAACCTCATCAAGTGCAGAAATTTTTACAAATGGACCAATTTTACAGTTTTCTCCAAAATGAACTTCACCTTCAATATAAACACCAGGAAAAAATTCTGTGTCTTTTTTTGAAGTCACAAATGGCGAGATATATGTAATATCTGGGTCAAGAATTGTAACACCATTATCCATCAATTCATGAACTTTTCTTTTGTTCATAATTTTAAATACATTTGATAGGTCTTTTCTTGTATTAATTCCAATTATCTCTTCAAAATCAATATGTTCAGATTCAATTTTTCCACCATCCTTATAAATATGTTTAACAATATCTGTTAGATAATACTCATTTTGTGCATTTTTATTCTCAATCTGTGGTATATAATTTTTTAAAATTTTTCCTTTAAAAATATATATACCTGTATTTATTTCTTTTATTGATTTTTCATCAACATTAAGGTCTCTATCTTCTTTTATTTCAATAACTTTATTGTTTTTTCTTATCACTCTTCCATAAGGAGAGGGGTTTTCAAGATATGATGTTAATAATAGTATATCAGGGTTTGATTCTTCAAATTTTTTAAAAATATTTATTATTGTTTCTTTTCTTATAAGAGGAGTATCTCCAGGTAGAATTAAAACTTCATCCTCATCATCAATTTTTGATAAAGAACATTTAACAGCATCTGCTGTTCCAAGAGGAACTTTTTGAATTAAAAAATTTAATGAATCATCTTTAAGTTCACTTTTAAATAGTTCAAGATTATCACTTATAACAATATAAATATTTTCTAATTTAGTATCTTTAAGAGTTTTTATTATATAGAAAAGAACAGGAAGTCCAAAAATTTTATGTAAAACCTTTGGAGTTTCGGATTTCATCCTTTTGCCAACTCCAGCAGCAAGAATTAATCCTTTTCTCATTTCTTTTTTAATTTTACTAAATTTTTAGATTACTTAAAAGAAAAATATTAAATTAATATTTTAGAGATTATATTTAAAGGATCTACTTTCTCCTTTTTATTAAATTTGTCAACCTTTTCAATTAATATTGGAATTTCTTCTCCTTTTCCAACAAGTTTTATCAAAACCTTTAATGCATCTTTCGGATTTACTCCACCTTCTGGAGGAAAAACTCCTTTTTCCTTAATTAACCCCTCTAATATTAAATAGGTCCCAATGGCAGCAGGTATACCTGTGCCCTCTCCCATTCCCTTACCTTTAGAAAACATTGAAAAATCATATTCAAGAGGCTCGCCATTTTTAAAACCTTTGATTTTTATTTTAAGACAACCAACTGGTTCTTTAGGTCCAAATTTTTCTATAAACTCCTTCCTTTTATGAAGAATATAATTTACAGAAAAATCAAGAGGCGAAATTTTTTGGTTCATAAAATCAATTGGTTCTTCTTCAATAATACCTGTCCTTACGACATTTTTAATTAGTTCGGCATATTGTGGAGGAAGGACAAGCCCTAAGTTTGTAACTCTTTTTACATTTTTTATATATTTAGGAAGAGTTATTGTTTCAGGATGTGGATAAGCATAAACCAAGTATTTTCCAAGACCACAAAACTCTTCCTCCTCTTCAAGAGATTTCCCACTCTCTTCAAAAAGTTTTACACTTTTATATTCACCATCAATAAAAACAGGAATTTCTATTAACATCGAGTGAATTCTATGCTTTACAACAGCAGGTCCTTCATGCTCTTCTCCACCATGTGCATGATAAATATCTATTGATTCGATTTGATCAAAAAGAAAATCATCAGCAAGTTTTACTAAAACATTAGCAAATCCAGGTGAACTTCCCATCCCGATAAGACAAGATATATTTTTATTTTTGGCAGTTTCATTTAAACTTAAATCTTCTTTTGTTGCATCAAAATCATCACACACATCTACATAATCTTTATTCAATTCTATCGCTTCTTTTAATATTTTTGGACCATATTTATAATAAGGACCAACTGTGTTTAAAACTACATCACTATTTTTAATTGCATCTTTTATTGATTCACTATTTTCTGCATCAAATTCATAAAATTTAATTAAATTTGTAAAACCTTCAAAGGTTTTTTCAAAAATATCTCTTTCCTTATCAGCAACAGTGATTTCAAAATTACCAAAAGATAAGAGCGTTTTTGTTGCAACCCTTCCTACAGTACCACATCCGCCAAGAACTACAATTTTTTTCAAATCACACCTCCATTATTTTTTAAAGATAAAAAGTTCTTTTATAAAATTATATTTAGAGTGGGAATACAAGAATCCCTTTATATTTATCAATATTTTCTTTATCTATTGTAACCTCAAGAGATTCTAATTTATGAACATTTTCTTTATTTTTAAGGAAATCATCCACGGTTGAAATTGGAAAATCAAGTTTACCCGTCTTATAGTGCATTGGAATTGTAATCAAAGGATTAAATATTGATATTATTTTATCTACTTTTTTACTATCAATTGTGTAATAACCTCCAACAGGAATCATAAGAATATCTGGGTTTTTAAAAACTTCAATATCCTTTTCTTCTGGTATATGACCAAGATCTCCAAGATGAACTAATTTTAAATTCTCTCCCTCAATTAAAAAAATTGAATTTTTACCTCTTTTTTTACCACCCTCTTCATCATGGAAAAAAGATTTAGATAAAAACTTTATACCATCAATTGTTTTATTGGTAGGATCTCTTAAAACCTCTCTTTTTACTTTTACTCTATGGGTTGCATTATGATCAAAATGTTCATGACTTATTGTAACTATGTCAACCTCTTCTTTTTCAGGAAATTTATATGGAACAGATTCATCAAATGGATCTGTCATCACCTTTAATCCACCTATTTCAATTAAAAAGCAGGCATGACCTATAAATCTTATTTTCATCTTAAACCTCCTTTTTAATTATAGAACATTTAATATCTTAATGTTGGATCAATTGCGTCTCTTAATCCATCTCCAAAAAGATTAAAACCAAGCACAGAAATTAAAATCATAATACCTGGAAATGTTGCTACCCACCATGCACCTGCTACAATATATTGATAACTTCTTGAGAGCATTGCGCCCCATTCAGGAGTTGGAGGTTGAGCGCCAAGACCAAGAAATCCAAGTGCTGCAGCATCAAGAATTGCACTTCCTACACTTAAAGTGCCATAAACAATTATTGGTGATAAAACATTTCTTATTATATGTTTAAAGATAATCATAAGATGACTTTCACCTATTGATAATGCTGATTCAACAAATTCCATATTTTTCACTACTATGGTTTGAGATCTAACAATTCTTGCTATCTGAGGTGCATATGCTATACCAATTGCTATCATTGCCTTATCAAGACCTGTTCCAAGAATAGCCATAATGACTATTGCAAGAAGAATACTTGGTAGTGAAAACATAACATCAACCCCCCTCATGACAAAACTATCTATCCATCCACCAAAATATCCAGATAAAATTCCAAAAATTGAACCAATTAAAACTCCAATAATAACTGCAATAAAACCAACTGTTAATGAAACTCTTGAGCCATAAATTATTCTTGATAGTATATCTCTACCAAACTCATCTGTACCAAGAAAATTCATATTATTTTGCTTCCAGAAGCCAGGTTGTAATCTATCTTTTAAAGATTGTGATAATGGATCAAAAGGAGATATGATATTTGCAAAAATCGCAACTATTATAAGAACAATGATGATAAAGAGACCAATCATTGCAGTTTTATTTTTTCTTAAATATTTCCAGATAAAATAAATTTCACTTTTTTGTTCCATCAATATCTAATCCTTGGGTCTATAAAAGCATATAAAATATCAACTATTAAATTTACAAAACATACAAGAAATGCAATAAAAATAATTGAACCCTGAACAACAGGATAATCCCTTGACGATACTGCTCCTACTATATATCTTCCAATTCCTGGCCATGCAAAAACTGTTTCTGTTAAAATTGCACCACCAAGAAGAAGAGCAAATTCTGTTCCTACACTTGTTATTATTGGTATAAAAGCATTTTTCAATGCATGTCTATAGGTAACAACATTTTCTTTTAAACCCTTTGCTCTTGCAGTTCTTATATAATCTTTATTTAGAATATCAAGCATACTTGACCTTGTTATTCTTGCAATAAATGCCATTGGTATTGTTGAAAGTGCAATTGAAGGTAATATGAGGTGTTTAATTGCATCGAAGAATGCATGAAAATTTAAGGTTAAAAGAGAATCAAGAAGAATAAAATTTGTAATTCTTGTTAAGTTTATTCCAACATCCAACCTTCCTGAAATAGGAAGTATATTAAGCCACACACCAAAAATAAGCATGAGCATTATTCCGAGCCAGAAAACAGGCATAGAAACTCCAAAAAGAGCAATTGTCATTGTTAGATAGTCAAAAAAGGAGCCCCTTTTTACAGAAGAAATTATTCCAGCAAAAATTCCAACTAAACTTGCAATTATAATTGCGAATAAAGAAAGTTCAAAAGTATTTGGAAATCTATATAAAAGTTCTTTTAAAACTTTTTCATTTGTTCTTATCGATCTTCCAAGGTCACCTTTTAAAACTTTTCCCATCCAGATAAAATATTGGGTAATTAAAGGTTTATTCAATCCATATCTTTCTCTTATCTCTTCAAGTATTTCCTGAGTCACATGTTCACCTGCAAGGATTTGTGCAGGGTCTCCAGGAGCAAGTCTTATCAATAAAAAAGCGATTATTGAAACTATAAAAAGTACGATTAATAATTCAATTGCTCTTCTTAATATATATTTTTTCATTTAATAAAAAATAGGGGAGGTAGGTTCTACCTCCCCTTCATACACTTTATTAAAACTATTTTTCAATATATGTTTTATCAAAATGATAATCTCCACTTGGATATAAAGAGAATCCTTTAACATTTTTTCTAAAAACAACCATCTGTTGTGAATGAGCAAGTGGAACCCATGGAATATCTTCATGAATTATTTTCTGCATTTCTTTATAATATTTTGCTCTTTCATTTATATCAAATGTTGTTCTTGCAAGCATATTCAGTTCATGAATTTTGCTACTTCTATAGAATGCAACATTTCCAGCGCTTCCTACAGTTGCAGCATCAGGGTCAAGAAGAACATACATTATATTATCTGGGTCAGGATAATCCATTGTCCATCCAAGTAAGCACATAGCATGTTCTCCACCTTCAGTTTTATCAAGATAGGTTCCCCAATCATATGTTACCAATTTTGCTTTTATTCCAACATTTGCAAGATCTGATTGAATTGCTTCAGCAATTTTTTGTGGATCAAACATATATGGCCTTGCAACTGGCATAGCCCATAAGTTAGTTTCAAATCCATTTGGATAACCTGCTTCCTTAAGTAATTCTTTTGCTTTTTCTGGATTATATTCATAATCAACAATTTCATCATTATATCCCCATAGAGTTGGAGGAAGTGGATTTTTTGCAACAACTGCTGTTCCTTTATAAAGGTGTTCAACAATATCTTTTTTATTTATTGCATAATAAACTGCTTGTCTTACACGAACATCTTTAAAATGAGGATCATAACCTGGAGTATCTTCTCCAAGATTAAATGCAAGATAACCAATATTTAATCCAGGTTGAGTTAGAAGTTTCAAGTTAGCATCACCTTTTATCTTATCAAGATCATCAGGATTTGGAAACTCCATACCATCAATCGTTCCTTTTTGTAGTTCAAGAAGTCTTACTGAAGCATCTGGTATAACTTTAAATATAAGTTTATCAATTTTTGGTTTAGGTCCCCAATATCCATCAAATTTTTCAAGAGTAATATGATCATCCTTCACCCACTCAACAAATTTAAATGGTCCTGTTCCAACAGGATGAGCATATGCCTCTTCTTTCCATTTTTCATAATTTGCAGGACTTACAATAAAAACAGTGAACATAGCCATTGTTGTTAGAAATGGTGCAAACTTATCGTTTAATGTTATTTTTACAGTATAGTCATCAATTTTTTCAGTTTTTTCAATCTCAGTGAAACACCAACTCCAATACTCCCATTCACCATATTTATGATATGGATGATTTGGATCTCTTAATCTTTCAAATGAAAAGACAACACTATCTGCATTAAAATCAGTACCATCATGGAATTTTACTCCTTTTCTAAGATAGAAAGTAAAAGACATACCATCTGCTCCTTCTTCCCATCTTTCAGCAAGACATGGTTCAAGTTCTGTTGTCCCTTCTTTATATCTTATTAGCCCTTCAAAAATATTGTCCATAACAGTTATTGATTCTCCATCAGTTACATCTGCAGGATCAAGTTTTACAACATCTCCAGATTTAGCAAAAGTTAATGTAACAAGTTCTACTTTTTTCTTACATCCAGTGTTTAAAATTAACCCAAAAGTTAAGAGCCCAATTAAAACTAAACCGATTAACAATCTAATGCTCTTCATTTTTCACCTCCAATTTTTTTAAAAAATTTAAAATTCTCTCACCTCCTTAATTTAAATAAATTATCTTTTTTAAAAAATATATACCCATTTTCATAAAAGTCAAGTTTAAAAATTATATTCCTAAACCTTTTCCAAAAGGATCTTCCCATTTTTCAAGAGCAACTTTTAGTTCATGATATTCTTGTGCTGCTTCTTTAAGAGGAATTCCTTTCATTGTTGCTTCAATTGCCTGTCTAAATGCTTTACCACCAGCAATAGGACCTTCTGGATGAGCATGTATTCCTCCTCCAGAGCCTATAACAATATCAAATCCTAAATCTTTAATTACATTTGGTACCATTGATGGAGTTATTCCTCCAGAAGCCATAGGAAATGTTGGTTTTATATGATAGAAAGGAAATCTTAAATTATTTGCATTGTTTATAAATTTATCAGGAAGAACTGTTGCTTTTCCATATGGAGCTGGTATCACAACTATATCTGCACCTATAAGTCTTGGAAGTTTTCCAAGAACAATGTGAGATGAGATGCCATGATATTCTGACATATAAAGAGCACCTGCAACATCCATATGTGCAAGAATAGGAACATTTATTTCTGGGTCTTCTGCTATTTTTTGAAAAACTGCAAAACCAACTGCAAGATAATTTATCATTAAAGCATTTGCTCCTGCCTCAATTGCTCTTTTTGCATTTTCAAAAATTTTTGGAACACTATCAGTTATGTTAACTGTATATAGTGTATGTTCACCCTTTTTTTCAAAAACCTCTTTTTCTATCTCCATATATCTTTTAACTCTTTCCTCAACTCTGTTAAAACTTGCATCAGCAATCAATTCATCATCTTTAACAATATCACATCCACCCAATGCTGCTAATTTAAAAAGTTCTGCTCCAACTTCAACCGGATATCCAGTACATGGTTTTATCATATTGTTTAGAAGTGGTCTTTTGGGAATGTTTAATAATTTTCTTATACCCTCAATTCCAAATTTTGGACCCTTAAAACCTTTAACATACTTTTCTGGAAATCTAATGTCAAGAAGTTTTATTCTTCCTCCCATTGAGATATTCCCTACAACTGTTGTCAAAAGCATTGGAATCTGTTCGCCAATATTTACTTCTGGATAAGCAATTTGAATAATAAAACTTCTCATTTCAAGATTTTTTGGAATTTCAAATTCATAATCAGGTATTTCATAAACTCCAATGACTTTTGCTACATGCTTTCTTTTTACTTCAGAAGTTTCACCTGGAACAGGAACCCATGTTCCTGTGCTTTGTTCAATGGCAAGTGCAGGAGCAAGTTTTGGCACTGGAACATCTTTTGGGAAAACTGCAAGATAAGTAGCAACTAAATAATCATCATAATCAATTCCATCAGGTAATGACACTGGCAATGAAAATGGATCTAAATTCATATAAATCCTCCTTATTTTATATTTTTTTACACTCTTTATTTTCTTTAAAACTCTCGATTTCTTTATTAAAATCTCTATAAAATTTTTTAAGATTCTTATATATGAGTTTATACTTTTCATATAAAAAATCATAAATCTTTCTATTTTTTTCTTCTGGATAGAAAGTTTTTTCAATTTTTACAACATCTTTTAATGATGAAAAATTTTCAAAATATTTAAGACCAATAAATCCTAAATATGCAGCACCAATTGATCCTCTTTCCTGTGGATATGGAAGCACCTCAACTCTTTTATTTGTTATATCTGAAATAATTTGCATCCATATATCTCCTTTTGCTCCACCTCCAATTATTCTTAAATATGGAATCTTAAAATTAAAACCATTTTCAATTACTTCAATTATCCATCTTATATTATACCCAACTCCTTCATAAACCGCTCTTAAAAGATTTTCTCTTTTATGATTTATACATAAATTAACGAATCCAGCCCTTGCATAACAATCATTTATTGGAGCCCTCTCACCATAAAGCCATGGAGTAAAAATTAAAAAGTCAGAACCAGCCGAAACTTTTTTTACCTCTTCATCCATAAGAGCATATACATTTTGGATTTTCTTATCTTCGCTTTCTTTTTTATAGAATTCCTCTTTTATCCACCTTAAACACTCACCCGCTGTTTCTGTTTCAGCAAAAAGAAAAGAATAGTCATAATCAGCAGATTGTATTGCTGCAATTCCATATTTTCCAGTTGGATGTTTTTTTGTCAAAACTCCAATCCATCCTGAAGTCCCAAGATAAACATGAGTATCTCCTTCTTCAATTGCTCCAGCACCTACTGATGAACACAAAGCATCACCCGCGCCAGCAATAACTGGAGTTCCCTCAAGTAGTCCACACTCTATTGATGCCTCTTTTGTTAGCCTACCTACAATATCAGTAGATTTAACAAGCGGAGGAAGTTTATTGGTATCAAAACCAATATAGTTAAATATCCACTTTAACCAATCTTTTTTCTTTAAATCTATTCCAAACACTGATGCATTAGAAAGTTCCATAACCATTTTTCCAGTTGTCTTATAAATTAGATATCCATCAACATCAAGAAAATAGAGCATTTTTTCATAAACTTCTTTTTCATTATTCTTTAACCAGAGAAGTTTTGGCATACCATCCTTACCAGTAAGAGGTGCACCAGCAAGAAGAGCAAAAATTTTAGAGTTTATAAATTTTTTCATCATATAATCTGCTTCTTTTATAGCCCTTCCATCAAGCCAGATAATCGCATTTCTTAATTTTCCATTTTTATCAACTGGAACAATTCCAAGCATCTGAGTTGAGAATGTCATACCTATTATTTCTTCTTTTTTTACTTTTGTATTTTCTAATAAATTTTTTGTTGTTTTACAAACTGCTTCCCACCAATCATCAGGGTTCTGTTCTGCAAAATTTACATCTGGATAATAAATCGGATATGATTCTATTGAAGAACCAATTGGAATACCATTTTTATCAATAAGCAATGCTTTATTACAACTTGTCCCTACATCATAAGCAATTATATATTCTCCCATATTTCCTCCAATGATAATTTTATTAAATTACCCTTAAATGTCAAACGATTAATAAAGGGCTATAAAATTAAAAATTTATTCTAATTTATCTAAAAAATAACTTTTTAATTAAGTATAAACTTTATTAATAATATAATGAATAATACATTTGATTAGGTGTAGTATATCTATTATTTATTTATTAGTTTTAAAAAGGAGACATTTTAAACTTAAACTTATTTTTAATTTTATAAAATCTGGCTGGGGAGGGTGGATTCGAACCACCGGTCGCGGATCCAAAGTCCGCTGCCTTACCGCTTGGCTACTCCCCAAATCATAAGATATTTTACTATTTTATTTCTTTAAGTCAATTAATAATGTTAGAATAATCTTATGTTAAAAAGATTTAAGAAAATATTATCGATAAGGTTATTTTTATGGGGATTACTAAGTATATTAATATCAATTATTTTTTTATTTTTTAAAAGTGAAATAATTTCAGGACTTAAAATTCAATTTCTATTATGGGGTATTATAAATTTAACAATTGCTCTATTTGGAATTATAAAAGAAGATAAAAAATTTAATTTGACAAAAGAGGAGTATAAAAAAGAATTAACAAAAATAAGAAATATATTAAAAGTTAATACATTTCTTGATATTTTTTACATATTGATTGGTTTATTTATAATAGTAATTTTTAAGATAAACTCATCTTTAATTGGGCATGGTATTGGAGTTATCATACAAGGGTTGTTTTTATTTTTCTTTGACTTTTTCCACTTTTTAAATAAAGATATAGAAAAATATGAAATTTCTGAAAATATCATTAATATTTTTAAAGACCCACTCCATGAAGAATTTTTCTTTAATTCAAAAGAAAAGTTCTCTCTTTTAATCCATGGATTCCCTGGTACACCAAAGGAGATGAGGGATTTGGGAGAATTGTTAAATCAAAAAGGATATGATGTTAAAGGTATTCTTCTTCCAGGATTTGGCAAAAATTTGAATGAATTATATTTAAAAAATCATTATGATTGGATAGATTATATTAAAAAAAGTTTTTATGAAAATTTAAAAAGTCATTACAAAAAGAAAATCTTAGTTGGATATTCAATGGGTGCAATGCTTTCTATTCTTACTGTAAAAGAACTTCCAATAGATATGTTGATACTTTTTGCTCCATATTATAACAAAATAAATTTTTTTAAAGATTTGTATATCACTTTATTAACCTCTTTTCTTCACCAAAAAATAAAACCTCTAAAAAAATTAAAAAAAGAAGATCTTTCAAAATTAAGTGAAGAGATTAAAAGTTTTTTACCTATTTTGGAATTTAACAAAGTTGATTTTGATAAAGACATTAAAAATCTTGAAATACCACTTTTTATTTTTGATGAATTAAATATCATAAATAAAAAAGTTGATAAGATTGTTAAAGAAATTGATATAGATACTATCATATTTGTTGGAAAAGATGATAAATTAAGTAAGACCGAAAATATAGAAATTTTAAAGAAAAAGTTCAAAAAAGAACCTAAAATTTATATTCTAAATTCAGACCATCATATTGTTGAGAAAGATAAAAATATTGATTTTGAAAAAATAAATAAAATATTGAACCTTTAAGTAAAATTATTAATTAATTTATTGAGAAATGTGATATTATTTTTATACGGTTATAAACCTATATCTGAAATTTGAATTTTTACAAAAATAAAATTCGACTTTTCGCAAATAGGTTTAATTAACCTTAAAACTATAATTAAGTAGACACTTATAGGTAAAAATTTAATTAAATTATTTAATTTATTTATTTTAAATATTTTTTTCTTATCCTCTATTTTCATTTTAAAACCTAAAACTTTTTCTAACTCTTTCGAACCAACACCAATTTTTGTTGATAGTTTTGAAAATAAATTAAATACTGAAGATACTCTTTCAAGTCAATTTTATAAAGAAAAGATTAATTCAACAAATAAAATTTCTTTCAAAGAAGAAAAGAAAGGTATGGGAGTTTACCTTGATTCACTCTTTAGTTTTATAGGTTATAGTTCAAAATATATTAATCCAGAGGAAGGAACGATAAGGTTTTATTATAAGCCAGACGGGAATGTCTATGAGTTTTACAACACAAGACAACCTGAATGGAAAGATTTTGGAAGTTATAAACCACCATTTGCAGGTTATTTAATTGATACAGTTGGATATCTATCTGCTTTTTCAGGTGCATTCTCCTCTTCAATCTCTTTTTCAGGAGATAAAAACAATAAAAATATAATAATGTTTTTTAGTACATGGAGTGGTTCAAACTGGTCATATGCAAAATATGAAACAAAAAATGATTTTGTTTTATCATCTAACTCTTTTTATGATATTGCATTAACATGGAGTAAAAAAGAGGGAAAGATAAAAATATTTATTGATGGAGTTCTTAAAGGTAGTTCAAATTATGTTGCTTCACTTAATAATAATGAGATTTTCTTTATAGGACATAATCCATTTCAAAACTATTGGCCCTATGGTCCACACTCTCTAATTGGGACATATGATGAATTAAAAATTTATGATGTTGCATTAAGTAGTTTTAATGATGAAACACCACCATCTCCACCATCAGGTAGTTGCGATCTATTTTCAGATGATTTTGAAAGAACTTCCATTGGAGTAAATTGGATTATTGTTGATGATGAATCTTCTTCAAAATCAAATTGGCATATAACTTCTGATTCCTTAATACAGGATAGTAATATTTATAGAACCAATAGAGAATATGAATATTTTCAAGGAACACACATAATTACAGGAAATTCAAATTGGAGTGATTACACTTTTTCTTTTGAAGTAACACCAACTGATGATGATGGAGTAGGTGCAGTTTTTAGATATCAAGATAAGAATAATTATTATAGATTTATCATGGTAAGGGATAGTTCAAATAAGGGACCTTTTAGAAGAATAGATAAAATTGTAAATGGTGAGCCATTTCAGGTTTTATCAATTGACAATAAAAATTCATTTGAAATAAACAAAAAATATAAAATTTCAGTTAAAGTATATGGTTCATCAATAAAAGTTTTTATGGATGGAGTTGAAATATTAAGAGCAGAGGATAGTACATATAAAAGTGGAAAAATTGGATTTATGACCTATGCATCTGATGCATCATTTGATAATTTATGTGTTTCTACTCAAAATTTAGTCCCCTCTCAAAACCCAAATAAACCTCCAAGAGGTTTAAGAGCATATCCAGGAAACAATAAAGTTTATCTTGAGTGGGACCAACCAGAAGATACAAAAAATTTACTTGGTTATTATATTTACAGAGCAAAAGGTATCTAGTGCTTATACATCCCCTGCTCATGATTTCTATTTAACAAACACAAATTATATTGATGAGAATGTAGAAAATGGAACAACCTATTACTATATATGTAAAGTTGTTTATAATGATAAGAGTGAATCCCCTCCATCAAATGAAGTAATGGTTACTCCAAAACCACTATCTTTAGTAATAAACATAACTAATAATCAAAAAGTTACGAACTCAAAATTTACATTTACAGGAAAAGTTGATGTGGGCTCTGAAGTATATGTTAATGGAAATAAAGTAGATGTTGATTCAAATGGTAACTTTACAGCAACAGTAACTCTAGTAAAAGGAACAAATACAATAAAAATAGAAGTAAAAAATAAACCAGGAGACACAATTACAATTACAAAAACAGTAATATATGAAGAGGTGCCACCTCCTCCAACTCCACCATCAGGAACTTTTACAATTATTCTTCAAATAAACAATCCACAAATGATCGTTAATGGAGTAAAGAAAGAGATAGACCCAGGAAGAGGAACTGTTCCAGTAATAGTTAAAGGAAGAACCTTAGTTCCAATAAGAGCAATAATTGAAGAGATGGGAGGAGAGATATCTTGGGATGGAACAGAAAGAAAAGTAACAATAAAACTTAAAGAGATAATAATAGAACTCTGGATTGATAAAACAGTAGCAAAAGTCAATGGAGTAGTAAAAACACTCGATGTTCCACCACAAATTATAAATGGAAGAACAATGCTTCCTCTAAGATTTGTTGTAGAAGAGTTAGGCTGTACTGTTGATTGGGATGGAACTACAAAAACAATAACAATAACATATAAGAAAGAACAAACAAATCTCAATGAAGATATCAATAAAATTTCAAAAGAAGGAGAAAAGATATTTGGTCCATCTGGAGGAGAACTTAATTTATCTGATGGAACAAAACTTGTCGTCTCCTCTAATGCATTTTCAAAAGATACAAAAGTTACTTTAAAGTCAATTATAAACCCTTCATTTTATTCTCAAGATGCTTTAGGTTTTGAGATTACAGGACTTAAAGAACTTAAGGGAGATATAACTTTATATGCTAATGGACCAAAAGGATTAAAAAATGATGAACTAAATATTTTTGGATATGACCATGAAAGTGATGAGAAGATTGATTTAAATTATTCTTATGATTCAAATAGTGGTATTGTTTCAATAAAAATTTCTCCTTCAACTCTTCTATTAAATAAGAAAAACTTTTTACTTTCAAATTATGTAATCCAATCCTATTCAAAAATTTTAGGTTTTAAGGATAAATTAATATTATATATTGGATGGATGCCTTATTATACTCCCAAAAAGGATGAAAAAATAATAAGGATGCCTTATTATGAACAAATTGGAGGTTCCTGCGCCTCAACCTGTGCTCAAATGTTACTTAAATATAGTGGGAATGATATTGAACTATTTGATATATTAAAAGAACTTAAAGCATCTGACACAGATTTTGGATTAAGTTCAGATACTTTTGCAAATAGTTTAAGAGATTTTATAAGTAGAAAAACTGGTTTTAGTGTTATACATATACCATATTTTGCTATAGCACATCTAAAATGGAAAATACTTTCAGAACTTGATAAAGGTCATCCAGTTATTTTAAATTGGGGAAAACATGTTGTTTTAGTTTTAGGATATAAAGATAATGGAAATGAAATAATAATTCATGATCCTCAAAATATATCACCTGCAACAAATGAAAATGGAACAATGTACACAGTAAGAAACTGGAATTGGATTAAAGAAAGACATAAGTATGCAACTGAAAGATATTATATTATTTACCCAGACAGCACATTTGCAGTAAATCCATCATTATCTTTAATGTGTCCTGGTAATGATGAAACTTATGCAATGTCAGGAGGAGAAATTGCATTTTATATTATTAATCCAAATTCAAAAAAATTAACTTCTTTTTTTGAGTTACAGATTAAACCATCAGAGCAAAGTAATGGTTATATATGGATGAATATGCAAACAAAAGAAAAAATTGATTCAATTCAGCAAGATGCAGAAGTTCTAAAATTGAAATTATATGCGTATAATGGCTCAACATACGCAAAAGAAATAGAAATTCAAACTGCAATAGAAGAAGATAAAGGTGAGATATCTCCAGGGAAAAAGATTTCATCTAATAATCAGAAATTTTCAATAAGTGAAGCAAAATTTGATAATGCCACAAAAGTAGTTTACGAATATGAATATAAACTTGAAGATTTAAGAGATTATTCAATTTCTAACAAAGATGGAAAGGAAAAAATACTTATTCATGCTTCCTTATGGGAAGATACCTTATTTAGAGATTCTTTTATTATAAAAGCAACTTTAAATATTTTACCAAAAGTAACTTCAATAAACCCAACAACAGGAAAAGGTGGGGATGAGATAACAATAAATGGATTTTCATTTGGTAAAAATAAAACAACAAAAAGTAGGGTAATGATTGGGAACAAAGAAGTTGAGATAATAAGTTGGAGTGATAAAGAAATTAAAGTAAAACTACCTCAAGATATTGAAAGTGGTCCTGTTGTTGTTTATACAGGTGAAAAATATGAATATGAATCAAATAAAGACATCTTGTTTAACACACAAATTCAATGTAGTAGTTTCTATTCTGAAGTATTTGGTACTGCTCCAAGTTGGAGTAATATTGATTGTAAATGGGAAACAACAAATAGAGGATTTTATCTATGTATTCAAGCAAAAAATGGTGTTATTAGTGGAAATGGAACCTGTTATTCAGCAAGTCAAGAAGTTTCAGGATCTATTGATAAAGATGGAAATATAAATTTTAGTTTCATATGGAAAGACCCTCAAACAAATAATAATTATGGATATATTATTTCTGGAAATTTCACTGGTAAATTTGTTAAAGGATGTATTTTTTATGGAACAGCAACAGGTAAAGTAAGGGTTTATCATAAAAACCCAATTTATTGCAAACCATATGACATTGAAAAAGAATTTTCATCACCAATGTATGATAAAAACTACAAACCATAAATAATTTATAAAAACTTGACAAAAATAAATTAAGAATTATAATGAACAATGTTCATTATGAATAAAG